>DATGYC010000118.1:0-4908 GCA_035298385.1 Symbiobacteriaceae bacterium | reverse complement strand
GTGCGCGGCAGGTCCGCCCAGGTGGTGCTGGAACTGCGCAATGAGACGGGCGCCCTGGTGAACGGGTCGATCCTGGTCAACGGCCGCCGGTACGAGAGCCGCGCTGGTCAGGTGGCGGTCCCGGTCTCGCCAAGCGGCACCAGTCTCGTCCTCGTGGTAGAGGCCGACCTGAAGGAGTACCAGTATCTACGGCAAGAGATCCGGCTCCCGGTCAGCGATTCGATCCAGAATTGGTCGATTGGTACCGCGCCTAACGAGGAGAATAGCGCCTGGTGGCGGAAGTATCAGTCTGAACTGCCCTAGGGAGGCGAGAGCGCGTGGAATCCCTGCTTCGGGTCCGGATGTCGCTCCATGATGCGCATTATGGTGGCAACCTGGTGGACGGCGCCCGCATGTTGGCCCTCTTTGGTGATGCGGCCACCGAACTCCTGATCCGCCATGACGGTGACGAGGGGCTCTTCGTCGCGTACGAGTTGGTCGAGTTCAAGGCGCCGGTCTACGCTGGGGACTACATTGAGGTGCGGGCCCAGTTGGTCAAGGTCGGGAACACCTCGCGCAAGATGGAGTTCGCCGCCTACAAGGTGATCGCCGCCGATCCCCTGCCGGAGCAGCCCTCCAAGGCCCACCTGCTGACCGAGCCGTTGCTGGTCTGCCGGGCGGTCGGGACCTGCATGGTGCCCAAGGAGTTCCAGCAGACCAGTCATTAGGCCTGGAGGCGGTTGGGATGGAGAAGCTAGTCATTACCTGTGCCCTGAACGGGGCCGAGGTCTCCCGTGACCAGGTTCCGCACCTGCCCGTGACTCCGGCTGAACTGGCGGCAGATGCTGCCCGGGTTCGCCAGGCTGGCGCTGCGATGGTCCACGTGCATGGCCGGATGGCTGATGGCGCCCCGACCCAGTCGAAGGCGGTCTACGCCGCCATCATTGAGGCGATTCGCCAGGAGACGGACGTGATCGTCCAGGTCTCAACCGGCGGCGCTGTGGGCATGAGCGCCGAGGAGCGGCTACAACCGGTCGAACTGGCGCCGGAGATGGCCACCCTGACGACCGGCACGGTCAACTTTGGGCGTGAGGTCTTCTGGAACTCACCCGAGATGATCGAGGCCTTCGCCCAGAAGATGGTGGCGCAGGGTGTGGTCCCGGAGATCGAATGCTTCGATCTGGGCCACATTGATAACGCCCTCGCGCTGGTCAAGAAGGGGATCCTCCGCTTGCCGCTCCATTTCGATTTCGTAATGGGCGTCCCAGGTGGCATCGCCCCGACGGTCCGGAACCTCCTGCACATGGCCGAGTCGATTCCCGCTGGCTGCACCTGGTCAGTCGCCGGGATCGGTCGGGCCCAACTGCCGCTGGCGACGATGGCGATTCTGCTGGGCGGGCATGTCCGGGTCGGCTTGGAGGACAATATCTACTACAGCAAGGGTGTCTTGGCGACGAACGAGGCCCTGGTGCAACGTGTCGTTCGCCTAGCTGACGAGTTGGGGCGCCCGGTGGCGACACCGGCTGAAGCCCGACAGATCTTACGTCTGGGTACAGGCGATGGAAGGGGTATTCCGCGTGAAGTTCTTTATTGATACGGCGAATGTGAATGAGATCCGTGAGGTTGCCAGCTGGGGTGTTCTCGCTGGCGTGACGACCAACCCGAGCCTAGTGGCGAAGGAAGGGCGGAACTTCAAGGATGTTCTGCGCGAGATTCTGCTCCTCGTGGACGGGCCGATCTCGGCTGAGGTCATCTCCCTGAAGGCGGATGAGATGGTCGAAGAGGCGAAGCAGTACTACGAGATGCACAAGAATATCGTGATCAAGCTGCCGATGACGGCGGAGGGCCTGAAGGCCTGCAGCCGCCTTTCGGCGCTGGGTGTCAAGACCAATCTGACCCTGATCTTCACGCCGAACCAGGCGCTCCTCTGCGCCCGGGCTGGCGCCACCTTCGTCTCGCCGTTCGTGGGGCGCCTGGATGACATCTCCACCGATGGCATCAAGCTGATCCACGACATCAGCGAGATCTTCGCCATCCATGGTCTGGATACGGAGATCATCGCGGCCTCGGTCCGGACGCCGGGCCAGGTGATGGAGTGCGCCATGGCGGGCGCCCACATCGCGACGATCCCGCACAAGGTCTTCCTGCAGATGCTGAAGCATCCGTTGACGGACTCGGGGATCGAGCGCTTCCTGGCGGACTGGGAAGCGGCGAAGGGTAAGGTATAGCGTGCGGAAGGCCGGCTCCCCTGATGGGGGGCCGGCCTTTTTTTCTTAGAACCCCCTTACCGATCGATCGGGGGGCGCTCCTTGCGTAGGCGAATTAGGAGGCGGTTGATCTCGTCGGCGTCAAAGCGCAGATGCGAGGTGGGGGTCGAGTCCATTGGGTAGACCCGTAGGCGCCCACCGTAGATCTCGACCCATTGTCGATCGGAGGAGACCCGCCTTCTGATAGCGGATGCCCCTACGCCGAGTAACGTAGCAGCCTCACGAATGAAGATTAAGCGCATCGGTTAGCCACCGCTTCTCCGTCCGCGCCGCTCCAGCAGGCGGAGGATCTCGTCAGCGTCGAAGCGCCGCTGACTGTGGGGCTCTGGATCAAGTCGGTAGATCCGAAGGCGGCCGATATTCAGCTCTAGCCAGTCGCCGCCTCGTGCACTGAGCCGCCGTAGGGTATAGTTCGGCATTCCCAGTAGTCGAGCCGCTTCCTGAGTCGGTACCAGTCGCAAGGGGACACCTCTTCTCTTTCGGTCAACATCTACCGGTAAGTATTGCCATGTGGTTTCCTCCTATACAACCGCATAAGGATGTGACTGAAGGAAGGTGAAATGATGCGGTTCACCATTACGATCGAGAAGGTGGTCGCCCTGGCCCTCATCGCGCTCCTCGTTCGTCTCTTCCTCCAGTAACGATAGAAAACTTCGATCGAAACCGACCGAACAATCTATAACCTTAATCGCTTATCTACCGCTTAGAATAGAAGGAGCAGTAGCAAAGGGGGCGCCCTTATTTGGAACGGGAACTGGCGCTGGAACTAGTACGGGTGACGGAAGCGGCGGCCCTGGCTTCGGCGCGGTGGATGGGGCGTGGCGATAAGAACAAGGCCGACCAGCTCGCGGTCGATGCGATGCGGGGCGGCTTCGATTCGGTGCAGATTGACGGGACCGTCGTGATTGGCGAGGGCGAGATGGACGAGGCCCCCATGCTCTACATTGGCGAGAAGGTGGGCGCCGGTGGCGTGGCCGTGGACGTGGCCGTCGACCCGCTGGAAGGGACAAACCTGGTTGCGAAGGGGCTGAACGGCTCGATCGCCGTCGTGGCGGTCGCCCCGCAGGGGTGCCTGCTCCACGCTCCGGATATGTACATGGAGAAGATCGCCGTTGGGCCGGAGGCGAAGGGGTGCATTGACTTGACTGCCTCGATCACCGCCAACCTGCGGTGGGTCGCTCGGGCCAAGGGCAAGCAGGTCTCGGAGCTGACCGTGGTGATCCTGGATCGCGAGCGGCACAAGAAGCTGATTCAGGAGTGCCGGGAGGCGGGCGCCCGGATCAAGCTGATCTCCGACGGCGACGTCGCCCCCGCTGTTGCGGCGGCGATCGAGGGGACGGGCGTCGACATGCTCCTGGGCATCGGGGGCGCCCCGGAGGGCGTCCTGACCGCCGCTGCGATCAAGTGCTTGGGCGGCGACATGCAAGCCCGCCTCTACCCGGAGAATGAGGCCGAGGTGGAGCGCTGCAAGTCGATGGGCATCGCCGACCCGACCCAGATCCTGCGGCTCGATGACCTGGTCAAGGGCGACGACGTCTTCTTCGCCGCCTCCGGCATCACGGATGGGGATCTGCTACGGGGAGTTCGCTTCCAGGGCAACCAGCTGGGCACCACACACTCGATCGCTCTGCGGGGCAAGACCGGGACGATCCGCTTCATTGAGGCGACACACCGGCTAGACCGGAAGCCGTCCTGGGCGAACGGCCAGGACCGCGGATAACATAAAATGCGGCAGCTGTGCATAGACCTGTACCCATCGGGCTTGAGGGGGGAACGGGATGCATCGGCTGCCGTTTCGGCTTCGCTTGGGGATCCTGGTCTGGCTGGTTGGCGTCGCCGCCATGCTAGGCTGGGGTCGGGCGGAGCGCGCTCGCGCGGCGCTGGCCCAGACTCGGCCGCCGGTGGGACAGCCCCTGCCCACCGCTAGCGAGGGCCGCGCGCGCGTGGTACCCATCACTGACCGATCCGGCAGCAAGCTGCGCGTCCAGGTCGAGTCGGGGGATACCCTCTTTGCCATCGCCAGGCGGTACGGCGTGGCCCTAGCCGATCTCCTGGGGGCGAACCGGAATGTGGAGCCGGATTCGCTCTTTCCCGGTCAAGAGCTGGCCCTTCCCGCTAGTACGATCGGGTCGGCTGAGATGGTTGCGGAGCTGAAGCCGTATCAGGGGCTCTTTCGCTGGCCCCTGGACGCACCGCTCACCTCGCCGTTCGGTCCCCGATGGGGGCGGATGCACACGGGCATCGACTTCGCCGCGGATGAGGGCGCCCTCATTCACGCCGCCCGGTCTGGGCGTGTAACGACCGCGGGGAGCCTGAACGACTACGGCCTAGCGGTCGTCCTGACTCACCCGGATGGGAGTCGCACCCTCTACGGCCACTGCTCGATGCTCAAGGTAAAGGAGGGGCAGGAGGTCTCGGCGGGGGATGTGATCGCGGAGGTCGGCTCCACGGGCTTCTCCACCGGTCCGCACCTGCACTTTGAGATCCACGTCGCAGACCAACCCCGCAATCCGCTCCTCTTTCTGTTAAGAAATGATTAACGGATAGTAAAGAACACGCAAACGAAAGTTTTCTTTTGTCCACCGAAGTTTCCACACGCTATCCACAGTTATCCACACTATCCACAGGGGGCTGTTGGTAAATTTTCATGCAACTGCTTGTT
>DATGYC010000117.1:0-3728 GCA_035298385.1 Symbiobacteriaceae bacterium | reverse complement strand
CAGAGGACGAGGAGCAGATAGGCGCTGGGAGTCACAGCGGTTGGCCTCCTACGTAGTGATTCGGATGGCAGTTCTCTCTGCCGATTCTCTTAACCATATCATTCTTCAGGTGAGGGTGAAAAGGCCGGGGTATGTCGAAGGGTAAGCATAGCCTTCAAGTTATTTCCATCTATTTCCGCCCCGTGGGCCCGAAACTGCGCCACCGGTGCCAGCGTCTATCTGACACAGTACTGCCCTCAGGGAGAGAAGACCGGTGCAGATTCAGGTTGATTCGGTCCAGATCAAGGGCAGAGAGATGCGGGTCCGCTTCACCTGCGAGTGGGGCGCCGGCGAGGCCCGCTGGGTCGGCCCCACCCCCAAGCCCGAGTCCAAGCATGACGTGGAGATCGACGTCGCCAAGGAGCTCAAGTGGGGCACAGCAATCCGGCTCACGCTGGAGAGCCAGCCCCTCATCGCCACCACCATCGATGGCAATCGGATCATCGCCCAGTTGGAGGCGGTCGAGCTCGACGGGACGGCTGCAATCCGGCTGGGCTCCTCGCTGATTCTGGTCGACGCCGTGGGCGAGCCCTTGGCGCCCGGTTCGTGGGTCCAGGTGCGCACGCCGGACCTCGTCCTCTATCCGTTCACGCTTTAACAACAGGGAACCAGCGCTCCGCTGTGGAATCATCCACCCACAGAGTCAGTTCCAGAGGAGGCCTTCCCTTGTCAGCAGATCTCGTCGTACTGAACGCCCAGGTGGCGACGATGGACCCGAATAGCCCCTACGCCGAAGCCGTGGCCGTCAAGGGCGGCCGGATCGTCGAGGTCGGCACCACCAGCGCCATCCGGGAGTGGATCGGTCGCTTCACCGAGGTGATCGATGCAAAGGGCCGGCGCCTGATCCCCGGCCTGATCGACTGCCACATGCACCTGCTTGGCTATGGCTTCGCCCTCGAGCAGGTCCCCGCCCACGAGGCGCGCACGCTGGCAGAGCTGGCCGCCCTCGTGCAGGCTGCGGCGGAGCGCTCCCCCGCTGGCACCTGGATTCAGGGCCGCGGCTGGGATGAGGAGCTCTGGGGCGGCCAGTTGCCAGACCGCGCCCTCCTCGATGCCGTAGCGCCTGAGCACCCCGTCATCATCAACCGCCGCTGCGGCCACATCGCCGTGGCCAACACCCGCGCCTTCGAGCAGGCTGGTATCCTCGATACGCATACCGTCGCCGCGGGCGGCGTGATCGACCGGGATGCGGCAGGCTACCCAACCGGCATCCTGCGCGAGCATGCGATGGATCTGATCGGCCAAGCGATCCCGGCGAAGACCGAGGCTGACTATCGCCGTGCGCTGCATGCAGGCGCCGAGTCTGCCTCCCGCCATGGCCTGACCGGTGTCCATACCAACGATGGCGAGGGCTGGCCGATCGAGACCATCTACTCACTCTACCGTGAGTTGCAGTCCGGCGGTGACCGGCTCCCCCTGCGCATCTGGTGGGACTTCGACCATGCCGACCTGGAGAAGGCGATTGCCTGGGGCTGGCAGACCGGCGTTGGCGATGAGTGGCTGAAGGTCGGCTCGGCCAAGATCTTCACCGATGGCTCGCTTGGCGGGCATACCGCTGCCCTGCGGGCGCCCTACAGCGACGACGGTTCGACGGCCGGCCTCTTCCTCTGGGAGACCGACGCCCTCGCCGCCCGGATGGAGCTGGCGCGGCGGCACGGCTTCCAGGTCGCCGTCCACGCCATCGGCGACGGCTCCTTCGCCCAGACGCTGGCCGCCTATCGGCAGGCGCTGCAGGCGGTAGCGGGGGAGGCCAAGACGCCCCGTCACCCGGCAGTCTCCCGCCTGCGCAATATCCACTGCCAGATCATGTACCCCGAGCTCTGGCAGGAGATGCGGGAGCTGGGCGCCGTGGCGGATGTCCAGCCGCGCTTCATCTCATCGGACTACCCGATCCTGGAGTCCCGCGTGGGGGCGGAGCGGGCGCACTCCTCCTACGCCTGGCGTTCGATGGCCGAACTCGGCATTCCGGTCGGCTTCGGCTCGGACTGCCCGGTGGAGCCGATCAACCCGCTGCACGCGCTCTACGCCGCCGTCACTCGGCAGACGATGGCGGGGGCGCCCGCTGGCGGCTACCAGCCGCATGAGCGGTTCAGCGTGGCGGAGGCGATTGCGCATCATACCCGGGGTGCGGCCTACGCCGTCGGCGAGGAGCGGGAGAAGGGGCAACTGACACCGGGCTACCTGGCGGATATGGTCCTGCTGGCGCAGGATCCGTTCACGGTGGCGCCGGAGGCGATCAAGGATATCACCGTGGCGCTGACGATCCTGGGTGGCCAGGTGGTCTACGCAGCGGAGTAGGCTGTTGGAATAGAATGGGAGGATCAGGGCGCTTGGGCGCCTTGGTCCTCCTTGTTGTGTGTTGGCTGCGTTTCAACGTGCTCGTGGCGGTCAAGAATGGGACGGGATCGGCGCCCAGTTGGTGGCGCTGCAAGCGATCTGTACATGGGAGGCGCATAGATGTTTCACGTCGTGGTGGAATGGGATCCAAACTACGAACGCTGGCGGGCGTGGTGGAGCGCTGATTCGTCCATCGCCTGGCTAGGACCCACACCGGAGGAGGCGCTGAACCTGGCGATTCTTAATCTGACCGAAGGGCCGCTCGAGCTCCAGCATGATTTGCCTGCCACCGTTGTGGCGGTCCAGCTGGACGGCACGATGCAGGATCCATCCATCCTGCAGGCGCTTCGCCAGCGGCGGGCCGATCAGTAGTCGAGGACCGACGTCAAGAGATGGCCCGAGCCAGTTCCAACAGCTTGCTGATAGTCCGCCAGTTCCGCGCCGTGGAGGGCACCCCCAGCCGCTTCTCCAAGAGGCTGTTCGTCACCTTCGAGTCCGAGACCCGCACCCGGTAGAGCAGGTAGACCTCCTCGCCGAGCACGCGGCACTCCTCCGTCTCGAACGGGTACTCCATCAACTTTTCGATCCCTGCGGCAGCGGGCGCCTCCGCCAAGAACGAGACGTAGAGCCCCTCATCCACCGCAAACGGGCAGCGCGCCACCACCTGCGCCAACGCTGCTTCCGTCCGCAGGATGACCGTAACGGTCAGGCCAAAGACCGACTGGATCTCCGCCTCGATGCGCTGGCGCAGCGGCGCCGCCTCTTCGGTGGACTGGAAGAGGACGTTGCCGCTCTGAATGTAGGTCTGAACCCGGGCAAGGCCCATCCGCTCGAACATCTGCTTCAGGTCCGCCATCTTGATGATGTTCTTGCCGCTGACATTGATCGCCCGCAGGAGGGCGATGTAGGTGGTCATGAGGGAGGCCTCCTCTTAGAGCTTCAGTCGTTGGATCAATGGCACGGCGACGGCGTTCAGGACGGACCCGAGGATGGCCCACGGCAGGCGCCGGTGAACCGGCAGGTGCCGATCATAGACGGCGCTGTACTCAATCGCCGGGACCGCCCCGCGCAGCCGCTTGAAGGAGGCGGCGCCGGCACTCGCATGCAGGAGTAGCCCACGCCGCCTTGCCTCCTGGGCCAGGATGGCCGAGATCATCCGGTAGAGCCCGAGTTCCTGCGGCAGGCTGGTATCATAGCCAAAGATCGGGGTGGTCATCACCCCGCTGCGCCAGAAGTAGCCCAGGACGCCATCGATCCGGCCCGCCTTGCGCAGCCCGACCAGGTAGAAGGAGTCGGTCTGCAGGGCGAGTTCGAAGAAGCGCTCCGTGAAGTCGGGGTTGAAGTGGGAGTAC
>DATGYC010000116.1:0-4685 GCA_035298385.1 Symbiobacteriaceae bacterium | reverse complement strand
CGGATGACGGCGATCACGTCGGCGCCCTGGCGGGCGGCGTTCTGCGCCTGGATCACATCCTCGTAGATGTTGCCCGTCGCTACGATCAGGTACTTCCAGGGCGTCGGGCGCTCACCCCGCTGGCGAATCTGCCGCTCCCGGTTCTCCCGGTTTTGCCGGATGCGGGTCAGGGTTGCGCGGCTCAGCCAGTCCGCAGCCCGGGCGACCAACTCGGGCTCCGACGCCGGTACCTGGAGCAGGTTAAGCGTGCCGTTGGCGACCGCCTCGGCCACCTGTTGCGGGGAGAGGGTGTGGTGGACGCAGGCGTTCAGCACCCAGTAGGCGGCGCCCCGCTCGAGCCCACCTCCGTCCGCGATCTGCTCGAGGAGCAGGTTGGCGAGGGGGACCTCATCAGGCCCCTTCCCTTCGACGCCCAGAAGGCGGACAACCGCCCGCTCGGTCGAGATCGTCGTGTGCTGGTCAATAAAGGTCTGGACCTTGCCGGTGATCCGTTCGGCGGCCTGTCGGGCCCGCTCGATCAACCGGGAGTCAACGTTCATGGTGAGCGCCATTGACGCTACCTCCGTTCGATTAGGTGGTCAGTCCGACTTCCAGATCATAGACAGGGCGCCCAGCTAGGTGGGCGACGGCTGCATGGAAGGCGACGGGGTCATAGGCCGGCCCGACCGGGCTGTAGGCGTTGGTCGTGACGGCCAGAAGCTGTACGGGGCGCCGCACCCAGGCTCGGCCGCCGTTGCTACGCCAGCGGCGCCAGGGCAGGCGGGAGACGAGCAGGTGGGTGGGGTCCTGGACGATCAAGTCCAGGTCCCAGAGCCGTCGGTGGATGAGGGCGTTTAGGAGTAGGTCGGCCAGGGGGCCGTTCAAGTGGAGCCGGTCGCCGGGGGCGACCAGGTGAAGAAAGGCGTCGGGGTGGGCGAGGGTCGAGACGACCGGGAGCGGCTCGGTAGAGCCGTCTGGGCGCTCGAGGCGGATCGCTGGGGCAGTTAGGCCACCGCTGGGGCCAGCAGATGAACTTGTGCCCGCTCCACCCTGTGCGCCAACCCCAGAGCCAGAGCTTCCACTAACTGCCTCAGGACCCCTCCAGACCGGTAAGTCGAAGGACTCGAGCACGTGGCGTACCTGACTGAGCGTCTCGCTCTCCTGGACGCTGTAGGCCGCCCCAGCGGCCAGCACAACCCGCCCCGTCACGTCCGGCGCTGCCGCTGCAATCCGGTCGAAGGAGCCGTCCACCAGCGAGAGCTGGGCGCCCTCCGCCTCCAGGTGGGCCAGGACGGTCGCCACCCGGCTCCGGGAGCCCGGTCCGATCAGCAGGACCTGCCCCTCTGCCACCACCCGGCAGAGGACGACTCGGCCAAAGGGTGTGGTCAGGGGCAACTCCGTTAGGACCTCCAGCTTCGCCTCACAGGCGGAGAGGGCGCCCTTCGCCGTCGCGAGGACGGCGCCAGCGGGCGCCCAGATCCGCGGCTTGGGCAGTTCGGTGATCGCATCCTCCACCTCACCGTCCCGGCCGGTCGAGACCAGGCCGAGCGGAATGCCCCGCTCGGCTGCCGCCCGGATCACATGGTTAAGTGCCACGGTCTTGCCCGCATTCTTGGACAGGCCGATCACCGCCAGCCGCTGGGGGAACGACTCCCCCAGGACTGCATCGAGGAGGCTAGTCATCGGTGCCTTCTTCCACGTGCTTGAACGTCCCTGCGTCGATCTGCTCCAGCGTATCGAGCGAGATGATCGCCGGCTTGGCGCCCAGACGGGTCACGTTCTCCGGCAGGGGCACCATCCCCGCCTTCGGCTTCGTCCGGTGCAACTCCGCTGCAATACCCACGTTGATCGAGCTGTGGTCCGTATTGCACATCTTGCAGATGCCGTTCTCGACGTGGTTCGAGGCCGTGCCCTCGTGGTAGACCGAGATCTTGCCTTCAAAGTTGCGCAGGTAGACCTTGCCGTCACCATGGGAGAGCAGGTAGTTCGGCATGACCGGGATCTTGCCGCCGCCGCCCGGGGCGTCCACGACGAAGGTCGGCACGGCGTAGCCGGAGGTATGACCACGGAGCGCCTCCATGATCTCCAGGGCCTTACCAACGGTCGTCCGGAAGTGCGTCAGCCCCTCCGAGAGGTCGCAGGCGTAGATGTAGTACGGGCGGCAGCGCACCTTGACCAGCTCATGCAGGAGCTTCTTCATCACGACGGCACAGTCGTTGACGCCCTTGAGAAGAACCGACTGGTTACCGGTCGGGATGCCGGCGTTCGCCAGCTTCTCCATCGCCGCCCGGTTGGTCGGGTTCATCAGCTCCATCGGGTGGTTGAAGTGGGTGTTGAGCCAGATCGGGTGGTACTTCTTCAGCATGTTGACCAGGTCGTCCGTGATCCGCTGGGGCATGACGACCGGCATACGGGTGCCGATGCGGATGATCTCAACGTGCTCGATCTTGCGGAGGTTGGAGATGACGTACTCCAGCCGCTTATCCGGCACGGCCAGCGGGTCGCCGCCCGAGATCAGCACGTCGCGGATCTGCGGCGTCTTGCGGATATAGTCGATGACAGCATCCAGCTCCGCGGTCGACATCGCCTGGGAGTCGCCCACAATCCGGCGCCGGGTGCAGTGACGGCAGTAGAGGGAGCACTCATGGGTGATCAGGAAGAGGACCCGGTCCGGGTAGCGGTGGGTAAGCCCATGCACCGGCGAGTCGACGTCCTCATGGAGCGGGTCGCCCATCTCAAAGTCCGCCCACTGGAGCTCCGAGTACTTCGGCACGGCCTGCAGGCGCATTGGGCAGTTGGGGTCGTCCGGATCGATCAGGGTGCAGGCGTGCGGGGTGATGCCGAGGCGGAAGAGGTGCTCGGAGTCCTTGATCGCCCGCTCCTCGTCCTCGGTGATGTTGATCACCTGTTTGAGCTCCGCCAGGTTCTTGACCCGGTGCGAGACCTGCCAGCGCCAGTCGTTCCACTGCTCCTCGGTCGCGTCTTTGTACAGCGGGATATCGCGCCAGTTACGCGGTTCCTTCAGCATGGTTGGGTCCCCCTCATGGTTTGTGGAAACTACGCGTACAGCTCTTCAAACATCGCCCGGAGCTTCGGCGACTCCCGGAGCAACTCAAGCGCCAAATCAGCATGACCGGGGTAGTAGCCGTTGCCGATCAACATGTCGACCGGGGAGCCAAGCCCCTCGGCGCCCAGGGCGGCCGCCGTAAACGAGGTCGACATGGAGAAGAAGTAGACCATGCCGCCCGGCTTCGTCGCCAGAATCGATGAGAGTTCAGCCCCCGGCACGTTGACGCAGGAGAGCGTCAGGTCGACCGGCTCGCCGACAGCCTTCAGGACGGCGACGCCGTCGCGGGCATCGCCCTGGATCACCACGTCCGCGGCGCCCAGCTCCCTAGCCCTCGCCAGTGACCCTTCGCTGTAGTCGAGGGCGATCACGCGCTGGGCGCCCGCCCGCTTGGCTGCGTAGGCGCAGAGCAGGCCAGACTTGCCGCCACCGCCCAAGATCAGCACCGTCGAGCCGGGCTTCGTCAGGCGGGCCGCCTGGGCCGGGGCGCCGCAGACGTCCAGCACTGCCAGCGCCAGCCGGTCGGGGATATCCATGGGCAGCTTCGCCCAGATGCCCGTCTCAAAGAGGATCGCCGTTCCGGTCACCTCGACCTGGTCCGCCTCTGGCTTGACGGCGTGGATCGCCTCCAGCTTCAGCGGCGTCAGGCTGAGCGAGACCAGGGTCGCGATCCGGTCACCGGGCTTCAGATCCACGTTCAGGGCTGGCCCAACTGAGCGGACGGTGCCGATCAGCATGCCGCCGCTCCCCGTTACCGGGTTATGCAGCTTGCCGCGCTCCGCCACAATCGCCTGGATGCGAGCGGCGATCGCCTCTGGGCCGCCGCCAACCTCCTGGCTGATCTGGTGGAAGGAGGCGGAGTCAACGTTAAGCGTCTGGACATCAACCAGAATCTCGTTGTCAAAGGGCTCTGGGCTGTTGTCGATCCGCCAGGCGGGCTGCGGGAAAGCCCCCTGGGGTTCCAGAACCCGGTGAATGCCGTAAGGCGAACCTTGTGCCATCGTTGCAATCCCTCCACTTTTGTTAGTAGCAACACTCGTGCCAAACGAGAAAAAGCGGTTCGGCAGGCTTTTCAGCCGATCGAACCGCTCAGAATTGGGCACCTCTTGACGGAATTGAGGCGCCGAAGTATGATAGCCAGTCCAAAGGAGGCGAATGGATGCAACGTGTGATGATCATCGGCTGCGCCGGGGTAGGCAAGTCGACCCTGGCCCGACAACTCGCTGAACGGCTACAGCTACCCCTCCACCACCTGGACAGGCTCTTCTGGCGCCCCGGTTGGGTACCAACACCCAAGGCAGCGTGGATCCAGATCCAAGAAGGACTCGTGGCCGGTGAGCGCTGGCTGATCGATGGGAACTACGACAGCACCCTAGACTTACGTCTCGCCAGAGCGGATACGGTGATCTTCCTGGACCTTCCCCGCTGGCGTTCCCTCTGGGGCGTGACCAAGCGGTTCTTCCAGTACCGGGGACGGTCCCGACCGGATCTGGATCCGGGGTGCCCGGAACAGGTGGACTGGGAGTTCTACAAGTGGATCTGGAGATTCAAGCACGCTGACCGGCCACGTATGGTGGCCAAGCTCAAGGCGCTCCCGCCAGAGGTGAAGGTAATCTGGCTCCACTCCCGCCGCGATGTG
>DATGYC010000115.1:0-4947 GCA_035298385.1 Symbiobacteriaceae bacterium | reverse complement strand
GTTCAGGGCGCCTTCGTGCCAGATGGTGGGTCCGGCTTCCTCTTTCTCTGGGGGATGAATCCGCCAGTTGCCCCCCGGAGGGGGGGCCCCCTGACTTTGCATCCCAACTGGTTTCCGCCCCTGCTCCTCGGCCTTCCCAGCGCCGCAGTCGTCACCCTCCCCATCCTCCTGCCGGGGCCGCGGAGCTGGAAGCCGACCAAGGTGGCTGGCTATCGGCTCTCCCTGCCGGACGGGGTCTGCTTCCTGCAGGGCATGGCGGAACGGTTTGCACGGGACGTTCGGCTCGCCCCGGCGCCCTCGCTGCTCGCTTTGCGCGATCTAGCCGTCTTCCTCTTGGCGGGACTGGCCGAGGGAAAGGCGGTCCCCCTGCTCCGGGCGGAGGCCGGGGTCTGGTCTGCCCGCTGGACGCCGATCCTGACCGGCACAGAAGCGCGGATTGAGGCACTGACAGCGGCCCTGCCGGATATCGCTCGGGCGGTCGTCCCACCGGGGCGGGCGCCCCGCACCTTCCGCCCGCTCCCGGCCCCGGCGCTCGTCCAGCGTTTCCTGAGTGCCGGGACGGAGGCGCTCGCCCGCTCCTTTCTGAAGGAGGCCGAACGGCCCGCTCGGGGGCTCACCCGTAATGCGAACCAGGCCTGGGTCGAGGGGTTGGTCGGCGCCCCCGACCTCCCGCCGGGACTATCCGACGCCGGCATCCTGGTCGGTGCGGTCGGGCGCTGGACGGATCCGCTTCAGCCGGTCCGCGGGCCGGAGGCGCTCCAGACCGGTCTCCGGCTCTCCCCACCGCGCAAGCAGTTCGTGGTGGATGAGGAGCTGGACGAGGATCTGGACGAGGATGAAGAGCCCGAAGAGGGGCAGCCCCCCTGGTTGCTGAGCCTAACCGTCCATACCGGCGGGTTGGAGCCCATCGTCAGGCCTGCCTTCGACGTCTGGGCGAGTCTGGGCGAGGAGATCTTCCTGGGGGAGGGCCGCTACCTGGGCGCCGAGGAGCGCATCCTGGCCGACCTGCCCCAACTGGGGCGCATCTTCCCGCCCTTGAGCGCACTGCGAGGCGAGCAGGACCCGACGCACCTCCACCTGGACGAGGCGCAGGTGATCGACTTCCTGCAGCACGGGGCGCCCGCCCTGCGGAGCGCTGGCTTCCTGGTCCAGGTCGAGAAGGGCCTCCTCCGGACCGAGCAGCCGACCGTGACGATGCACCTGCGGCCGAAGGGCCAGGAGCGGATGGGGCTCCACCAACTGATCGAGGTCGACTGGGAGATCGCCCTGGGTGGCATTCCGGTCTCGTTCGCTGAGTTGGAGGCGCTGGCGGAGGCCCAGAGCGCCCTCTTTAAGCTGGGCGACCGCTGGGTCCAGGTCGACAAGAAGGCGGTCGCCAAGGTTCTTAAGAAGATCAAACCCCACCAGGAGAAGATCGCCCTCGGGGAGGCGGTACGGCTCGTCGACCAGGTCGAGTCGGCCACGGCCGAGGGCTGGGTGAAGGAGATGCTCGACCGGTTGAAGGAGCCGGCCAAGATCGAGCCGCTCCCGGCGCCCGATGGGCTAAACGGCACCCTGCGCGCCTACCAGCAGCGGGGCTTTGAGTGGCTCGCCTTCCTGCGCCGGTACGGCTTTGGCGCCTGTCTGGCGGATGATATGGGCCTGGGCAAGACGATCCAGTTGATCACCCTGATGCTCTGGGAGCGCCAGGTGTTGGGCGTCACTGCGCCCAACCTGTTGGTCTGCCCGGTCTCCCTCGTTGGCAACTGGCAGCGGGAGCTTGCCCGCTTCGCCCCGAGCCTGCGGGTGATGCTGCACCATGGGGACAGGCGGCTGGAGGGCGAGTCCTTCGCCGCCGAGGCACTGAAACACGATGTGGTGATCACGACCTACTCCCTGATCGCCCGGGATGAGTCGGACCTGACAGCGGTCGAGTGGAACGGCGTCGTCGCCGATGAGGCCCAGGCGCTGAAGAACCCGGGCACCCAGCACGCCGGTGCGATCAACCGGATCAACTCGGGCTACCGAATCGCCCTGACCGGTACGCCGCTCGAGAATCAGGTCTTTGATGTCTGGGCCCTCTTCCAGTTCCTCAACCCAGGCCTGCTCGGGACGAAGTCCGAGTTTCGGAAGCTCTGGAAGAAGGACGAGGAGGCGATGGAGAAGGTCCGGCGGCGGATTCGCCCCTTCATCATGCGCCGGGTGAAGAGCGACCCGAGCGTGGCCGGGGAGCTGCCGCCCAAGATCGAGAACCGGGTGACGACGACGATGACCATGGAGCAGGCAGCCCTCTACGAAGCAACCGCTCGCCGGATGCTGGAGACCGTCCCCCTGATCAAGGATGACTTTACGCGCAGCCGGGTGGTCCTGTCGGGCCTGACCCGCCTGAAGCTGATCTGCAACCATCCGGGCGCCCTCTTAAATGATGGCGGTCCACTGGAGGGGCGTTCGGGCAAGTTGGACCGCCTGACGGAGATGTTAGAGGAAGTGATCGCGGAAGATGATCGTGCCCTGATCTTCACCCAGTTCCCCGGCTTTGGCCGGCGCCTCGTCGACTACTGGTCGGAGCGCTTTGGTCAGCCGGTCCTCTTCTTGGACGGCTCGACGCCCCGGTCGGAGCGGGAGCGACTGATCGCTCAGTTCCAAGGAGGCGAGGCGCCGATCTTCCTGCTCTCCCTGAAGGCGGCCGGCGTCGGACTCAACCTGACCGCGGCCAACCACGTCTTCCACTTTGATCGCTGGTGGAATCCGGCGGTCGAGGAGCAGGCGACGGACCGGGCCTACCGGATCGGCCAGACTCGGCAGGTGATGGTTCACAAGCTGATGACCGCCGGGACGCTGGAGGAGAAGATCGACAAGATCTTAGGTGAGAAGCGAACCCTGGCGGCGGAGGTTCTGGCGACCGGCGATAGCTGGGTCAAGGGGCTCTCAACCGCTCAATTGCGCTCCTTGATCAACCTAGAGGGGGAGTAGGGGATGGCGGAGATGCTTCAGGTTCTAACGACGTGGCCGGAAGCGCTCGAGCGCTATCTCGTGCGGGAGGTCCTCTCGGTGGATGCCAGCCGGGTGCGCCTTCCCCGCTCGCTCGAGGTCGGCCTCGTCTGGGAGAAGGGGCGGGTGCGCGGGACGGTCGACGTCCCCGGCGGTCGCTTCCTGGTCACCCTACGGGTCAAGCCCCTGGCTGACCGGGCCTGGAAGTGGGCGATCGAGCGGTTGGCCCGACGGCCGGAGGCGAACCAGGCGATCTTGGCCGGGCGCCTCGACCCGGCCGTCCTCCAGGTGTTTGAGGAGGCGAGCGCCTCCCTCTTCGTGAGCGCGACCCGGCGGGTGGAGTGTACCTGCAAGGGGGAGCGGGACTGCCGCCATCGGCTGGCCATGGTCGCCCAGATGGCGGCGGAGGCGGCGGAGAACCCGTTCCTCTGGTTCACCGTACTGGGCCGGGAACGGGAACAGTTCCTGGCAGCCTTGCGGGTGACGCTGATGGAGGAGCTGCCGGAGGGCGACGAGGGCGCCCTTGACCGGGAGCGCTTCTGGGCGGCGTCGGGGCGCCCGGCTGAGCCATGGGCACCGAGCGGGCGATCTCCGGGCGATGGCGAGGCCGCCGTCCCTTCCGAGGAGCGCTCTACCCAAGCGGGAGCAACCCTGGTCGACCAACTCGGTCCCTTCCCCCTGGTCGACGGCCCGATGCTCGTCGCCAATCGGGGCGGGCGTCTCATGAACTACCGCTCCCTGACTGAGTTCCTTCAGCTCTACGCTCATCAGGTCGCCGAGGGCGCCAAGGCGCTCCAGACGGGCGCCCTGATCATCCCGGCGGCGCCCCCCACCGACACCGCCACTAGCGGCCCCGCCGAACGGAAACCGCCGGCAAGGCCAACGTCCAGAAAACGTCGATCCGGGCGCCGTTACCGATAGAATTCCTCTATCACCGCAATCGAAAAGATTGTGAACACCTTTCGCCCGCCCCTTCCCAATGGGAGGGGGCGGGAATGTTATACTCATCTCGCATACTCACAGGAGGACTCCGCCATGGCCAAACCGCTCGTCTTTGTCGTCTCAGACTCCGTCGGTGAGACCGCTGACCTCGTCGCTCGAGCCGCCCTCGCCCAGTTTCCGGCCGCTGAGATGGATGTGCGCCGCTACCCGATGGTCGACACTGAGAAGGAGGTCATGGAGGTCGTCGCGCAGGCCAAACTGCAGCCGACCCTGATCGTCTACACCCTGGTGATGCCGTCCGTCCGGGAGGCGCTCGTCGACGTTGCCAGTCGGGCAGGGATCCCCACGGTCGATATCATGGGGCCGGTCGTGCGTGGCCTGGGCACCCTGCTGGGCCAGGCGCCCAAGGGGCAGCCCGGCCTGATGCACAAGCTGGACGAGGAGTACTTCCGGCGCGTCGAGGCGGTCGAGTTCGCCGTCAAGTATGACGACGGCAAGGATCCGCGCGGCTTCCTGAAGGCCGATGTCGTCCTGCTGGGTGTCTCTCGCTCCTCCAAGACCCCGGTCTCCATGTACCTAGCCCACCGCAAGGTGAAGGTAGCCAACCTGCCCCTGGTCCCCGAGGTCACCCTGCCCCGCGAACTCTTCATGGTCCCGCCCTCGAAGGTCGTCGCCCTGCGTGTCTCGCCGGATAAGCTCCATCACATCCGGGAGGAGCGGTTGAAGACGATCGGCCTGCGCTCCGATGCGAACTATGCCAACATGGATCGGATCCTGGAAGAGCTTGATTATGCGGAGTCTGTCTTCAAGAAGGTCGGCTGCGCTGTGGTAGACGTGACGAACAAAGCGGTCGAAGAGACCGCCGTCCGTGTGCTCGAGTTAATCAACCGTGGAGGGCGATTCGGTGACTAAGACCTTTGTCTGGGCCTTCGAACAGGGAGATGCGTCGATGCGGTCGATCCTGGGTGGCAAGGGCGCCAACCTGGCCGAGATGACGCGGATTGGCCTGCCGGTGCCGCCGGGCTTTACGATCTC
>DATGYC010000114.1:0-3617 GCA_035298385.1 Symbiobacteriaceae bacterium | reverse complement strand
GGCCGCACGAGCTGCGCCCGCGGTGCGACCCGGTGAACGGCCAGCCGGAAGGAGTCGATCATGAGGGGGTTGGAGCCCTTCCAGGTCGAGCCGGCCAGGACGACATCAATCGCCTCCCGCTCGAGGCCCAACTGACGGATCACGCCGCAGACCCCTTCGCCCATCCGGCGCCCCATCTCGATCAAGATCTCTTGCGCGACCGCATCGCCTTCGTCAGCGGCGGCGAAGACTAACGGAGCCAGCTTATAGAACTGCATCGGGACGGTCCGGTGGTAGAGGCCCTCGCTGAGTTCATCTACCGTCTGAACGCCCATGGCTGCGAGGACGGGTGCGGTCAACCGGGTCGCCGGGCCACGCCGATCGCCGCCGGTGATCACCGCCGTGATCGCTTGGCGCCCGATGTCGGAACCGCCGCCGATGTCGCCCCAGAGTCCACCAATGCCGCCCACCTGCAGGGCCCGGCCATCCGGGGCGATCCCCGCTTGGTTGGTGCCGGAGCCGGAGATGGAGACGACGCCCCAGCCCTTGGGCGCCCCCGCGCGCAGACCTGCGAAGGAGTCGTTGCGGAGCGTGTAGGCGAGGTCAGGCCACCGCTCACTGAGCGCCTTCTCCAGCAGCACGTAGTCACTGGGCAGGTCGGCGCCCGCCAGGCAGAAGCAGGCGTGACTCACCTCTCCTGGTGCGATCCCCCCGGCCCGAAGAGCCTCCTCCACCGCCTCAGCGATGCAGCCAATCGCGCGCTCGACGCCGCCGGCGGCCTGGTGGTTACAGTTGCCCCCCCGCCCCAGAGCGATGAATCGCCCAGTCTCGTCAGCCAAGAGCGCCAGGGTCTTGCTGTTGCCTCCGTCAATGCCTAGAAAATAGGACACACTAGATCCTCCTCTCTCTTGATCTAGATTTCAAACGGAAAACGGGCGGGCGGCCGTGTGACCGCCCGCCCGTATCACCACGGAGGACTTACTTGGAGACGCCGGTCAGCGTGCCGTTGACGATCAGCAGGGTAGCGAACGAGTCAGCCGAGCCGTTGTTGAGGAGGGCGTCGCCGTCCTTCGGCCAGCCGGTGACGTGGGCGCCGTCCTGGATCGGAGCGTTGGAGTAACGCTCGAAGACCGGAATGATCGGGAGGAGCTCGTTGAAGGCCTGGGCCATCTTGACGACGGCCGGGCGCTGCTCCTCAAGCTTGGTGCCGAAGCCGGACTCGGTGATCGCCTTGTTGAAGTTGATCTCGCCGCCCGAGTACTTCTGGATGACCGAGAAGTTCTGGCCCGGCTTCTCCGGGGTCGCGCCCTCATCCTTGCCGCCACCGTTGTAGGTGATCATGTCAGCGATGTAGGCGAACTGCGGATGCGGCTGGGTGGAGCCCCAGGGCAGCATGCCGAAGGAGAACTTGCCGTCGTTCATGTCGGTGGTGTACTGGGACCACAGGGTGCCACGCACCTTGGTCTTGATGCCGAACTTGGTCAGCTGCTGGGCAACGTTCTCAGCGGCAGCGGCCCAGTCGGTGAAGTCAGACGGCACGGAGAACTCGAACTCGAGCTTCTTGCCAGCGGCGTCGGCGTAGACGCCATCGGCGCCCTTCTTGTAGCCAGCCTTGACCATCAGATCGTCGGCCTTCTTCAGGTCGAACTCGTAGTGGTTCAGCTTGGACTGAACGTCGGCCGGCAGCCACTGCTTGTTGAGAGCATCGGCCATGCCGGACATCTCCTTGACGCCCTTGCCGGAATCGCCCAGGGCGACCTTGCCGGCCTCGTCACGGTTGACGGCGTGAGCGATCGCCTGACGGACCTCGACCTTCTGGAAGGTCTCGTTCTTGTTGTTGAAGAAGATGGCCGGGCCCGTGTAG
Source organism: Symbiobacteriaceae bacterium (assembly GCA_035298385.1). Classification (GTDB taxonomy): domain Bacteria; phylum Bacillota; class Sulfobacillia; order Symbiobacteriales; family Symbiobacteriaceae; genus DATGYC01. The sequence continues at coordinate 1,774 of DATGYC010000114.1, read as the reverse complement.
TACGGGAAGCGGATGATCCGCAGGCCCATCGACTTGAACTGGGCCTCGGTGGCCGGCGGGAAGGCGTGGGTGACGAAGTCGAGGGTCTTGTTCAGGACGAGCGGGGTGGAGGGCTCGGTGTCCCCGTTGTAGACGACGATCTTGTCGATCTTGACCGACGAGGAGTTCCAGGCGTCAGCACGCTTGTTGATGCTGATCTGGGCCTCGGTGATCGACTTGGTGTCCATCTTGAACGGGCCGGAGGAGACGTAGTCGGCCGGACGGAACGCGTCCATCTCCTTGTTGAGGGCCTTCACCTCGTCCGAGGTCTTGGCCTTGCCGCCGTCGAAGAAGGCCTGGTACTTCTTGGCCCAATCGCCGTAGACCGAAGAGGGCTGCGGGTTGGAGCGCAGGATGTAGCGGACGCCGATCGAGGAGAAGTTGGACATGTGGTACTGGACGGTGTAGTCGTCGACCTTGGTCACCTTGTCGACATAGCGCCACATGGCGTAGGACTTGCCCCAGCCGATGTAGGCGTAGACGAGGGCGTCGTCGGCCTTGACCTCGGTGCCGTCGGACCACTTGGCGCCCTTGCGGATCTTGACGGTGACGGTCTTGCCGGCCTCGTCGATGGTGTAGTCCTCAGCCAGCTGCTTCTCGTAGGAGTTAGTGTCCCACTTGTAGAGAGCGAAGGGGCTGGTCATCAGGTCGACGAACATGCCGCCCGGGAAGTTCAGGGTGCCGGTGGCGAAGACGTTGAAGTGGCTCTTCGGCGGGACGTCATACGGCCACGCGGTGTTCAGAACAGCTTCCTTGGCAACCTTCTGCTCGGTGCCCTTGGAATCGGTCGTCTTCTCCGGAGCCTTGGAGCAGGCGGTAGCCAGGAGCGCTACCGACAGGACTGCTGCCGCGACAGAGGCGAGCTTCTTGTTCATCTGTTACCCTCCAGGTTAGGATCTTTATCCAAAACGCCCCATGTGAGCGGGCGTGAGGACGCTAGCGTTGAGACCGCCGGACTAAGAACCAGGCGGTACCGGCAAAGAGCAGGCCCATGAGCAGGGAGAGCAGCGTGATGACGTACTCTGCGGTGCCCCGATCAAGGACGAGCAGGAGACCAAGGGAGACCAGGATGATCCAGGCCGCGTACTGGAGCGCTTGGCGAGCCATCTGCGGGGAGATCATGTGTTGGCACCCCCCTGTGGGAGATTGGGGACATTTACACAGATTTCACTGATTACCCGATTTCACTGATTGTCGAGGGAGTCCCCTGCGTCAACGAGAGCAACGGGCTCACTACTATTCATACACGAACCGTTCCCCTACCAACAAGGGGCTACTCGGTAGTCAGTGTAATCAGTAAATAAGTGTAATCTGTGTAAAATGCCTCCTGTTCCCTATTTAACCAGCTACCTTGCCATTGGCGGCCTGCACGGCCACATGGCAGGCGACCTCATGACCGGGGAGGACCTCGGTCAGCAGGGGCTGCTTCGCATCGCAGGTGCCGGCCAGCCAAGCTGGGCAGCGCGGATGGAAGTGACAACCGCCGGGGAGGTTGGTCAGGCTCGGGACATCATCGCTGCGGAGCTGGATCCGCTCCTTGCTGCGGGTGATGACCGGGTCTGCCTCCGGGATGGCCGACATAAGCGCCGAGGTATAGGGATGCTGCGGGGAGCCGATCACGCTGGGCGTGCGGCCGAGTTCGACCATCCGCCCGGTATACATAACCCCGATCCGGCCCTCGCGGGCAAAGTACTTGGCCAGGGCCAGATCGTGGGTGATGAAGACGAAGGAGACG
>DATGYC010000113.1:0-2504 GCA_035298385.1 Symbiobacteriaceae bacterium | reverse complement strand
TTGGTCTCCGGCTCCTCCTTGGCCTTGGTCTGCGCTGGGCTCGTCTCCGAGCTAACGAGCGGGGTCAGCGGCGGGAGCTTCGCCCCCGCCAGGACGGCGCTCGATGCCCGGTCCGCCTCCCGCTCATACGGGTCGCCCGGGGTCGAGACGGCCAGCTTCGGCTGGACCTTCTTGGCCGCTGGCGCCTTGCTCGCCTCGGGCGCCTTCTTCTCTGTCGCCCGTTCTGCCATACTTACCGTCCCCCTCCCCCACGCAGGTTGGCTACGAACTGGCCCATGGAATCGACCGAGCGGCTGGCTGCGGCATCTGGAACCATGCTGGGCAGTGGCGAGAGGGCGCCCGCCTTGCGGTACTCGGCCGCGATCGCCGCCTGCAGGTGGACCAGGCCGACGGGCGCCCGCTCATCCAGGGCGAGCAGCACCGCCAGGGCGGCGCTGTTGCGAATCTGCCCGCCGGTTAGGGCGCAGAGCTCGGCCACCTGGGCCAAAGCGGCGGGCGGAACCGTGTGATCCGGCGGTAGGTGTCCCTGCCAGAGGCGCAAGCGCTCGGCTGGCCCGGGCGACAGGAAGGGCACGATCAGGTCGAGGCGCCGCCGGAAGGCGGTGTCGATCTGGTCGGCGGCGTTGGTCGTGATCAGAATGATGCCGCTGTACGGCTCGAGGCGCTGGAGCAGATAGTTCGTCTCCAGGTTGGCGTAGCGGTCGTTAGCCGACTTGACCTCGGAGCGGCGCCCCAGGAGGGCGTCGCCCTCATCGAGCAGGAGGATCACATCCAGCTCCTCGGCCTGAGCGAGCAGCTTGGAGAGGTTCTTCTCTGTCTCGCCGATGTACTTGGAGACGACGGCGGCCAGTTCCAGGCGATAGAGGTCCTTACCGAGGGCGCCCGCCAGGGCTGTGGCGGCCATCGTCTTGCCGGTGCCGCTCGGACCGGAGAGGAGCGCCCGGACCCCACGGGGATGACCGCCCGCTGCTGGTCCAAGGGCGCCGCCCAACGCCTCACGGTGGCGGCAGCGAAGCAGGAGTTCCTGCAGGCCGGCCTCGGTCCCTTCGTCGAGCACGAGGTGGTCGAGGCTAGCCCGTGGCTCCATCCGGACGGCGCCGGTCTGCAGGCCCTGGCGCCCGTAGGAGCGGAGTGCGCGCTGGACGTCATCGCCGTTCGGGGCGGAGCGCCCTTCAAGCTGGGCGAGGTGGCGGGCGCCCACCCCCGCCGCCCGCTGGAGGGCGGGTGCGATCTGGAAGCGGTCCGCGAGGGCGAGTGAGTCCGGCCCATCACCCAAGAGCTCAACCCAGAGCGTCGCCCGTGCTTCCCGGTCGGGGAGCGAGAGTTGCAGCGTCACCATCTGACCGGCGAGCGGCCCCTCCACCCCGCCCTCCCCGCCGAGGGCGAGCAGGAGGCCCCTCCGATAGAGACCGAGTTCGGGCAGGTTGAGCCTCTCCCCGGGCGCCAGGTCCGCCCCGATGAGCGGGATCGCCCCGGTGAGCAGGGCAAGAGCCCCTAACCGCTCCCGCCCGTCGGGCTGGGGGAGGGCTGGACCGACCGGCAGCAGGGGGCGTCCACTCGCCCGTGCGACCGCACCCGCGGCCGCCTCCCGATCGGTAGCGGTCAGGCCACGAATCACGGCGAGGCCGATCTCGCCACGGGCCATCAGGGCGCCCAGCGCCTCCAGGCGCTCCCGATCTGGGGCGCTCAGGCCCAGGTGGGCTGGCTGGGAGAGCCGCTCCGGTGGCAGTGCGCCATCAGGTAGGTCGCCACGGCCAGCCTCCCAGAGGGCGGGCGGGACGTAGAGGGCCCACTCGGAGCGGGGCAGGGAGCGGTCGGCGACCTCGATCAGCCCGTGGGCGAGTAGCGTCCGCAGGGTGAGGAAGGGCGCCCCGGGCTCGGCCAGCAGGCGGGTGATCCCCTCCCAGGTCGGGCGCCGCTCACCGCCCTGCAGGGCGGCCCAGAGGTCGCCGAAGCGGGCGTCCTCCTCGCCGAGGCCGATCAAGACCCAGGTTAGCCGGTCCTGATGGGTGAAGCCGCCCTCCCCTAGGCGGCTGAACGGGCCAGCGGTGCCGCTCTCCCAGGCGGTAAGCTCCCGCAGGAACCAGGGGAGGGCGTCGCCCCAGGTGATCCCGTCGGGCATCAAGGCCCGGAGGGCGCCCAGGTAGCCGTTCAGGAAGGGGAAGCGAGCGGTCGCCTCCTCGCCCTCTAAGATGCGGCGCAGGCCAGCGGCAGCGGCCAGGACGGCGCCGTGCAGGTAGAGGCGGAACTGGCCAGCCGGGGTGCGGGGGATCATTGCCAAGGCGTTGGCCATTCTGGCGTGCCCTCCTCTTAGCGAAAGTGGATGGAGACGACCCGCCCGAGGGCGGGGACCCAGCCGGGGTTGGCATCGAGGCCTGCCAGGCGGATCGGGAGTGCGATCTGGTCGACGGAGAGTTCAAGGTCCAGGTGGGTCTGGGTCAGCCAGAGTCGGCCGGGCAGCCGGAGGTAGGGCGCCAGGCGGTCCGCTGGCTCGCCGATCGCCG
>DATGYC010000112.1:0-7320 GCA_035298385.1 Symbiobacteriaceae bacterium | reverse complement strand
GGTCCAGGTGCTGGCCTCGATCCTCGGTGGGGTGGGTGCGGGTGCGATCCGGGTGCGGACGGGTACGGTCTGGGGGCTGATTCTGGTCCATGCGGTGAATGACTACGCGATGTTTGTGACGCGGGATGAGATCAACGTGACCCAGGCGCAGTCGACCTTCTACCTTGTGGGCAAGATCCTGTTTACGGTGATCTCGCTTGCGTATGGTCTCTACCTGATGCGGGATCAGCTGCCGTTTGGGCGGAAGAAGGTTGTCTCGGCTGCGTAGGCTGGCGAAAGCACCCCTGTTGTAGGGGTGCTTCCTTTGTTTGGCGCTAGGTTGGGCTGTAGGGGAGGTGCACCCCAGCTGTACGGGAGGTGCACCCCAACTGTATGGGAGGTGTACCCCAGTTGTATGGGGGGTGCACCCCAGCCGTATGGGAGGTGTACCCCAGTTGTATGGGAGGTGTACCCCGGTTGTATGGGAGGTGCACCCCAGCTGTATGGGAGGTGCACCCCGGCTGTACACCAAGGGCGCCCCAGGTGTATCCCAAGCGTACCCCAGTTGTACACCAGGCCTTACCTGAGGTTATCTGGATCGGACTGCTGGTGAGCTCTAGAGGGAATATTGATGCGGGTATTATCTCAGTTCAGAGGTCATTGCAATAGATCTTGGGTCATTGCGCGGGAGGGGCAGACGGGAAGGGGTAACCTGAGCGTACCGGAGCTGTCACCAAGTTGCCTCGGTGTGTGCCGGGACTGCATGATCAAGCGGAGGGGCTCATAACACAGCCGTACTCGGACTGTTACCGAGTTGTACGCTACTCACCGCCTATGGCGTAAAGGAAAGGCGTCAGTCCCTCGCTTGGGGGACTGACGCTTTTGAGCTTGCCGCTTCAAGCGGAAGGAAATCCTATGGCTTAGCAGGGGCACGGCACCTGCGAGGAGAAAGAGTGCGCCGAGCGACTTATTTACTGCCACTTCCCCTTGGAAAGGTGGAGAACGCAGTGCTGCGGAAATATGTGAAGATCTTCCTCTTCATCAGCTCGTATACCCCGTTGTTTCTCATCCTGCTGATCAAAGATCTAAACGTTGCGCCGACGTGCCTGACCGACGTCTTCCTGCACCCGGCTGTCGCCGTTAGCATGCTGGTCGGGCTGGGCGCTGCCAACTTTCTGCTTTGGCGCCTCTTCCGGACGGTAAAGCGCTTGCAGCGGAAGAGCTTGCAGGTCGCTGAGGTGGAGTCACGCAACGCTGAGGCCCTCAACTACCTGGCAACCTACGTAATCCCGTTCTTGGGGATTGACCTGGGTTCAGTGCGAGACATCATCTCCATCCTACTGGTCTTTGTGGTGATGGCCACCCTGTACATACGCTCCAATCTGTTACACACGAACCCCGTCCTCAGTCAGCTCGGGTTTCACATCTACGAGGTCTCCGTTAGCGGCGGCGATCGCGTCGTCTTGATCACAAGGAGCCGTGTAAAGCCAGGAACGACCGTCAAAGTTGTTCATTTTAGCGATAACGTCTACCTGGAAGGTGAGTAGCGTGGCGTTTCCGGATGAGTTGAAGCGTCTGGTGGCTGATGTTCAGAGCACGACCAAGTCCGACGTCAACCTGTATTTCATTGAGCGCAAGAAACAGCGGCTTGATCTGGTCTACGAGATCTATCAAACCCAGATCGAGGATCAGGTGGCGCCTATCTTCAAGAACGCTTTTCTCGGTCAACTTGGGGAAGTGCTGGCGCAGCCTGACCTGCAGTTGGTTGCCTACAATCCCGGTGTATATGATGAGCGCCCCAGCCTCTACACGCTACCGGCCAACCAAATCCCGGCTTGTCAGGAGCTCCTACAGAAGCTGGCGGCCCATCAGAGCCTGGACTTCCCCCCACGGTTAACGGAGACGTTCCTGAAGCGCCTATGGGCGTACGCGGTTGTGATTGAAACCTCAGACAATGAGGTAATCTATTTCCGGAAGCATACCCCGAGTAAGGTGGTACGGGAGATGGGCCTGATCTTCGAGGGCGGACACTTCAAGCCGCTCGGGGGCGAGGTCTTCAACATCGATCAGCAAGTCGACTGCTTGTGTGTGGACGGGCAGATGTATATCTTGAATGGCTCGTCCTTTGAGAACATCTTTGGCTATCGGGAATGGCACCAGCAGACTGCGCAGGCAACCCTCCAGAGCCTTGGGGCGATGGGCGCCTTCCATGGTTTGGAGAGTGTGGCGCAGGGGTGGACGCAGAACTGGCGCATGGCCCGTAAGTTGGCCAGCATTGCCAAAACCGGGCGCCTAGACAAGGTCGACTATGCGCGATGCCGGGACCTTGCGCAGCGGTACGGGCTGAAGATTACCTTTGATGAGCAGCAACGAAAGATCGACCTCAGCACCTCGGATTCCTGGCAGGTGCTCAAGTTGCTAGATGATGATTACCTTACTTCACCGATGACGGCTGACGACTATGAGGTGAATGCTAAGAGGCGTAAGTAGTAGACCCTGAAAGGAGTCCGGGCATGCTTACAAGACTCCGCCTAGAACGGTTCAAGAACTTCCAGGATGCTGTACTCTACACCGGACCCTTGACCATTCTGGTCGGAGCCAATGCCACCGGTAAGAGCAACGTGCGGGAGGCCTTGCGCTTTGTGCATGGAATTGCCCGTGGGTACACGCTGGCTGAGATCGTCGATGAGAAACGAGGGCTAGGGGGCGAACTCCAATGGCGGGGGATTCGCGGTGGTTTTCGTGACCTCACCTACCTGGGCGCCCGCACCTTCGCACTGGAAGTCGATTTTCAGATGCGGTACAAGGGGCGCCCACGTCATGCCACCTACCGGATCGAGGTGGAGGTGGGTGATAAGCGGAGAGCGCCGCACGTCGTTGCCGAGAGCCTTTGGGTCAAGGGGGTGGGAACCGTCCTCAATTCCCATCCAGGCGGCAAGGCCATTGAGTTGCATGATTCACTGATCACCGTCGAACTGCTTCTCGGTAAACAGCGGCACGTAAGGTCGTTTGTCCCTGAGCAGCCGGTGATTGCGCAACTCGCAGACCGTTCCGGGATACCGGCATCCTTCAAGGCTGTTGCAGGGAAGGCGCTTGAGGCGCTTCACTCGATGCGGTTCCATGATCTGGACTTAGGCGCCATACGTGAGCCGTCTACACCGGGGCAAAAGACGCTGGGTGACGGGGGGGAGAACCTCTCCTCCGTGCTCCAGGCGATCTGCGCGAATGAAGAGCAAGAGCGGGCGCTGGTAGCATGGTTACGGGCGCTAACGCCGCTGGACGCTGACGGACTCGCGTTCCCGGAGGATGCCGCTGGTCGAGTCCTGGTCAACCTCAGGGAGGGCGATCATCTGATCTCGGCCATTAGCGCTTCGGACGGTACGTTGCGCTTTCTGGCCATGCTGGCGGCATTGCTGGGGCCGAGGCCAGCCGAGTGTTACTTCTTTGACGAATTGGAGACCGGCATACACCCGACGCGCCTTCACCTGTTGGTCCAACTAATCGAACAGCGCGTGAGGGCAGGCGGCATTCAAGTGATTGCCACAACGCACTCGCCGCAATTACTGGCGATGTTGAGTCGGTCATCGCTGGAGGGTGTATCCCTGGTCTATCGCCTCCCCGGAAAGCCAGCAGGGCGGATCAAGCGAATTCTTGAAATCCCGGATGCTAAGAGGGTGGTGGAGCAGCAGGACGTTAGTCGCCTCCATGCTTCTGGCTGGTTGGAGGATGCTGTCTTCTTTACGGCGGAAGAGGAGGGGGGAGACGAATGAGAGTTCTCGTTATCCCTGAGGACTTCCGCAAGGATGAACAGGTGCTCAAGCCCATGGTCACGGCCGTCATGGGGGCCGTGGGAAGGCCGAGGGCCAAGGTGACTGCAGAGAATGCGTGGCAGGAAGTAGAGGTCTGGGTCTTGGCGGGGCACGACCTGCCACTAGAGTGGGTCTGGACGGAGATTCGTGCTGATCGAGACCCAAAGGAGCAGTACTTTGAGCCCCTGGCACGCTTGAAGGGTGTCATTGACCAACCTGCGCAAGGGCGGGGGACTCTGGCCTTGCAGGCCGCGAGGCGGTATGACCGAGTCCGGACGCTGTGTGAGGAAGTCAGGGGGCTGGAGGATCGGATCCGTGCAAAGGTAGGATAGGACCATATATGATAAGGGCGCCCCCAGCCATCCGGCTGAGGGCGCCCCTTAAGTCTACCGTTACTTCTGCTCTTCCTCCTTCTTATCCCCCACCCGCCGGGACTCCAGCGGCTTCTTCAGCTTGATCGCAATCGCCGGCCCGATCGGGCTGGTGGCGACCTTCTCCACCGTGTAGAGATCCCGGTACCCAGAGGCGACCTCCATCTCGGCCAGCCGCAGAATCTCCGAGACGTTGAACTCCAGCGGTCCACGCTTAATCCGGGTAGCCTCAATCGCCCCGGGCATCCCCTCCTTGGCCGGCGCCACCAGGAGCAGCCCCGCCTTCGGCAGCGCCTTGGGGATCACCCAGTGGATCGCCTTCTGGTTCAGCCCTGCCGCAGCGGAGGCGCCCAGGAGGAGCTTGTACGCCTCGATCAGGACCTCCACGGCGCCAGGACCCTGAACCCAGGCCGATGCGGTCTTGGCGTTCTTGGCCCGCAGGACCCGGTCGGCATCATGGCCGATGGCGTCCTCGAAGTCCTCCGCCGTGAGATCCAGGCCGCTCTTGGCCGCCCAGCTGGACTCACCACCCGGGACCGGCTTCGGCTCCGGGCTCGGCACCGGGATGGCCGGGGTGACCAGCGGATACAGCGGCTGCGTCGTGGCGGCCTGCTCCTTCTTCGGGGCCGATCCCTTCTGCTCGGGGCTCTTCTCTTCATTCATCTTGTGTAGCCCATCCTTTCCTTGAACGTCCCAACTGGTACGATCAAAGATTACCATATCTCACCATCAATTGAAAATAGTCTATTTTTTACAAATTGATGACAATTTGTCGATCGTCAGGGCGCCACGGGCGTTTGTTGGACAGCGTTCTGCGTCCGCTGCTCGGGCCAGACCGAATTCTCTTCACGCACACGCACAAAGGGCGCCCCCGCCAAGGGGCGCCCCACCTATTACCGAGCGATAAGTCCCAACCGATTCAGCCGGATCTCCATCGCCTGCTGGGAGACCTGGAAGTGCCGGGCTAGAGCAAAGAGCCGGCCGCCAACCACCTGGTGCATCGCCCGCACCGCCGGCTCCGGCATCAGGACCGCCGCGGCGAACTGGTTCGCCTCCATCTCCTGCCGGGCATGGAGGAGGTCGGCCTGGGCCTGCTGTATCTTCATATCCTGGCTCGTACAGGTGAAGAGGCCCCGGCCATCTGGCTGGGGCAGGAAGTGCAGCACGTAGTGGCCGAGTTCATGGGCCAGCGAGAAGCGCTGGCGGGGCGCCCCATCTAGCCCCTCCACGGCGATCAGCTTCGCCCGCCCATCGAGCAGGCCGGCGTAGACCCGCTGGCCGATCCGCAGGTCCTCCACCCGCTGGACCCCGAGCGAGAAGAGTAGGGTGGCGATCAGCTCGACGTCGACCACGTAGTTGTCCCAGGGCTCCTGGAGCGCCTCGAACTCCTGGCGGGCATCGGTCAGGACCTTGGTGGCCGCCCGCTCAGCCCGGGTGGCGGGGCGGGCTGGGCTACTCGTCCTTCTTTCCACGGCGGGCCTCCTGCCGGATCTTCTCCAGCAGGGCCTCATGCTCCTCACTGCTGGAGGTCTCCGCGTTGCGGGTGAAGACGGCTCCGGCACCGCTCAGCGACTGGATGGAGAGGAGGCGGCGGATCTCCTTGGCCAGGGCGGCGAAGGGCGCCTTTACCTGCTCTGCGAGTGACTTGATGGCGGCGTTGGACTGGAGGGCGTCCAGCGAGGTCTGGACCTGGTCCAGGCGGCGGAGCGCCTCCTCCGGGAGGCCGGAGCGGCTGGCCTGCTCCGCGACCGAGAGCCCGGTCTCCGAGCGGTCCTGGGCGAAGAGGGCGCCTACCGTGGCCGACTCCGCCGGTGCGCTCAGGGCAGCAAAGAGGGACTGGGCGGCCGAGCGGGAACGGCTCTCCACCCGCTGCCAGGCCCGCTCTTCATGGAGGAGGAGCATGGTCTCAAGGAGTGGGGCCAGTTCAGTCGCCTCGGCCGGGTGGGTGGCCAGGAGGGCATCCCGGTTCAGCCCGCCCGTACGGCGGAGCTCTGCCTCAGCCTCGGCCAGGATCTGCTCAAGCGACTGGGTCATACAGGACCCCTCCTCACAAGACGTGCAGGGCCTCGAGCTGCCGACGCAGCTCCTTCAGCCCGCGATAGTAGTAGTTTTCAACCCGCTTTTCGGCGCCGGCTTCATCGGGGACGAGCTGCTCTTGGACGAGCAACCGCGCCGTCTCCTTGTTGGAGAGGCCGTCAAACTGGCGGGCTTGGATGACGAGTCGGTAGTGGTCTGGCAACCGCTCCAGGGCGGTCTTGATCAGGGAGGCCCGCTCCCCCACGAGCGCTTCATCCTCAGGGGTGGGTCCAGCATCCGCCTGGAGCGCTTGGCGAGTCTGGCCTTCCTCCGTGACCGGGGCGTCCAGGATGGCCGCCTCCCGGCTGCGCCCCTTCCGGCGCAGTTCATCAATGATGCGGCGCTTCAAGAGGGTCCAGAAGAGGCCGGCGAATGAGGTGGGCTGCTGTTGCCGAACCGCCCCGACGAGGGCGACCCAGAGGTTCTGCATGATATCTTCCGCCAAGTACGGATCATTCAACTGGCGGCGGATAAACCGGACCCCTCGACCGTTGTAGCGGTCGACTAGCTCTGTCCAGGCCGCTTCGCCCCCGCTCAATGCGGCCTGTAGCAGGGCTTCATCGGATTGCGTGGACATCAGGCTCAACCGGCAGACCCTCCTCACCTACACCCACAGTCGTTCGCGGTGGGTGGTTCTCCTCACTACTCTCCGCAGAATTCCATCTTTCCCCTCGTCTCTCCTGCCACTGGTAGTCGCACCAGAAGTTCAGTAGTGGACGTGGCGGCTCGCTCGGGGTATGATTACTCCTGTCAGCGGCGAGTTCGGTAGATGATTGCGCTGCAGAACCGGGGAGTCATGCACCGAGTTCCGAGGCACAACGATTTTAGCGCCGCAGGAACTCGGTGCATGAGGACCGCTTAACTTCCCGAATGCTGTGGTGAGGAACTTCCTGGCACGGCTGCCGAGAGGCAGAAAGTTGGTGCCGGACGCAAGTCCGGGCGGCGTGAGCCGACGATGGGGAAGGCTACCTCTGCAAAGAGGCGCTTGTACCTGTAAAGAGCTATAGAAACGCAAGCCAGCCGGTGACGGCTGGATGAGACGGGCAATCTCCACCACCGTGCAACCCCAAGTAGGCCGAAAGGCG
>DATGYC010000111.1:0-9774 GCA_035298385.1 Symbiobacteriaceae bacterium | reverse complement strand
CGCTCCAGCGAGCGCATCATGATCGAGCGCTCATCCGACGACCAGATGCGGGCGATCTCCGCCAGCTCCTTGGCCATCTCTTGCTTGATCGCCAGCACATCCTTGCCCTTCTCCGTCAGCCGGATGTTGACGACACGGCGGTCCTCGGTGCTGCGTTCACGCACCAGCCAGCCGTCGCGCTCCAACCGGTCTGCCACCCCCGTCAGGTTCCCCCGCGAGCAGTTCAGCTCATCCGCCAGGCTGCCAAGCGTCGTGGCGTCGCCCCCCATGGCGGCCAGCAAGAGCTGGTACTGCGGCATGGTCAGCCCGTACCGACGGCTGAGGAAACGGTGGCACCGCTTCTCAACTAGGTCGGCGATGGTCTGCAGCATCGGAAGAATGTTCTCTGGCGTGAACTTGTCAGCGGGCAGAGTTCCGGACTGCTTCACGTAACCCACCATCCTTTCCCTTACTCGAGTGACCGGTATCCTGCTCAAACCTTTACTTCGTTGCCGTGCTCCGGTTCTAATCCGAATTATGCCATTCATTCCAATTCCTGTCAATCCCTGGAAGGTGGGATTTTGTCAGAAACTTTATGATTGGGGTTAGAGCGGGAACCATCCTCGTTCTTTCGTATCATTCCCTCTGTACCATGCTGATATGCCTATCTGGCAACAGAGATGACAATTTTTCGCGAATCAATCGTCCCTACGGACATCAAATAGAGACCGAAGCGAAGAGGATTTTGTGCGTGGAGCGTATAATTAGTACCAGATGAAAATTTTGTCTACCGTGGATTTGGTTCGGATCTGACTCTGGTCCTCTCAATAGAGGTGGGCGAATTTGAAGAAGAAGATCTTGATCGCAGATGATGACGACTCGCTGCGACTGCTGTTGCAGGCGACCCTGCGGGACTCGCGCTATGAGATCATGGAGGCGACTGGCGGGGTACAGGCCTTGGCTCTGCGGGAGAAGCATGCCCCGGACCTGGTGATCCTGGACATCTCGATGCCCGGGCTCTCTGGGCTTGAGGTCTGCCGGATGATCAAGGAGAACCCGCAGTCCGCCAAGACCCCGGTGATCATGCTGACCGCCTCTGGTCACTCCTCTGACCGGTCGCAGGCGGCCTCGGTGGGCGCCGATGAGTTCATGGCCAAACCCTTCTCACCACTAGCGCTCCTCGGCCTCGTCGAGCGGCTGTTGACCAAGGAGTGATAGCTCGATGGCAGAGAAGTGGGCGGAACAGGCGCTCCTCTACGCCGATGACTTTCGGCGGGTGATCGATGAGCTGCGCGAGAAGAGCCAGCAGGTCGAGCACCTCAAGACGCAGCTCTTTACCTACGCCGAGGATCTGAACCGGGAGTGGAAGCTGGAGCGGCACCGCTCCCAGCAGATGGAGCAACTCCTGGTGGCGACGGTGGGCGCCCTGGCGAACGCCATCGAGGCGCGGGATCCGTACACCCGTGGCCATACCGACCGGGTCTCCCGGATGGCCCTGGTGATCTGTGAGGCGATGGGCTGGAATCGGGACCAACTGCGGGTCGCCAAGATGGGCTCGCTTCTGCACGACATCGGCAAGATCGGCGTGCCGGACTCGATCCTCCTGAAGCCGGGGCGCCTGGAGCCGCTGGAGATGGAGCGGATGCGGGCCCACCCGACGATCGGGGCGATGATCCTGCAGGGGATCGATGAGCTGCGGCCGGCGGTCCCGTTCGTCATCGCCCACCATGAGCGGTGGGACGGGCGGGGCTACCCGAACGGGCTCTCCTCTGAGGGGATCCCGATTGAGGGGCGGATTCTGGCGATTGCGGACGCCTTTGATGCGATGACCTCGGCCCGGCCCTACCGGGCGCCCCTGGCGCTTGATGAGGCGGCGGCCGAGATCCGTCAGTGTGCGGGGACCCATTTTGACCCGAAGGTAGCCGTGCTCTTCGACGACCTTTTCCGAGCCGGAATGATCGAGTCGGCACTGGGCTCTGGCGGCGGACTGGATCGGCCGTACGGGGAGAGTGCGCACTAGGAGGCTCCACCGATGGGTATTCGGAGACGGCTGGCGATCTTGCTGGGGCTGGTAGGGGCGGCCTTTGGTGGGGTCGCCCTTCTTTTGGTTCGGCTGATCGGTTCCTACCAGCCCGTGATCGATATGGTCCGGGCGGGCACCCCTGGCTGGCGGTCGGCGGTCGATCTGACGGTGCGCGACGCCCTCTGGGTGGTGGGCGCCCTCGCCCTGCTGCTGCTAATCTTGGCGATCGGCGCCATCTTCCTGGTCCAGCGCCACGTCGAGGGGCCGGTCCAGCGCCTGGTCCAGGTGACGAAGCGCTTCTCCGCCGGCGATCTGCGGGCCCGGGTGGCGGAGGAGGTCGATCCCTCGATGGCCCTCCTGGCCCGGACCTTTAATGAGATGGCGGAGGCCCTGACCGAGCAGCGGGAGGATCTCCTGTCCCAGCGGGATACCTCGGCCTGGCAGACCGACATGCTGGGCGCCATGGCGGACGCCAACCCGGACGCCGCCGTCCTGATCGATCCGCTGGGCGAGGTAGCCTGGGCGAACGCCGCCTACTGCCGGACGCTCGGGCGGGATCGGGACGAACTGATCGGCATCCGCTTCCGCCCCGTGCTGGTGGAGTGGGCTCGCCGCTGTGTGGACCCGGACGGGGCGTTTAGCTTCCTGATCGGTGCGGTCAACGACCCCGAGTTCGAGGGGCGGGCTGATGTGGCCCTGGTCGAGCCGGATCGGCGGGACCTGCTCGTCCTGACCCTGCCGGTGCGCAACCGCCACGGCGGGACGATGGGCCGGCTGATCGTGCACCGGGATGTGACCCAGGAGCGGGCGATCGATCGGCTGAAGTCGGAGATGGTCTCGACCGTCTCCCATGAGATTCGGACCCCGCTGGCGGCGATCTATGGCTTCGCCGAGTTGCTCCTCTCCGGGCGCATGCAGGGCGCCGATGCGGAGTCATCCCTACAGATGATCTACCGGGAGTCGCGGCGCCTGAACGATCTGGTCTCCGACTTCTTGGACATGCAGCGCCTCGAGCAGGGACGGGAGATCTTCCACCGGGACTGGATCGACCTGGAGCAGGTGATCCACGGCTGCATGCATCGCCCGTGGGCGGGCGCCGAGGGGCGCCTCTGCTTCAGCCGGTCGGGCGAGGTGCCGACCGTCTGGGGGGATGAGGTCCGGATGGCTCAGGTGGTGGAGAATCTGCTCTCGAATGCGCTCAAGTATTCGCCGAGCGGCGGGCCGGTCGAGGTGACGCTGCGCGCGAGCGGTGAGCGGGTCCGGGTGGAGGTGGCCGACCGGGGCCTGGGCGTGCCGGATGAGGCGAAGGATAAGATCTTCACCCGGTTCTATCGGGTCGATAGCAAGGACCGGAAGGCGATTCGGGGGACGGGGCTCGGCCTGGCGATTGCGGCCGGTGTGCTCCAGGCCCATGGGGGCGCGATTGGGGTCCTGGACCGGGCGGGCGGTGGCTCGATCTTCTGGTTCGAGCTGCCGGTGGCGCCGGCCAGCGCATAACGAAGAGAACTCCCGCCGGTTGGCGGGAGTTCTCGTTTTTGGTTCGAGGGTCTAGTTGCCGAGGACCTTGGGGCCACGGGGCTCGTGCGTGGCGGTGGCGTCCGGTTCGCGGGTCACCCCGAGGCTCTGGTACTCGAGCTTACCGGGTAGCCAGTAGTTCGCCTCACCATGACCGCTGGCGTCCACCTTGAAGGAGCAGAGCGGGTAGCGCTCCTGATCGTAGAGCAGCCAGAGTTGGTAGACCTCCTCGTCAGTCAGCGGTGGCAGGCCGGTGGCGTTAATCGAGACGCGGGTACCGTTCCCCTCCGTGTAGAGGGCGATCTGGGCGAGGGCGCCCTGGCCCGGTCCAACGCCCTGCAGGGCGATGGTGTGGGGGGAGAGTCGCTCAACGCGCCAGAGGGCGTAACTACCGAGCACGAGGGCGAAGGTGGCGACGAGTCCCACCCAGCGGCTGGCTACGTGCCGAAGGAGGCGGTCCGGCGCCCGCTTGGCTGCGGGTTCGGCCTGGGTGGGTAGGTCCTGTGGCGGGAGGGCGCCCAGGATGCGGCGCTTCAGGTCGGGCGGCGGGGCGATGGGCGATTCGGTCAGGGGCAGTTGGCCGAGTAGATCGGTCCAGACTGCAAGCGCCTCCTGGCAGGGGGGGCAGCGGTCCACGTGGGCCTGCAGGCGGCCTGCTTCCGCCTCATCGAGGTGGTGCAGCGCCAGGCTTGTCAGCTCATCAGGGGCGGGGCAGACGGACATGGCGAGCCACCTCCTCTCGGGCTGGCGTGTGCAGCAGGGTGCGTAGCGCCTGGAGGGCCAGCCGAATCCGGCCCTTGACCGTCCCCAGCGGTACGTCCAAGCGGGCGGCGATCTCCTGGTGGGTGAGGGCGCCCCAGTAGGCGAGTTCCAGTGCCTGGCGCTGCTCGGGCGGCAGGCGGAGGAGGGCGGTCCGGACCTGGGCGCCCATCAGGGCGATCTCGGCGTCGCCGGCGGGGTCGGCGACGGGATCGATCTCCTCGGGGGCGTCGGCTAGCCGGGTGGGCAGGGCCTTGCCCCGCTTGCGGAGGAGGTCGACGCCGGTTGTGTAGGCGAGGTGCAGGATCCAGGTGCCGGGGCGCCCCCGGTGGGGATCGTAGGCGACCGCCTTGCGCCAGAGCTTGAGGAAGGCCTCCTGGACGATATCCTCGGCGAGGGCGCTCTCCCCGGCGAGGCGGCGGGCGAGGGCGTAGACCTGGGCGCCCCACCGGTCGTAGAGGTGGCCCAGGGCGTTCTTGTCGCCGGCGGCGATGCGGGCGAGGAGTTGTTGATCCTCCATTCGGCTAACCTCCCTTCTCTTTGCTTACGGGGCGAGTCGGTGCTTGGATCACTGCATGCTAGGGCCGGGCTGCGGAATTTTTCAGTCGCGCCAGCCGCTCTTGCACCCGCTGGAGCACCTCGTCGGGGTGGAACTGGAGCCGGTAGGCCTTGGCGGCGAGCCGCTCGATGGCGGCGTTTAGGATCGCCTCCCGCTCGTGAAGCGGGGGCAGGGCGCCCTCGCCCAGCTCGGCGATGAAGGCGCCCTTGCCACGCCGAACCGTGATCACGCCCTCCCGCTCAAGCTCTTGGTAGGCCTTGGCCACGGTGTGCGGGTTGATCGCCAGATCGACGGCCAGGTCCCGCACGGAGGGGAGTCGGTCACCGGGCTTGAGGACCCCGCCGACGACCGCTTGCTTGACTTGATCGACGAGCTGCCGGTAGATGGGGAGCCCGCTGGAGGGGTCGAGGTGAAACCACATCCTAGCCGCTCACCTGCTTCCGGTTGAAGGCGAGGAGCGCTCCGGTGGTCGCCACGGCGAGGAGGGCGAGCAGGATGGCGACGTTGGTGCCGTCAAAGGCGCCCGTCTGGAGGATGGCGCCCGGCTCGTAGTAGTGGAAGGGCGAGAGGCGACGCAGGGCGAGCTGCCAGCCCTCCATCTTCAAGAGCAGGGTCAGGAAGAAGAGACCGATCGAGAGGACCAGGGAGACCGCCGTGGCGATCGGGGCGTCATCAAGGAAGACCGTGACCAGGAGGACGATCCCCGCCGTTGCAGCCTGGGCGAGGAAGGCGCCGAGCGCCATCAGACCGTAGGCGGACCAGTCGGCCTGAAGATCGAAGGCGATCATGACGGTCGGAACCGCCACGGCGACGATGGCGTGGAGCAGCGCCAGACCGGTCAGGAGGGCGCCGAAGCGTTGGAGCAGCACCTGCGTCCGCGAGACGGGGAGGGCGAGCAGGAAGGAGAGCGTGCCTTGGTCGGCCTCCTTTGCGAGGACGGCGACGGTGCCGATCGCCGTCGCAGCGGCCATCACCAGCGGGAACTCGATGCGCCAGAACTGGTTGATCAGCCAGCCCTCGATCACGGTGAAGGAGAACTCCTGGCGGAAGATCGCCTGTAGGGGACCGGGCAGGGCGTGCAGCATCTTCTCCAGCTCAGCGAGGGCGCCGGAGCGCTGGAAGAGCATGAAGGTCCCGACCGAGATGAAGAGGGTGAGGATCAGCAGGATCACTAGGCCGAAGAAGGTCTTGCGCTCGGCCCGGGCGTACTGCCGGTAGAGGATCATCCGAATTCGACCTCCTTAGGCGGTGATCTGCTGCCGGGCGAAGCGCCGCTCGGCGAGGGTGATGGTAAGGATGGTCAGGCAGAGCCCAACCAACAGGGCGGGCCACGGAAGCTGGCCGTGCAGCAGGGCGCCCCGCACATCAGTCAGGCCGTAGAGGAAGGGCGCCCGCCCGAGCATCGGCACGTCGGCCATGGCGAGGCCGGTGTCGATCAGGAAGAGGCCGATCACCAGGCCGGCGCCCGCCTGGACGGAGCGGCTCCACGACGGCAGGTAGAGGGAGAAGAGGAGGGTGAGCCCCGCCTGGGCGAGGTTGACGGCGTAGTAGCCGAGCATCAGGAGCGCCCAACGCCCGGGGGTGCCGGTCAGATCGACCGACTTCAGCCCGACCAAGAGGCCGACCACGTCGACGAAGTAGAGCCAGGCGAGCGCGCCCGCCAGGGTCAGGAAGCGCTCCCGCAGGAGGCGCCCGCGCTGGACCGGGAGGGCGAGCAGGTAGCCGATCGTGCCCCGCTCGTTCTCACGGGCGACGATGGCGGCTGCCGTCAGGGCGCCGTAGATGCCCAGGATGACCGGAAGGAGCAGGAACCACTTCATGGCGAGGAAGCCGTCGACCGGGTGGCTACCGAGGATCAGGTCGACCCCGGCGAGCTTCTGCAGGGTTGGCGGCAGGGAGTTCATCAGGGCGGCGGCGTTCGCTTGGTCCTGGACGGCGGCGGCGGAGGCGCCGGAGGCGAGGGAGAGCAGGAAGAGGATGAGCGACCAGCCGACCAGGGCGCCCCGCTGGAGCCGCAGGAAGTGACGGGCGATCATGGCCTACCGCTCCTCCTTGCTGCTGGCGTAGAAGGTCATGAAGACCTCTTCGAGCGAGGGGTCCTGGATCTGGATGTTGGTCAGGTCGTGGGCTGCGAGCAGCGTGAGCAGCGCCCGGGGGGCGCCCACCCAGGCGAAGGAGGCCCGGGTGGCAGACTCCGCCTTCCACTCCCGCACGCCTTCGATTGAGGCAAGGTCCGGGGCCGGTCCCGTAAACTCGACCGAGACCCGCTTCACCCGATTCTGCTTCAGCCGGGCGATCTGGTCGACCGTCACGATCCGCCCGTCGCGGATGATGGCGACCCGGTCACAGAGCGCCTCGACCTCGCTCAGGATGTGGGAGGAGAAGAGGATCGTCTTGCCCCTGCCCGCCTCCTCCCGCATCAGCCCGTGCAGGATCTCCTGGGCCATCGGGTCGAGGCCGGTCGTGGGCTCATCGAAGAGCAGGACGGCGGGGTCGTGGGCCATCGCCAGGGTGATCGCCACCTTCTGCCGCTGGCCGCGGGAGAGGGTCTTCACCTTGCGGCCCAGATCGACCTCAAGCCGATCAGCGATCTGCTTCGCCCGGCTCAGGTCTGACTGGCCGCGCGCCTGCAAGGAGAGGCTGATCTGCTCCAGCCCGCTCATCGCATCATAGAGGAAGAGATCCGAGGGAAGGTAGCCGACCTGGCTGCGCACCGCAACTGACTGTGTCGTGACATCCTGCCCGTTGATCGTAGCGGAGCCCCTCTCCGGGGTGAGGAAGCCCATGAGGCTCTTGATCGTGGTCGACTTGCCAGCGCCGTTCGGGCCGAGATAGCCGAAGAGCTCCCCGGGCGCCACGCTAAAGGAGAGATCAAAGATGCCCCGCCCGTTCGCATACTGCTTGGTCAGGGCCTGGAGCTGAATCGCTGTGGCCATCTGAATCGGCCTCCCTCTGCCGTAGTGTTCTACATCTATAGCACACTATAGCGCTCCGTGTGCGAAAGGACAACAAAAAAATCGACTAGTCATACGCTGTCGATTCGTTTAGAATTACGAATAGAGACGTATTGTGTTCATTCGCACCGGAATTGGGGGGTCCACGATGACGCAGGCGGCCCAGAACCGACGGGAGTATTTCCGACTTGACTTCCTGGACTTGACTGGCTCCATTCAGGTCGTTCAGGTTGGGGAACGCTTCGTGACGACCGAGCCCAAAGCGATCCAGATTGAGAATGTGGGGGGCGGGGGCCTCTTCATCCAATCACAGGATGATCTGATGATCCGGCGGGGGATCCGAGCCGTCTTTCGCTTCGCTGTGGGCGGTCAGGCCTTCACCTTCCATGGCGAGTTTTGCCGGAAGATCGACGATCGGCAGACCTTCCGGTATGGGATCGAGTTTATCGATGTCGATGAACAAGCGAGGGCGCAACTATTGACGATCCTCTCGCGCATTCAGATCGAGAAACGGGGACGGGCCGGGGCGTAAGCCCTGGCTCTCTTAATTGATGGGCTCTATCGGTCCCATCTGAAGAATTGATCTGACCATTCGTAGGAATTCCGTCACCTTCCGCATAACTCTACGAAGGCGATCGAAACGAAGGGGGACCTACGAATGCCGCTCGTACCGCTGAAGACGCTGCTCGATCGGGCTGAGGAAGGGAAGTACGCGGTTGGTGCCTTCAATTGCAACAACATGGAGATCGTCCAGGCGATCGTTGAAGCGGCGGACGAGCTTCGCTCGCCGGTGATCATCCAGGCGAGCCAGGGCGCCATCAAGTACGCCGGGCTCTCCTACGTGGTCGGGCTGGCGAAGTTGGCCGCCGACCATGCGTCCGTCCCGGTGGCGCTGCACCTGGATCACGGGACCGATTTCAACACGGTGATCGCCTGCATTCGGGCTGGCTTTACCTCCGTGATGTTCGACGGGTCACAGTGGCCGAAGGCGGAGAACATCGCCCGCACGAAGGAGATCGTCAAGATCGCCCATGCGGTTGGGGTCTCGGTCGAGGGCGAGATCGGTAAGATCGGCGGGGTGGAGGACGAGATCGCCGTCGATGAGCGGGACGCGATGCTGACCCCGGTCGATGACGCGATCGAGTTCTATGAGGCGACTGGGGTGGATGCCCTGGCGATGTCCTTCGGGACCGCCCATGGGCACTATAAGCTGCCACCGAAGCTGGCCCTGGACCGCATCGATGCGGTCCACCAGAAGACGGGGGCGTACTTGGTGATGCACGGCGGCTCGGGCGTGCCGGAGCATGACGTGCGGGAGGGAATCCGCCTGGGCATCCGCAAGGTGAACATCGACACCGAGCTGCGGGAGGCCTTCTTGGGCGAGGTGCGGGTGCAGTTGGCGGCGAAGCCGCACGAGATCGACCCGCGCAAGATCTTTGCGCCGGCCAAGGGCATCCTGAAGGAGCGGCTGAAGACGAAGATGAATCTCTTTGGATCGGCTGGTAAGGCTTAGAAGAGAGCGGGGCTCTCCCGGCAGGGGGAGCCCTTGTTGTTCGCCGAGGAGGATGCAGGATGCTGCCGCTCTTTGCGTTTGGCGATCTGGTCTTTGATGTGGTGGTCCGGGTGGAGGGCGCCCTGGAGCCGGATACCGATGTGCCGGGCGAGGTGCGGCCGGGTCCGGGCGGCTCGGCGGCGAACCTGGCGGTCTGGTCGGCCCGGTTGGCAAGGTCGGCCGGTTCCGGTGGGGCGGTTCGGTTGGCCCGCCCGGCGGTTCGCTTTGTGGCCCGGGTGGGCGATGACATGCTCGGCCACGCCCTGGCGGCGGACCTCCAGGCAGAGGGCGTCGAGCCCCTGCTCGCCTTTGATCCGGTCTACCCGACCCCGGTGCTGGTCTTGATGGCCGAGGGGACCCAGCGGCACATGGTGGTGCCAGAGGGCGCCCAGTTCCAGCTCGACGCCGCTGATATCCCAGACGAGGCGGTCGC
>DATGYC010000110.1:0-2612 GCA_035298385.1 Symbiobacteriaceae bacterium | reverse complement strand
AGCGCATCCTCACCATCCGTGACCGCCTTCAGGTGGTAGTTGACCAGGTGCCCCTCGAAGCCGATCGCCCGATCTAGCGCCCCGTAGAGCGCCGCCACCGGACCATCGCCAGAGGCCGCCTCCTGGTGGGTCTTCCCCTCGCTGTCGATCACCTGGACCGTGCCAGTTGGCAAGACGCTCGATCCCGTGAAGACCTGGAACGAGAGCAGGCGCACGGCCTCCGCCTGATTGTGTTGCGACTCATCCGAGACCAGCGCCTCCAGATCGTGATCAGTCACCGTCTTCTTCCGATCCGCAACCTCCTTGAAGCGGGCGAAGAGCCGGTCCAGGTCCGCACCCTGAACCGCGTAACCGAGATCCTTCAGCCGCGCCTTCAGGGCGTGGCGCCCGGAGTGCTTGCCCAGGACGAGCGCGGACTGCGGGACCCCCACATCCTCCGGCCGCATGATCTCATAGGTCTGCCGATCCTTCAGAACGCCGTCTTGGTGGATGCCGGACTCATGGGCAAAGGCATTCGCACCGACGATCGCCTTGTTTGGCTGGACCGAGACCCCGGTGATCGACTGCAGGAGCCGGGAGGTCTTGTAGAGTTCCTCGGTCCGAATCCCAGTCTGATAGCCGTAGCGGTCCCCCCGAGTGCGAAGCGCCATGGCGATCTCCTCGATGGCGACATTGCCCGCCCGCTCGCCGATGCCGTTGATGGTACCCTCGACTTGGCGGGCGCCCGCCTCGATCGCGGCCAGGGTGTTGGCCGTGGCGAGGCCGAGGTCATCGTGACAGTGGGTCGAGAAGATCAGCTCGTGGGGCGCCCGGAGATGCTCCACCAGGAAGCGGATCAGGTCGTAGTACTCCTTGGGGGTCGTATAGCCGACGGTATCCGGGACGTTCAGGACCCGGGCGCCCGCCGCTGCCGCTACCGCGAAGATCTCGGCCAGGAAGCGGGGATCGGAGCGGGTGGCATCCTCCGCGGAGAACTCGACCTCCATGCCGAACGAGGCGGCGTAGCCGACCATCTCCCTGACGCGATCGACGACCGCTTCGGGCGTCATGCGCAGCTTCTTCGCCATGTGCAGGGGCGAGGTGGAGAGGAAGGTGTGAATGCGGGGCTTGGCAGCGGGGGCGACGGCTCGGGCTACCGCCTCGATATCCGCTTGGTTGCAGCGGGCAAGACCGGCGATCGTCGGTCCCTTGACCTGGCGAGCGATCGCCTGGACCGAGGCGAAGTCGCCCGGTGAGGAGGATGGGAAGCCCGCCTCGATCACGTCGACCCCGAGGCGACCGAGTTGAAGGGCGAGCTGGAGCTTAGAATCCGGGGACATCGTGAAGCCTGGAGCCTGTTCACCATCGCGCAAGGATGTGTCGAAGATAAAGATGCGGTCCGACATGCTTGGTCAACCTCCCGTTCGTTGCCTCTGCAGAATAGAAAACGCCCCTACCGCATGGCTCATGCCAAGCGGTAGGGGCGAATGCGTACGCTTCGCGGTACCACCCTACTGCGCCACCCCTTCGCGGGGGCAGCCTCTTGCGGCGCCCTCCCCCTCCGCGGGGGTGAGTGCCGGAGGATAACGGCCTCGTGCCGTCCCTCCCTGGCAGCCCGTTCGTCCCAGGCGGTTCAGGAGAGAAGCTCCAGGGTGAGGTTCGAGAATCGTGCGGCGCCGGGGTTCCACCCTCCCCAGCTCTCTACAGCGCACAGCGATCCTTTACTATCCCTCTCATCGCGTCTCGGTCCGACTGATCGTTCAGAACGTCAGGCAGTTCGAGATATTAGTGGCGAGCTTACCACCGTCGGTGATCCGCTGTCAACTGGTTTTGTCGCAATGTGGATCAGAAAAAGCTCTAGCCTCTTCAGTGTCGTTCCGGTAAACTGAACTCATTGTTCAGCGTGCGAGAGAGGATGAGTGCAGGGTGCGGCCACTATTTCTGGTTACCAACGATGACGGAATCGAATCCGCCGGACTCTGGGCTCTGGCCGAGGGCCTAACGGCGGTTGGTGACGTGGTGATCTGCGCCCCCGATCGAGATTACAGTGGGGCCGGCGCCGCCACACGGCGGGAGGACGGCATCAACGGGCCAGTCTCGGTCGACACGATCGATCCGGAGCGGTATCTGGGGTTCAAGGGGCGCCTCCCGCATAGCGGCTCGCTGAAGGCCTACGCCCTGGCTGCACCGCCTGCCGCCTGCGCCTGGCTCGGGATGGAGTCACTGCTGGGGCGCCGGCCCGACCTCATCGTCTCCGGCATCAACAAGGGGCCGAACATGGGCGCCGATACCGTGATCTCGGGGACTGTTGGTGCAGTGCGCCTGGCGCAGTCCTTGGGCGTCTCAGGGCTGGCCGTCTCGACGACCTATGATGAGCCGGACTGGCGGGCTGCCTCCGAGGCTGCCGTCGCGATGGCACAAGTGCTCGTGCGCACGCCGCTCCTGGAGCCGCTGGCGCTCAATCTGAACGTCCCCTCGGGTGGCTCGCTGGGGCCGATCAAGGTGACGAAGCTCGGCCAGTTTAGCTGGCTCGCCTTCAGCCGGTTCTGCCTGAAGCGGACCGGTGATGCGCTGACGATCGTGCAGCACCTGGATCAGCCCGTCTTCAAGGGCGCCCCGGGGACCGATTCCGG
>DATGYC010000109.1:0-14769 GCA_035298385.1 Symbiobacteriaceae bacterium | reverse complement strand
GAGGAGGCGAAGGGGCGGACCTCCTTGCGCGGGTCCAGGTTGGCGCACTTCAGGGCGAGGAGATCATCGGTGCGGGTGGCGGGGGAGGAGCAGAGCGCCTCGGCCGGAGTCGACCAGAGGATGAAGCCCTCCCGCCGGAGTTGGGCGATGTAGGAGTCGACGGACTGGCCGTCTGCCCGGGGTGTGGGGATGATCGCGCCGTTCAGGGCCCAGAGCTTGTCCCCGGCGAGGTGGTAGATGCGGACCTCGGCGGCACCGTCGCCGTTGAGGTCCCGGGTGATGACGAGGGGCTGCGAGCGAGAGAGGCCGAGGGGCACCTCCCAGATCGCCCGGGCGTCCTTGGCGAGCGGGTACTCGGGCTCGCTCGGGGTGTAGTGGTTGCGGGCTCGGTTCCGCCCGTAGTCGGTGACGTCCTCGGTATAGACCGGGGCGGCCGAGGCGGTGATGGAGAAGGTGCAGAGGGCCGTCAGGGTGACGAGCAGCCAGCGCTTGAGCTTCATCTACCGCACCTCCCCACAGTAGATCGGCGAGCCACAGGTGGCGCCCACCAGCTCGACGCGGGCGGAGCGGTTGGTGTGGTCCCATTCGACCTTGCCGTTAAAGGACTCGAGCAGGAAGCGGACCGGGACGAAGAGGCGATCCTGGAAGATGGCCGGCTTCTGGTCGAGCTTGACGACCTTGCCGTCGACCTTCGCCTCGGCCTTGTCAGCCTGCAGGATGACCTGCTTGCCTTGGAGGTAGAGGACGGCCTCGCGCTTGGTGGCGTCCCAGATGACCCGGCCCTGGAAGGCCTCGGTGAAGAACCGGACGGGCATCATCACCCGGTTGGTGGACTTGGCCAGGTAGGCGCCGGGCTCGGGGATCGCCCGGACGGGATCGTAGGGCGTCTTGAGGGGGCGCCCGTTGAGCCAGACCGTTACCCAGCCGCCCCAGTCGGTCGGCATGGCCGCGGAGCGCCCGGACTTGACCGGGTCGATCACGGGGATGGGGGCGTCGGGCTCGACCATGAACTCGGGGATCCCCTTGGTGCAGATCACCTTGACGTACTCCGTCCCGGCTGGGCGCTCGAGGATGACCGGGGTGTTCCCGTCGCAGCGGGCCCGGATATCTGCGGCAGCGACGGCGGTGGCGATCAGGCCAAGCCCACCGATGAGGATGGCCAGGGCGAAGAGTCCGAAGCGATTGCCGACGGTGGGGCGCCGGAGGCGGAGCCGCCCGGTGGGGGCGGCAGTCTCGTCGCCAACCCGCGGGCGGCGCAACCCGAGCAGCGGGGAGGGGCTCCCTGCCTCAGGGCCGACCTGTGGCCGATGGAGCCAGAGGAGCGGGGAGTAGCCTTCCCCGGCGCCCCCACCCGGGCGGATGAGCTCAAGGCCCGGCGGCGTCACATCTTGTTTCATCTTCATACGAGATGCCCCCTTAGCGGTGGACCGGTTGGGCTGATCCGTGTCGGGTAAAGCGCAGTTCGGTGATCCCCACCAGGCGCAGGAAGGTAGTCGGGATGCGGATGGTCGAGGTGGTGGTCACCTCCGCCTTGGCCCGGTCGATGGTGACGGAGACGCCCTCGACGGTGGCGCCGAGTCGGCCGATGGGCCAGCTCTTGTTCTTGTCGAAGGCGGTGCGGGCCATCGGCTCGGTCGAGTCGGGCAGGAGGAGCCATTCCCGGGTGATCCGGACCGAGCCGCACCGGTACGGGTCGGCGCACTGCGAGGCAGTCGCCCGCAGGGCGCCGTCGCCCCTCAGGTCTTGTACTCGCCCCTCGGCGGTGGCTGGCGCTACCCGTTCCCAGTGCGAGCAGAGGCTGGGCTTCTTTGTCACCGGATCGAGGCACGTCTCATCGATCCGGAGCCAACGATCCCGTGCAATCGCCCGCATGGGGACGACCTGGAGGGCGCCCGCCAGGGCAGAGGCGTCGACGGCTGTCTGCAGTTGGGCCTTCAGGAGATGGGCTCGCCCGAAGTCGAGGGCCATCCCGGCGAAGAGGAGCAGGGCGAGGAAGGCGACGGCGGTGGTGACCATCACGCCGCCACGGTGCGTGGACCTACGGCGCATCCTCTTCACCTACCTCTCCACCTTGAAGATGGCGGTCGAGCGGAGCGTGACCAGGCCGTCCGCCCCAACCCCTTCAAGCAGTTCAGCGATCAGGGGGACGAAGACGGGCTGCTTGTAGGTGACGGTCGCTTCGATCCAGCCGCCGCCTCTTGAGGTGAAGTGGACGTCGCGGCCCGGCTCGAAGAGGACCTTGCCGTCTGCTGCCCACTTCAGCCCGCCGTCCCGGATGGCGTCCGCTGCCCGGTCTCGGGCCATGGCGTCCTGCTTGTAGATCGCCCAGGTCCGGCCCGCATCACGGGCGGCGCCGGCCACGACGATCTTGGAATTGATCATGATGCCCATCACCATGATCCCGAGCAGGACGAGGATCAGGAGGGGGGCGATCAGGGCGAACTCGACCATGGCGGAGCCGCTCTTGCGTTTGTGCTTGATCATCTCACCCACCCCCTAATCCAGCAGGACGGCGATCTGGAGGAGCGCCGGCCCGAGTAGGAGGACCATGAAGGGCAGGAGGATCAGGATCAGCATCGGCACGCGCATCTTGACGGTGACCGTCTGGGCGATGCGCTGGGCCTCCTGCTGCTTGACCGAGCGGATCTGCTTTACCTGATACTGCAGGATCTCAGCGACAGAGGTTCCATACTGCTCGGCGCCCATGATGGCGTTGACGATAGTACGGAACTCATCCGTCGGGACCCGGTCGATCAGGTCACGCCAGGCCTGCTGGCGGGGCTTACCGGCGGCCATCTCCTGGACGGTCCGCAGGAACTCGCCAGCGACGAGGCCGCCCGCATCCTCAGCCACCCGCCGGACCGCCTCCGTCAGGGAGAGGCCAGCAGCGACGGCGGTTGCGATCAGGTCGGCGACGAAGGGGAGCTCCTCCTGGACGATCCGCTTCCGCTCGGACAGGCGACCGTTCAGCCACATGTCCGGCAGAAGGAAGCCGACCGGAGCGAGCAGGGCGATCAGGAGATAGCTGGTCGAGTCCAGCTGGAAGAGTGAGAGGAGGGGGACGAAGAGCGGGAGGGTGACCAGCCCGACCAGCTTCAGGCCGAGGAACTGGGCTGCGTCGAGGCCGCCGGGGCGCCCCGCCCAGAGGAGACGCTCGCGGTAGCTGGCCATCACGGCGCCCGGCATCAGGCGCCCGAGCCTCGAGAGACCCTTGGCGGCGGGCCTCTCCTGCTCAGCGAGCGGGATCGGCTGGCCCTCCAGCTCCTGGAAGATCCGCCGCACCCGGCTGACCGGCTCACGCTTCATGAGGTAGGCCGCGAGGATCCCCCCGCTGACCGCCACGAGCATCATCAGTCCAATCATCCACATGCCCGTGACACCTCCTTAGGTGACCTTGATCTCGACCATCTTGCGGATGACCGAGTAGCCGAGTGCGATACAGCCGAGGCAGAGGAAGAGGATGATCCGGCCCGGCCAGGTCTCAAAGAGCGGGGCGAAGTAGCCGGGGGAGAGGACCTGCAGGAGGCCCATCACGACGAAGGGCATGGCGGCGATCAGGTTGGTCGAGAGGCGACCTTCGGTGGTGAAGGCCTGGACGGTTCGGCTGGCGTGCTGGGCGTCCATGATCGCTCTTGCGATCTGGTCCAGGATGTGCGCCATGTTGCCGCCGACCTCGGCCGTGATCCGGGCGGCCACCACGACGGCGGCGAACTCGCGGACGCCGACTCGCTCCATCGCCTCGTGCATCGCTTCGTGGGCGGGGACCTGCAGGCGCATCTGCGCCTGGATCCGCTTGAACTCGGTGCCGAGCGGGTCGGGCATCTCCTGGGCGATCGAGTCGACCGCTTGCAGGAGCGTGCCGCCGGCCCGCATCACCGAGGCGCCCAGGAAGAGCGCTGCGGGGAGCTGGCGGGCGAACTGGCCCTGCCGGGCGGCCCGGAGGCGCCGGATGAAGATGACCGGGCCGATGGCGGCGACCAGGGCGAGAAGGATCGCCTCTGTCGGCCGGCCGAAGGCGAAGGTGACGACGAAGGCTGCCGCCCCGGCGCCCAGGAAGGCGAAGTAGGTCTGCCGGGTCCAGGAGAGGCCCGCCTGGCGCATCTCCCGCTCCAACCGGTCGAGGAAGGAGGGGCGATCGGTCTTGGCGGGCTGCTGCTCGGCGCCGGGCGCCCGCTGCTTGGTGGCTAAGACGGCGAGGGCGATGGCAGCGAAGGTGAGCAGGCCGATTACCTCAAACACTGGGATTCCCCCCTTCCAGGGCGACCCCGGCCCACTGGCACCGCTCGAGCACCCGGAGGGGCGCCGCGGCCCGGTCAAGTCGGTCGGTCGCCGGCGAGTAGCGGAAGAGCTCCCGCGTCGTCAAATCCCCATCCTCGGCCTTGGCGACCTCGGCGATCGTCAGGATTCGCCGCTTGCCGGACTTGAGCCGGCCGACCTCGACGATCAGGTCGAAGGCGGAGGCGATCTGGCTGCGGATCGCCCGGGCGGGCAGGCCCGAGTCGGCCATCAGGACCATCGTCTCCAGCCGGGCAAGGCCGTCGGCGGGGGAGTTGGCGTGCAGGGTTGAGAAGGTACCATCGTGGCCGGTGTTGGCCGCCTGCATCATGTCGAGGGCCTCCGGCCCGCGGCACTCGCCGACGACGATCCGGTCGGGCCGCATCCGCAGGGAGTTGCGGACCAGTTCCCGGATCGAGATCTCGCCCCGGCCCTCCACGTTCTGCGGCCGGGTCTCCAGCCGGAGGACGTGGGGCTGCTGGAGCATCAGCTCGGCGGCATCCTCGATCGTCACGATCCGCTCATCAGCGGGAATGAAAGAGGAGAGGGCGTTCAGCAGCGCCGTCTTCCCCGAGCTCGTCCCACCGATGACCAGGATGTTGCAGCGGGCGAGGACGCAGGCGTTCAGGAACTGGGCGACTCGCGGGGTGAGCGTGCCGACCTCCATCAAGCGGTCGACGGTCAGCGCCCGCATGAACTTGCGGATGGTGACGCAGGTCCCGTTCAGCGCGACCGGTGTGAGGACGGCGTTGACGCGGCTCCCGTCCGGCAGGCGGCCGTCGAGGATCGGGTTCGTCTCGTCGATGCGGCGGCGGAGCGGCAGGGCGATCCGCTCGCAAAGGTCCCGGACGTCCCGCTCACTGCCGAACTTGATCGAGGCCTCGGGGCTGATCTGGCCGGCCCGCTCGACCCAGATGTCATCCCAGCGGTTGACCATGATCTCGCTGACCGTCGGGTCGTCGATCAGGGGCTGGATCGCCCCGAAGCCGGCGATCTCGTAGGTGAGGCGGGTGATCAGGCTGGGGCGGGCGCCCGCCGGGATCGAGGGGTCGGCCTCGATCAGCTCGCTGATCTCCTTGCGGATCGTCGTCAGGAGGTGGCTGTCATGCGGCCGGAAGAGCAGGTTCGGGTCGATCCGCCCGAGCAGTCCCTCCCGCACCTTTGACTTGAGGGCGAGGTAGGACTCCTGCGTTCCGGGGGTGGCGGCGCCGGCCTGGCGGGCCAGCCGTTGCTGGACCAGGCTCATACGTTACGCCACCACCTTTTGAAGGCCGCCATCAGGCCGGTCGCGGACGGTTCGACCCGGTGGGCGCCCGGCATGTGGATCAGCGGGATCTGGCGCAGACCGAACCGGTTGGTGATCTCGTGGATGGAAAAGGCGAACTCGGTATTGGTGTGGCCGAGGGCTGTGATCATCCCGGAGTTGACGGCCTTCGCTAGTGGCGGCAGGTCGGGGATCACGCCGGCCATCGGCAGGCCGATCAGCTCCCGAATCTCCGTCAGCGGGATCGGCATCTCGTCCAGCTCCCGGTTGACGACGAGCTTCCAGTGGGCCAGGGAGAGTCCGATCAGCTCCGCCTCCTGGATGAAGCGGCGGCAGGCCCAGATCGAGAGCAGGTCGGGCGTGGTGACCAGCAGGACCACGTCGGCCCGCTCGAGCGTCGTCAGGGTCGAGTCTCTTAGCTGGGCGGCCAGGTCGACGACGACTGGCTGGTCGCCGGCTAGGAGTTGGTCAAGGACCCCGGCCGTTAGCTCGGCGGTGACGAGCCCCTCCTCGACGAGGCGGGGCGGGCCGGCCAGGATGGCGAGGCCGGTGGGGTGTTTGACCAGGCGCCCACTGCCGTCCGCCGCATCCAAGATGGAGGGGCGGGGGGAGGTCTTCAAGAGGGCCGGCAGGTCGGACTTGCCGGCATCCAGATCGACCAGGATCGCACCCTGCGGGCAGCGCCGTTGCAGGTGCAGGGCGAGCCCGGCGGCGAGGAAGGTCTTACCGACCCCACCCTTGGGGGACCAGACCGCAATCAGCGGTGCTGTCATGGGCGCTCACCTACCTTGTCGGGCTGTAGCGCTGGTAGAAGATGTCGGGCGTGACGCCGCTCGTCTGGATCGGCGTCAGCTCGGTCTGGTACGGGTTGGTGGCAAGGTAGACCGTGCCCGCCGTCTGGGCGTAGGCGATCTCCTCGGCCATGGACGGGGTGACCTGGACGACGACGGTCGCCTTGGCGGCCGTGTCGGCGGGGGTGGTGTAGAGAACCGGGATCCCCTTGGCGATCACCTTGGAGACCGTGGTGGTCGGGGCGCCCTGTCGCTCGACCTTGACGGCGGCGATCACGTCGACCTTGTCGCCGACCTGGAGCGTCCCGCCGACGGCTGTGGCGTTGTCAACGGCGATCGCCATCGCCCGGGCGCCCGGCACGTTCGTCTCAGAGAGCTTGGCGGCGACGGAGCCCGAGTTGCCAGCGGCGGTAGCCAGGTAGCCGGTACGCAGGACGGCATCCGGCAGGACGAGGGAGCGGGTGTAGCGGCCGACGAGGGCGGCGGGGTCCTTGATCGCATCGGCAGAGACGGCAGAGGCCGGGAGTTGCTTCACGGTCAACATCTCAGCGGTGATGGCGGTGTAGGGCTGGATCTCCTGGGTAGCCACAATCACACTCGTAAGGCGGGTCGCCCCTCGTACGACGGAGACCGTCAGGAACGCAGCCACCAGCCCTGCGATGAGGCTGATGACGAGAAGCAGGGAGCCGCCGGAACGCTGCTTCACATCCATCTCTCCTTTTCACAATCAAAGGGTTCGTGTCGGCTTGGGGTGGCGGGGCGAACCGGCTTTCCCAGATATCCGAGCAGCGAACCTTTGGGTTGAGTCTACCAATCATTTCCATCTCAGACAACGCGGCAGGGCGGTTTCTCCCCCGAGTGAAGGGGCCGGGTCTCCCAAAAACAGGGGGGGCGGCATTCCGGATCGACGCGGAGGCGCTCCGCCACGTGGCTCGATCTGTAACCGATCGGTCACAACACTGTGAACAAAGTAACTTTAACGTGTAGAGGTTTTTGATTTGACTATGTAGAAATCTCTGGTAATCAAACCGGGGAGTGAATAAAAAATGATCAAGAAGATCGTTCCGCTCCTCCTCCTGACCCTGGTTCTCCTGGCCGGTTGTTCGAGCCGAGCCTCTGATCACGACGGCGCCCGTGCCCCGGCGGCCAGGCCGGAGAGCCTGACGGCGACGAGTGGCGAGACGATCCATCCGGGTCGCATCTCGCAGACCGTGCAGATTCGGCTCCACCCGGACGGTCGGGTGTCCATACTGGCGGAGTTCGCTGGCACAGAGCACTTCAAGGACTGGATGAATGAGCAGTACGACTTCCTTGAATCGGCCATGGGCGGGCGCCTTGATCGATTCGAAGAGGGGGGCCAGGCCCGGTTCAGCCGGACGATCGAGTTCGGCTCCGTGGCCGAGTTGAACGAGTCCGGGATGATGAGCCTGAATCTCTCCCGTTCCCCGTTCGTCTACGGTCTCGCGTGGAAGACGCAGACCTCCAGCTACTCCGCCGATACGCTTGCAGCGGTCTTCACGCAGCCAGCGGCGAATCTGGTGGCAGATGAGGCCTGGGGGGACTACTTGCTGGATGTCTACCATTTGAAGTACCTGGTGACCGACGAGCGGACGGGCGCCCAGTACACGTGGGAGCGCTCGGCGCGCGAGATCGGTTCCGGGCAGACCGTCTCGTTTGTGGCCAGGGCTTGGCGCCCGCTGGCCTGGGTCCTGCTCGGTCTGACGGGGGCGATCCTTGCCTTTGTGATCTGGGCTGGGCTCTTTGGCGAGCGGATCTGGGCCCCGCGGGTAGAGGAGGCCTAACCGGCCCGTCCGCGGTTTCACTTCTAGTAGAAGGACGAGGCGAGTATGGTTGGAGAGAGCCCAACCAGACCCGCCTCGTCCTTCCTGTGTACGAGCGTGGGTCACCCCTGTCGAGGTGAGCGACCCGTGTTGAGCAATTGGCATCCCCTTCCCCTGGACCAGGTTTTGGCGTCGGTGGCGGCTGATCCGCAGGCGGGCTTGACGGTGGCCGAGGCCCGCCGCCGGTTAGATGAGGTCGGACCGAACGAGCTAGCAGGCGCCCCGCGTGAACCTTGGTGGCGGATCCTGATCGCCCAGTTCCAAGATTTCATGGTGCTGGTCCTCTTGGCGGCGACCGTGCTCTCCTACGCCCTAGGGGAGACGGCCGATGCGATCACGATCATCGTGATTGTATTGATCAATGCGGTCCTCGGCTTCATTCAGGAGTACCGGGCGGAGCAGTCCCTGGAGGCGCTGAAGCAGATGGCGGCTCCCGTCGCCCGGGCGATACGTGACGGGAGTGAGATGGCGATTCCCGCCAAGGAGTTGGTCCCCGGTGACCTGCTCCTGATCGAGGCGGGGGATCGGATTCCGGCTGATTGCCGCCTCTTGCAGGCGACGACGCTGGAGGTCGAGGAGTCAGCCCTGACGGGCGAGTCGCTCCCCGTGCGTAAGCGGGTCGAGTGGTTGGGTGGGGCAGAGGCGCCCTTGGGGGATCGCCGGAACATGCTCCACCTTGGCACGACCGCCACGCGCGGACGGGCTGTCGCCGTCGTCGTAGCGACCGGGATGGCGACCGAGATGGGCAAGATCGCCGACCTGATCGGCGAGGTTGAAGAGGAGGAGACCCCACTCCAGCGCCGGCTGGAGCAACTGGGCAAGTGGCTCGTAGCCGTCTGCCTGGGGGTCTGCACCCTGGTGGTCCTAGCCGGGCTCCTGCGAACCGAACAGGTGACGGGTCCGGCCCTGACCGAGCTGGTGTTGGCTGGCGTCTCGCTGGCTGTGGCAGCGATTCCCGAGGGGCTCCCAGCGATCGTGACCGTCGCCCTCGCGATCGGCGTGCAGCGCATGATCCGGCGCAACGCCATCGTCCGGAAGCTCCAGGCGGTTGAGACACTGGGCTGCGCCACGGTGATCTGCTCGGACAAGACTGGTACGCTCACGAAGAATGAGATGATGGTTCGGGCTGCCTGGGCAGGTGGTCGGCGTTACGAGGTGACCGGGGATGGCTATCGTCCCACCGGTGAGTTCCGGGTGGGGGAGCGTCAGGTCCGGCCGCTGGAGGAGCCAGACTTGGCCGCAGCGCTTCGCTCAGCGCTGCTCTGCAACAACGCCCAACTCGTCCAGGAGGGCGGCGGGCGGAGGGGCGGGCGCACGGTCCACCGGATTCAGGGTGATCCAACGGAGGGCGCCCTGGTCGTGGCGGCCTCGAAGGCGGGGTACAAGGCGAGCCAGCTACAGCAGCGCTACGCCCGGGTCCTGGAGATTCCGTTCGAGTCGGAGCGCCGCCGGATGACGGTCCTGACCCAGACCCCAGAGGGGGAGGGGACGGTCCACCTGAAGGGGGCGCCCGACACGGTGATCGAACTCTGCACCCACATGATGATCGATGGCCGGACGGAGCCGTTGACGGCGGAGTGGCGCCGCCGGATCCTGGCGGAGAACGAGCGGATGGCCGGGGAGGCGCTCCGGGTGATCGCCGTGGCGGCCCGGGCCGCCGGAACTGGGCGCCCGGTCCCTGTCGGTGTAGGGGTCGGTGCCGCAAGCGCTGGCAGGGCTGACGTTGTGGGCGCCCAAGCTGGCCCACTGAGTGCGGACTCCCTCGCCGACCTCGATCTAGAGGCCCAGGCCGCTCGCCTGGAAGAGGAACTCGTCCTCCTCGGCCTCTTCGGGATGATCGATCCGCCTCGTCCGGAGGTGAAGCGAGCAGTCGCCGCCGCTACGCGGGCCGGGATCCGTACCGTGATGATCACCGGTGACCACCCGTCGACCGCCCTGGCTGTGGCCAAGGAGCTGGGGATCACCAGCCCCGAGGGGCTGGCGGTGACGGGCCGGGAACTTGACGCCCTGCCCGACGGTGAACTGCCAACGATCGTCCAGTCCTACCGGGTCTTCGCCCGGGTCTCGCCCGAGCACAAGCTCCGGATCGTCCGGGCCTTCAAGGCCCAGGGCGAGGTCGTCGCCATGACCGGTGACGGCGTCAACGACGCCCCGGCGGTCAAGGAGGCCGACATCGGCATCGCCATGGGGCGGACGGGGACGGACGTGACCAAGGAGGCCTCGGCGATGGTCCTGGCCGACGACAACTTCGCCACGATCGTCGCTGCCGTCGAGGAGGGACGGGGGATCTACGACAACATCCGGAAGTTCATCCGGTACCTCCTGGCCTGCAACACCGGCGAGGTCCTGACGATGTTCCTGGCTGCCCTGATGAAGCTCCCCCTGCCGTTGCTGCCGATCCAGATCCTCTTCGTCAACCTGGTGACCGATGGTCTGCCGGCGATGGCCCTGGGCGTCGATCCGCCCGAGCCAGACGTGATGCAGCGGGCGCCCCGGCGCCCCGATGAGGGCGTCTTCGCCCGACGGCTCGGTTTCAAGATCGTCGCCCGGGGCTTCCTGATCGGGCTGGGGACTCTCCTCTCCTTCCTCTGGGTGCTCCTGACGTCAGAGGTGGCGGGCTCACCGATCGCCGATCCGCACCTGCTGGCCAAGGCCCGGACGATGGCGCTGGCCACCCTGGTGATGGCGCAGTTGATCCACGTCTTCGACTGCCGGTCGGAGCGACGCTCGATCTTTGAGATTGGGTTCCTGGGGAACAAGTGGCTCCTAGCGGCGGTAGCCTCCTCGTTGACAGCGTTGCTGCTGGGGATCTACTGGAGCCCGCTAGCCCGGTTGATGGACTCGGTGCCGCTGCTGGGCGGCGACTGGGCCTGCGTCATGGTGATGGCCTCGCTCGGCGAGGTAGCACTGATCCTACGACGGTTGATGCGGATCGGGCGGCAGTCTCCGAGGACAGCGCGAGTTTAGCCCCGCAGGAGACTGCCGCCCGAAAGGCGGCAGTCTCCGAGGACGGCGCGAGTTTAGCCCCGCAGGGGACTGCCGCCCAGTGTTACGGCGGGCGATTGGCTAGACGAAAGAAGGGCCGCTCCCGGTTGGGGGCGGCCCTTGTCACGCCCCTATGCTTCGACCGCTGGCAGGAAGTGGTCCGCATAGCGGCGGTCGTTCGCCCGAACGCTACTCAAAGGTAAGAGATTGACAGGGAGTGATACGATGAGCGGGCGGTTCTTGGCCCGGTTTTCCCTACTGCTCTCCGTCTTTGTGCTCCTCACAGCGCTGGTGGCATCGCCTGCCAGTGCCGCGGGACAGACGATGACGGCTCAGATGCCTGCAGTCGAGACGTTCCACTTCAAGGTCTCGCTGAAGTGGAGTGCAGTCCCGGGCGCCAGTTACTATGAGGTGCGGTACACCAACCACCCGAAGAACATGCTGACCAACTCCGGGCTCTTTACCATGACGGCTGGGACGCAGATCTACAGCCCGATGAACAGCTCGCTCGGCTACCGGTTCTTCCGCGTCTACGCGTTCAATAGTGCGGGCGCCCTGCTGGCCTTCTCCAACTCGGTCGGCGTTGCGAAGTACCCGAGCGGACTAGTGGTGCGGATGAAGAAGGATGTCGCCCTGACGAACTCCTACCCGGATCCAAACCGGAGCTACGTCCCGGCCCAGTACCAACGGCCGACCTGGTTCGTGACGATCAGCCCGACGGTCCTGAACTCCTACGTGGCGCCCAACTTCAGGATGAGTGAGTTCATCCTCCAGCCGGGGGTGACGGCGGCGCTCGTCGATCCGAACCTGGTGCAGCACGTACAGGACGCCCGGAACCGCTACGGGGTGATGTGGATCGAGTCCGGCTACCGGACCCCTTGGTATAACGCATCGGTCGGCGGCTCGAAGTACTCCCGGCACATGTATGGGGATGGCGTGGACGTCCGAGCGAGAACGCAGGCACAGTGGAACACCCTGAACGCGATCTTTGCTGCGGAGCGGCCCGCCTACGTGGAGTCCTATGCCGAGGGTGGTAGGCATCACTGGCACGGCGACTGGCGCTCCGAGGGGAAGGGTTATAGGAACTGGTAGGTCGATGGGTCCATCCGAAAGGGTGGACCCATTCGCGACTGCAGGGCCGCTCCCGATCGGGGGCGGCCTTTGCCGTCCGCCGCCGTGTGACGCAGAGAAGGGGCGCCCTCCGCCGGGCGCCCCACTTTCCATTGTTGGCAGGAACGCGACATAGACTCACAGCCAAACAGTCTATATCATACGTTATGTCGCCGGTTGAACGGCAAAACATAAACTAAGTAAGGAGAGATTGAATGAACAAGCGATTCTCGGCCCGGTTTGCGGTGCTACTCGCCACGGTCATCCTCCTTACCTCGATGGTGACGACGAAGGCCAGCGCTGCGGGCCAGACCTTCTCCGCCTGGATGCCAAGCGTCACGACGACCGGCTCTAAGCTCGCCATGAGTTGGGGCGCCGTCTCCGGCGCAGCCTACTACCAGGTCCGAGTGACGAACAGCCCGAATACGACTCTGGCCAACTCCTACCTCTACACCACGACGAGCGGCACGACGCTCTCCAGCGCCATGAACGGCTCGCTGGGCTACCGGTACTTCCGGGTCTATGCCTACAACGCCTCGGGCACCCTGCTGGGCTACACCAACCTGGTGGGCATCGCCAAGTACCCGAGTGGTCTCGTCGTCCGGATGAAGCAGGACTGGAATCTGACCAGCTCCTACCCGGATCCGAATGGCGTCTACGCCCCGAACCTTTACCAGCGTCCGACCTGGTTCGTCACGATCGATTCGACCGTCCTCGCCTCCTACGTGGCGCCCAACTTCAAGATGAGCGAGTTCATCCTGCAGCCGGGCATCACCTCGGCGGTCGTCGATCCGCTGATGGTCCAGCATGTCCAGAACGCTCGCTGGCGCTACGGCGTGATGTGGATTGAGTCCGGCTACCGGACCCCCGCCTACAACGCCTCGATCGGCGCTTCGAAGTACTCCCGCCACCTCTACGGTGACGCTGTGGACGTCCGGGCGAGCTCCTATGATCAGTACACCGCCCTGAACTCGGTCTTTGCTGCCGAGAATCCGTCCTACGTCGAGTCCTGGGCCGAGGCCGGTATGCACCACTGGCACGGCGACTGGCGTTACGACAACAAGGGTTACACCAACTGGTAAAGCCGATGGGTCCATCCTGACAGAGGGTGGACCCATTTTGCTATCTATTTCGTCATACAGGAGGAAAACAATTTGCAACAATGAATATTTAGCCTCAGGAGGGGTCGGCTTGAAGAGTCGGACGTGGTTGATGTTGGGTTCTGCGATCGCCTTGTTGCTCGCTGCGGGGGCGGGGCGCCCAGGTGCCGCCTACGCCTACACTCGGCCAGAGTGCATCCGGACGTTTGAGCGTGGGCCGCTGACCGTGCTGTGGCACAGCGGTTCCATCACCGATGAACTGGCGTTTAGCCGGTGGTTGATCAGTTCAGAGGCCGTGATCACCGCGCTTGATGCCGGTGAGGGTGATCATTGGAGCGTCGGTGTGTTCGATGGACTCTCAGGCAAGGAACTCTGGCGGAAGGATGGGCTGGGCCCGCTGGAGCAGGTCGTGGTGCCCGGGTCGGTCTGGACCATCGGCGGTCTCTACCAGGTAAAGACAGAGCGGTGGCTGAAGGACGGACGCCACAGTAGCGACTCGACGCTGGTTGAGATGACGGACAGGGCGACCTACCTACGGGGGCGCGGGATCACCTACTCGCTCTCCGACTTCTTCTACTACTCGCTTTCGGAGGCAGGGGCGGCATCAGCCCGGGTGACGCTTCGGGAGGAGAAGACCGGTGCGGTTCTCCTTAGCACAGTGCTCTCGCCGCAGCCGGGACTGATCCGCGATGGTCGGCCAGCCGTGCAGCTGAATCTGTCAAAGTATCTCGACCCTGCTGATACAGAGAGGCTCCTTTCCATCACCTGGGAGCAACTCGACAGCGGCGGAGGAACGCTACACAACGAGAGAGACCCCGTGCTCTTCACCATCCGGGCGCCGCTCAAGCCAGCCTGGAAGGAGGGCGGAGGCGGGGTGATTGGACCGACGGGGACGGTGGCGTGGGAGCCGGTAGAGGGCGCCCGCTGGTACCAGCTCACCGTTCCGGGCGCTTCGGATGGCGAGACGGTTGAGGTGATCGTGCCGGGCAATGCGACCCAGTATCAGTTCACCACGCCCCTGGCGCCCGGCTTCCACTGGGTGAACCTGGCCGCGGAGGGAGGCGGCTGCCGCCAGGATTGGAGCGACGCCCTCCCGATCGTGGTCGATGACCTGCCCTGGCACGGGATTTTGAGCCCGGGACCAGGCACGCTGACCGAGCGCAACCTGACTGTTAAGCTGCGCCTGGCCGACTGGATCCACGGCTATCGGATCGAACTCTTCGATGCCAAGTCGGGGCAGCTTCTGCAGGTGCGAAACCTGTATCGCTCGGAGCGGGGCGGCACGGTGCAGTTCGAAACGGATTCCTTGATCCCAGGCCACTCCTACCGCCTCCGCGCGACGGCTACGGTAGAGGTGCCGGTAGACCAGGTTGATGAGGTCACCTTCACCTATCAGCCGCCGA
>DATGYC010000108.1:0-1638 GCA_035298385.1 Symbiobacteriaceae bacterium | reverse complement strand
TCCCCTCGCCCTCAAACGCGAAGAGATGCTCCGCCATCCGGTCCAGGAAGTACCGGTCATGCGAGACCGCCACGACGACGCCCGGGAAGCCATCCAGGAACTCCTCCAGGATCGTCAGGGTCTGGATGTCCAGATCGTTCGTCGGCTCGTCCAGCAGGAGCACGTTCGGCTCCGCCATCAGCGTCCGGCAGAGGTAGAGCCGCCGCCGCTCCCCGCCCGAGAGCTTGCCGATCTCCGTCCACTGCACCTTGGCCGGGAAGAGGAAGCGCTCCAGCATCTGCGCCGCCGTGATCGTCCCGCCATCCGGCAGCTTGATCACCTCGGCCACATCCTTGATGTAGTCGATCACCTTCTGGTCCGGGTCCATGGCGCTCGACTCCTGGTCGTAGTAGGCCAGCCGGACCGTGCCGCCGGTCAGGACCTCGCCCGAGTCCGGCGTGATCCGCCCCGCGATCAGATTCAGCAGGGTCGACTTACCCGCCCCGTTCGGCCCGATGATCCCGATTCGGTCGCCGGGGAGCAGGTTGTACGTGAAGTTCCGGATCACAGGGCGCCCCTGGAACGCCCTCGACACATCCTGCACCTCGATGATCCGGCGCCCCAACCGGTGGGCCGAGACGGCGATCTCCACCTGGCCGCCCTTCGCCTCTGGCCGCTCATCGACCAGCTTCTCGGCCCGCTGGATGCGGGCCTTCTGCTTCGTCGTGCGGGCCTTGGCGCCCTGGCGGAGCCAGTGTAGCTCCCGGCGCAGGAGGTTCTGTCGCCGCTCCTCCTGGGCGATCTCCGTCACCTCGCGCTCCGCCTTCTGCTCCAGGTACGCCCCATAGTTCCCCTCATAGGAGACGAGGCGCCCCCGGTCCAGCTCGACGATCTGGTTGACGACCCGGTCCAGGAAGTAACGGTCATGGGTGATCAAGAGGAGGGCGCCTTTGTAGCTGGCCAGGTACTCCTCCAGCCAGGCGACCGTCTCATTATCGATGTGGTTGGTCGGCTCGTCCAGGATTAGCAGGTCGGCCGGCTGGATCAGCGCCCGGGCCATCGCCACCCGCTTGCGCTGGCCGCCCGAGAGCTCGCCCACGGGCCGGGTAAAGCCGGTGATGCCGAGCCGGTTCAGGATCGACTTCGCCTGCGCCTCAAGCGCCCAGACCCCGCCGGCATCCATCTGGGTCTGGAGTTCGGCCAGGCG
The DNA here is from genome assembly GCA_035298385.1 of Symbiobacteriaceae bacterium. GTDB lineage: Bacteria > Bacillota > Sulfobacillia > Symbiobacteriales > Symbiobacteriaceae > DATGYC01. The sequence goes on along the minus strand of DATGYC010000108.1, from coordinate 452 downwards.
AGACTGGATCCGCTGGTCCTCAGGGTGCTCGTTTAACTGCTCGAGCGTCTCCTCATAGGCCCGGAGGGTCCGGATCTGGGCGTTCTCGCCCTGGAAGACGGTCTGCAGGACGGTCGCGGTCGGGTCGAACTGGGGCGCCTGGGCGAGGTACTCGATCGTCAGGCCGTTGCGGGTGACGACCTGGCCCTGATCCGGCTGGACGAGTCCAGCCACGATCTGCAGGAGCGTCGACTTGCCGCTACCGTTGACGCCGATCAGGGCGATGCGGGCGCCCTCAGCGATGCCGAATGAAAGGTCGGCAAAGAGCCGCTTCTCGCCATAGGTCTTCGCGATCTTTTCTACCGAGACGATATTCATGGACTCAGCCTACTCTCATTACATGTCATTCCCCATCATACCCCATGGACACGGCTAGGTGTACTCCCCGCTGGCGACACTAGGCACAGGTCCCG
>DATGYC010000107.1:0-12541 GCA_035298385.1 Symbiobacteriaceae bacterium | reverse complement strand
CCCCGCATCGTCATGCACATGTGCTCAGCCTGCATCACGACCATAACGCCCTGCGGCTCGAGCCGCTCCATCAGCAGATCAGCCACCTGGGAGGTCAGCCGCTCCTGGACCTGCGGTCGGCGGGAGAAGTCCTCCACGACCCGGGCCAACTTGGAGAGCCCAACCACACGCCCCTCGTTCGGAATGTAGATCACATGTGCCTTCCCCACGAACGGGACGAGGTGATGCTCGCACATCGACTGGAACGGGATGTCACGCACGATCACCATCTCATCGTGCTCCTCGGCGAAGATCGCCGAGAGGCGCTCAGCCGGATCGAGGAAGAGGCCCTGGAAGACCTCCTCATAGAACTTGGCCACCCGCTTTGGCGTGTCGAGCAGACCATCACGGCTCGGGTCCTCACCAATGGCCTCCAGGATCATCCGGATGGCCTCTTCGATCTTCGGCTTGTCAACGCCCACGGAAGGGCGAATCAGGTCTGCCATCGTCATTCATCCTTTCCTTCAGGGGTGGATCGAAGAAGACGATCCACCGTTGCAATCCAGTCGGGGAGGCGCGGGTCAAATGGCGCGTGCAGACCGTGGGCGCCCCGCTCCACCGCCAGGGTGAGGGCGGCGAGCGAATCAAGTCCCGGCCCGAATGACCATAAGAGCGGTCGGCCAAAGGAGGTCAGCTCAGTCAGGCGGCGGGTCACCTGGAGGGCGACGCTCGCCTCCTTCTCCCGGTCGAGGCCTGGGTCGAGCAGGAGACGCTCCAGGGCGACTCCGCTACTTGCGGCCCGATCGAGGGCGGTCCAAAGGCCCTGCCAGAGTTCCCGAAGCGCAGCGGGGCCCTCATGGCGCAGGAGGAGTGGCCGATCCGGCGGAAGGGCAGCCCATTCTTCTCTGGATAGTCTATGGGGCACCAGTAGGAGGTCGTCTCCCGGGGCGCCGCCGCTGGCGAGCCCTTCTCGCTCGGGGCGAAAGCCGGGGCAGACCAGGAGCGTCCGCTCCCGCCACGGCCAGTCGAGGGCGGAGGCTGGCACTCCCGGCGCCCGGTTCGTACCGGGCTGAAGCGGGATCCTGCCTCCGACCAGGTCGTCCAGAGTCTCCTCGACGACGACGCCTTGCCGTTTTGGTTGCGGAGCCACCGGGAGGTAGCCCGGGGTGGTATGAACGAGGACCTGTTGGATGCTAGCGGCGATCCTCGGCAGATCGAAGGCCGGCTGCCGGTAGAGCTTGCTGACCAGGGAGCGGAGCGTCGTCACCGAGCCGATCAGGATCACATCGACGAACGGGGCCTCAAAGGCAGCGGCTGTCCAGGGCGTAGCTAAGTCGCCACCCCGGGCAAGGGCCTCCTGCTTGATGATGTTGGCGGCTGCGGTCGGGAGTTGCTCGATCCGGATCAGGCGGAGGACGCCCTTGGCGGCCATGATGTTGATGCCACCACGATCGACTGCCAAGTCGCTCAGCAGAGCTGCGAGATCGGCCAGCCCGTCCACCCTCAACAAGTGGGCACGGTAGGCGGGGGACGCGTCGTTCATTGGACCACCTCGGGCGCTAGCGCTTCTATTGGGACGAAGATCGTGGCAGCGGCGTTACGGTCATCTGGACGTGGCCTGCTCGTGCCGGTGTTCGGGCTACCACCCCGGTAGCAGGGGAAAGAGTGCAGTCCCCAGCACGAGGAGGGCAGACTGGAGAAGGAAGAGGGCGATCAGGAGCGGTCGGGTTTGGGCGCCCCGCAGCGAGAGGACAAAGTGCGTCAGCCCGATGCTAACCGTCAAGCCTAGGGGACTCGACAGGCCGATCTGACCGAGCAGGAAGAGTACGCAGAGCGCATGGGGTAGGAGTAGAAGGAGCAGACCGGGCATGCGCACGCTTCGCCAGCGGTTGGACTGGACCTCGGCGGAGGCAACATAGACCGCTGCCAGGAGCCCGATCAGTCCCGTAGCGGCCAAGCCGCGCTCTGTCAACCCTCCACCCCAGAGCATGCCCCAAACGAGCACGGCTGACGAGTACCCCAGGGCATTGAGCACGCCGGTCACCCGGTGGATGGCGAGGCCAATGACCAGCCCAGCGAGGAGAGCGCCGGTCAGGGGCCAATGGGGTTCAGCGAAGGGCAAGCCCAGCCCGGGCGCTGCGGGACCTGGAAAGAGGCCGGGGTAGGGCTGAATCCGGACGGCGGCCGGAGCCAGCATTGACCCGAGCAGCGAGAGCAGGCCGGCCATCGCGGCCAGACCGAGCGAAAACCGTTGAAGCATGGGTATCGAACCCCCTATCAAGTCGGTTGGAAAGGCCTCACTCCTCGCGCCTTCGGCCCGCAAACGCCTCTTTCCTGCGCTTACCAATCAGGTTCGCTGACAGCGTAACAATGCTTTGACTTCCCGCCAAAATCTGGTTATAATGGCGCCAACACCGGGTTCGATCGTCCATGAGAGGGGATGGAACCGTGACCAAACGCTTCTTCACGCCACAGGAAGTGAACGAGTTGATCCCGGAACTGAGTCGGCTCATCGCCTATCTGCGGCGGCTCGATGGCGAGTTCCAGGAGAAGCTCTCCTTGCTGAAGCAGGCGAAGGTGGAGGCTCACCGGGGCGGTCAGCCAGAGGGTGACCCCTTCATGGGCGCCGAGGCGGAGCTTGAGTTCCTCCGCCTGCTCCTGCAGGCCCAGTTCACCCAGGTGAAGGAGCTTGGGGGCGAGGTAAAGCAAGGCTTCCTCGTCGACTTCCTCGGCCAGATCGACGGCCAGGAGGTCCTGCTTTGCTGGCAGCCGGGTGAGAGCGAGGTCCGCCACTACCACGGGCTGGACGAGGGATTTCTCGGGCGCCGGCCGATCCCACCCGCCCTGTCGAATCCGCCCAATCCATCCGAGTCGTAAAAGGAAAGAGGACCGCTCCCTAGGGGGGCGGTCCTCGTTTAGTCCTGGCTCGTGCTCAGGGCTTTCTTTGCTACGTAGGCGGCCTGGAGCTTATCATAGGTCGCTTGCTTGAAGGGGAAGGAGATGACGGTCATCAGCATCACCATGCCATCGCCCCGCTGGATGTGGACGTTGTCGCACTGGGAGCTGTCGTCGAGATCCTCGAGGAAGGTCTCCATCACCAACTGGGCACCGTCCTCTTCGAACGGCTTCTCCAGGTTTAGTTCCTTGGCGATCTTGAGGTAAGCCTCCTCCGGCATCTTGAGGTCTAGGAACTGCTGGATGTAGACGCGAGGCTTTCCGCGCTCTACCTGGGCCGCAGCCCACCGATCTTGATTCACAGCGCTCTCCTCCTCTTGGCACCAGTATAGCCCCCGCAAACCTGCCGTCAAGCAGGTTTTGGTTTAGGCGGGCATAGCGTGAGGGGCAAGGGAGGCGATCCAGGTGGCATGGCAGGTCAGGCCCTACCAGATGACCGAGATCAGTCCGCTCATGGAGCGGTCGCTACAGACCGCTGGTGCCCAGTTGATGGAGCGGGAGGCGCGCAGGGCCTCCGCCGCACAGCTAGCCACCCAGGTGCAACGGATGTTCGCCCAGACGTTGGGCGCCCAGGGTGGTACCTGTCTGGTCGCCACGAATGGATCAGCGATTGGTGGCTATGTTCTGCTGATGCCGACCCCCAATCCGTTCACGGGCGCCCAGGAGGGCGTGGTGATGGATATCTGGGTCGATCCCGGACTGCGGGGGAACGGGATGGCCCGCCTGCTCCTCTCGGCGACCGAGGAGTGGGGAAGCTCCGTTGGGGTGACCGGACTGGCGGCGCAGGTGGCAGTTCATAACCAGGCATCGTTGCGGGCGTTTCTGAAGGCGGGGTATCAGGTGGAACGCTATGTACTCGGGAAGGAGGCGCATTGATCAAGGTGCCGGATCGCCCAACCGGGCCAGGACCATCGCACTGGGCATCGTAATCAACGCACCCAGCGCTGCCTGTCCGCATGCCTCCAGATACCGCCGGCAGAGGTCGTAGCCGATCCAGTAGCCCGAGAGGTCGGCCTCGCTACCGAAGTAGCGCTTGAAGGTCGGGAATCCGCTCTTCCGCCAGTGCCCCTGGACCCACTGGCGAATCGGCTCCCGGTTCGACTCATGCCAGGCGATGCGCTCCGCCGGCATGAAGGTCGCCAGGGTCTGACGGCCGACCAGGGAGTCGGCGAAGTGGAGCGCCGTCCCCTCCAGCATGCACATCTCCAGAAGCGAGAGGCCCCGTGGGCTCATCGGCAGATGGAGGGCGCCCCCGCGGGCGACGTGGGCCGCCTCATGGGGGATCATCTCCGCCAGTTCAGCGGGATGATAGTACTGTTTGGGGCCACCGACTGGCGGGTGGGCTGTGAAGCGCTCCATCCCCACGACGACCACCGGGGCGCCCCCTATGCCGACCGTGGCGGCCGGTCCGGTGAAGAGGAGCGTTCCCAGGTAGCAATCCGGGGAGGGGCCCGGCAGGAGCGCAGCCGACTGGGCGAGTAGCGTCGCTGCGCGCTCCTCGAGCCCAAGGTGAGTCGCTGCTTGCAGGGCGCCCGCTAGAGAGGGACCCGCCGCTTGAAGCGACCGTGGCAGAGAGGGGCCGAAGAGATCCGAGCCGTAGGTCTCCCAGAGCCCGCTGAAGAAGGTCGGGTAGGTCTGGCAGGCGAGGGCGCCGAACTGGTGCGGCGCCGCCTCGTGCAGTCTGAGCAGGTCCCGGTAGAGGGGGATGACGGCCACGCGTGCCACCTCCGGCTCTACGCTATGCGAAGGCGGGCCGAGGCGGCACAAGAAGGGCGAGCGCCCATCGTGCGGCGCCCGCCCTCGCTCCTACATGTGATCCGGACGCCGATTGTGGAACTGCGAGTAGTAGAACTGGGTGATCGGGACGATCCGCCGGATCTTGGTCATCCGGAGGTTACCCTCCACCTTCTCCGTCTCGATCGGGTTGAAGCGCTGCTGAACTTCCCATTCATGAACCTGATGCTCGACATCGGGCGGGAGATTTACGTTCGGCACGGCTTGCATCCCTCCAGCGTTCGGTTGTCTCGGATCTACCGGAGCATCCTTAGCCTTCCCAATCGCAGGATTCCCCACACCGATGAAGGGCGTCTCTCAGACCTGGAGCAGGCGTCGTAGCACCTTTAGGGCGGGCGGCGCCCAACCGGATCAGGGACAGCCCTACGAGGCCTGTCCCGCTCAGGTAGAGCAGGCTGCCCAGCAGAATCGAGTGTTGCAGGAGCCACCAGGCTACGAGGACGAGCCAGAGCGGTGGCCCGAGCCGACGAAGTTGAGCGGGGCGCCCAACGGCCAGGTAAAGGAGAGCGCACCAGGCAAGTAAGGGAAGCAGGCTACCGAGCAACTGGCGCCCGGGCTCTTGATCAGCCGGTACCCAGGTTGCAAGCGGATCATAGACGGAGTGTGGTTCACCGGTAAGCGGAGCAAGTTGGTGGGCATACCCACTGACGAAGCTCCCCGTTGTCGCCCTCCAGGGGAGGAAGAGGCCGATCAGCGCCAACGTCAGGCCAACGAGGAGCAGCCGCCTCCGCGGGAGGCGAGCCGGGAGCAGGTGAGCCCGGTTCCTCCAGAGCAGCAGGCCGGTGCCGCCACCCAGGGCGATGCCGGGGAGGGGGCCGAAGGCTTGAAGGGCGACGGCGAGTAGGGCCGCGCCCGCCCAGGGGAGCAGGTGGGCAGGGCGCCCGCGCAGGAGGAGGAGCAGGGCCGCCAGTCCCAGGAATAGGCCGACCAGGCCGACGTAGGCGCCGGGGGTGACGGCGCCCAAACCAAGTCCGACGATCACGAGCAGGGCGCCCAACAGTCGTACCACCTTACGGTTTCGCACGCAAAACCACCCCTTTCTACCAAAGATTCCCTATTCCGGATAGAAGGGTGCATCTCCTGCTTGCTCGTTCGATTGCAGGGGCAGACTAGCGCCATCTGTTCTCAAGGAGGGACCAGCGCTGTCCGCCAATCTTGCGCCGGCCGAGCGGGCGGCGATCGCTCGCCGGGCCAGCCTGCTGACGATTCTGATCAACGTGGTCCTGACCGTCGCCCGGGTTATTGCAGGCTTGGCGTCGGGCTCGACCGCCGTTCTGGCTGATGCGGCCAACTCGGGGACGGATATCTTCGCCTCACTCGTCGTGCTTGGCGGGAGTCAGATCGCTGCCCGCCCCCCGGACGAAGACCATCAGTTCGGGCATGAGAAGGCCGAGGCTGTCGCGGCTAAGGTAGTCGGGCTTCTCGTGATGGGGACCGGCATCGCCACAGGGGTCGGGGCGTTGCAGGCTCTGCGCGGGGGGGAGTTTAGCCCCATCGGCCCGGCGGCGATCTGGGTCTCACTCGGGGCGGTCGTGGTCAAGGAGGTGCTGGCTCGCTTCCTGACCTCGGTCGGGCGCCGGGTGGAGAACCAGGCGCTGATCGCTGATGCCCAGAATCAGCGGGGCGACGTCTTCGCCTCGGGGGCGGCTCTGGTGGGCGCCCTAGGGGGGGCGTTCGGCCTGCCGATCCTCGACCCCGTGATGGCGCTAGTCGTGGCGATTCTGATTCTGCGGATGGGCGTTACGCTCTATATTGGGTCGATCAATACTCTGATGGATCCGGCACCGCCGGCTGCCGTAACCCAACAGATCGAACGGATCATCCGGGGGGCTGAGGGCGTTCAGGCCCTCGACGGGATCCGCTCGCGGCAGGTGGGCGGATCGATCTACGTGGAGTGCAAGATCGGGGTCGATGGGCATCTCACGGTCGACGAGGGGCACCAGATCGCCGGGCGGGTCCGACGGCTCCTGCGGGAGCAGATGGACGTGCGGGACGCGATCGTTCATGTGAATCCCTACCAGCCGCAGCGTGCCCGCGGGGAGCCCTAGTCTGGCTCGGGGCGCAGCGTTGTGGTATTATAGGGAAAAATGCCCGCTGTAGCGGGAAGTAGGAGTGTACTGCTACAATGGCAGACTTCTCGTTTGATATTGTCTCCAAGGTGGAGATGCCCGAGGTCGTCAACGCGGTCAACCAGGCGCAGAAGGAGATGGAGACCCGCTTCGACTTCAAGGGCTCTAAGTCTTCCATCAGCCTGGATGAGAAGAAGGGTGAGCTCACCCTGGTCGGCGACGACGACATGAAGCTGAAGAACGTGGCCGATATTCTGCTGACCAAGCTTGTGAAGCGGAACGTGACGGTCAAGGCGCTCGATTACGGTAAGGTAGAGGATGCCGCGAACGGCACGCGCCGCCAGGTGGTCACCCTGAAGCAGGGGATCGCGCAGGATAAGGCAAAGCAGATCACCGGTGCGATCCGGGATTCGAAGCTAAAGGTGAAGGCGGAGATCCGGGGGGATGAGGTTCGGGTTTCGGGGGCGAAGAAGGATGACCTCCAGGCCGCGATCACGCTCCTTCGTGACAAGGACTTCGGGATCGCCTTGCAGTTCAGCAACTATCGGTAGAGACGAGACGGCACCACCCATCGGGTGGTGCCTTTTTTTATGAACCGTTTGTGATCCAACAATCGCGCGTAAACGTATGTAAGGTAAGCAGATTGGATTGAGGAGGAATCACTGGTGCGTGAGAAGGTTTTGGTGGGCGCCCTGGTACTGGCGCTGGTCGTGACGGGATGCAGTGGTGCGAAGGACTCGGCGAAGCCCGCAGATCCGCAGGCGGGTCAACAGGCCCCTGCTACGGCGCCGCCCGCCGGGCAGAGCGATTCGAAGGATGGAAGCCTCCCGGTCAAAAAGGAGTCCTCGAAGGCTACCTATACGGTAGAGGAGACCTTCGTCGGACAACAGGGCATCAACAAGGCGGTCGGCACCACCTCGGCCTTTGAGGGCGCCCTGGATCTCAAAGCGGGCGTGATCACCGGTGGAACGGTCAAGGTCGACCTGCGGACCCTGAAGAGCAACTCGGGCCAGCGTGATAACGCCCTGACGACCAAGTTTTTGGAGTCGAACAAGTACCCCTTTGCGACCTTCGTGATCACGGGGATGGAGGGCGACGCCCTGAAGGAGGGCGCCATGACGGCCGTCACCCTGAAGGGGAAGATGACGATCCATGATACGGAGAAGGATCTTGCCTTCAAGGGCGAGGGCGGTCTGACCGGCGGCCTCGTCAAGCTGAACCTGCAGGCCAACTTCAAGATGAGCGAGTTCGGGATCACCGTGCCGAACATCGCCGGGATGCTAAAGGCGGAGGACCCGGTCGTACTGGCGATCGAGGTGACGGCTGGGAAGTAGCACTCGCTCATTACCTAAATAAAACATAAGCAAGAGCGAGACCGCGGCGTGTGTGCACCAGCCCGTGGTCTCGCTCTTGCTTATGGCGCATCGTCTACCGGGATTCTTGATTGGCCCCTAGAAGCCGAAACCGGCAGGACTGCCCACCGCGCACCATGCACTCGGTGTGCTCCACGCGGGCGCCCGTCAGCTGCTCGATCAAGCGAATGTCCAGTTCGCAGACCTCTGGGTATTCAGCGGCGAGATGATGGTAGACACAGTTAATGGCTGTAATGGCGGGGCCCGAATCCCCTTGCTCCGTTGCGGCCTCATAACCAAGTTCAGTCAGCACGTCCGCAACGGCCTCTGCCTTTTCGGCCAAGGTACCGCCTGCGATGCGGGGAGCGAGCTGTTCGGCGAGACCGTTTGCGATCTGCTTCAGGATCAGGGACGTGCCCTCGGTGCCGTGCAGCGCCTTTGTGGCGGACAAGATCCAACCGGAGAGCAGGGAGTACTGACGGGGAAACTGCTCCGCCCCGAGCGGGGTGAGGAGGTAGACCTGACTGGGGCGCCCGACGCCGCGCCGAACCCCACCAGCAGCGACCAGTCCATCCCGTTCCAAGGCGGCCAGGTGTTGCCGAACGGCGTTGCGACTGATCGCCAGTTGCTCACTTAGTTCGTCGATTGTCAGCCCAGCCTTATGCCGCAGAAGCAGGCTGAGGAACCTTTCACGCGTGCTGGAACCTGCGGAGTTCATCATCCACCCCCTCACGTGGTTCTTGGTTATGATCTTAGCAAAACCTCCTGAGAAAGACAAGTTACGACATATATTCATGCCATAACTTGACTAATCGACTGGAACTATCATATGATGGAGGCAGATTCGAATGTTTCCGTCAGGGTGGACTGTAGCGCCAAAGGGGGACCAGAGTGTCCGGTGGGCGCGATCATCGTGACCGAAGACTGAGGAGGGCGAGCATGGCCGTGGTTGAACCTGAACTGTTCCGCACGGTGGACAGAGCGAAGATTGAAGGTGCCGTGCGCACCATCCTCGAGGCGATCGGGGAGGACCCTGATCGAGAGGGACTGCTGGATACCCCTCGACGTGTCGCCGGCTACTTTGAAGAGGTGACCGCGGGCCTCCATCTTGATCCGGCGCGGCATCTGGCGACCGTCTTTCAGGAAGAGCACGAAGAGATGGTCCTGGTTGGTGATATCACCTTCCACTCGCTGTGCGAGCATCATCTGGTCCCTTTCTTTGGGAAGGCCCATGTGCTCTATATCCCACGTGAGGGGCGCGTCGTGGGGCTCAGCAAGATCGCCCGCCTGGTCGATGACCTGGCTCGGCGGCCGCAGGTGCAGGAGCGGCTCACCGCCCAGATCGCTGACCTGATGATGGCGCACCTGGATGCGTGTGGCGTGATGGTCATGCTCGAGGCCCAGCATATGTGCATGGCAATGCGTGGCATCAAGAAGAGCGGTTCGCATACGCGGACGTTGGCCTCTCGGGGTCTGCTGGCCAACGACTCAGCGAAGCGGCAAGAGGCAATGGCCCTGATCAAGCCGTGAACAATGAAAGAACGGAAGCGGGTGATCTACACCGCTTCCGTTCTTTGTTTTGTGCGCGGGCTGAGGGCTACTCCTCGGGCAACTCCGCGTTGTGGTAGACCGACTGGATGTCATCATGCGACTCCAGCACGTCCAGCATCTTCATCAGCTTCTCGGCGTTCTCGCCCTCGATCGTCGTGTAGGTCGAGGGGATCAGGGCCGTCTCGCCGCTCTCCACGGGGATCTTGGCCGCTTCAAGGGCCCTCAGGACCTCGTTGAGCGCCTCCGGGGCGGTTAGGATCTCAAAGGAGTCCTCGTCGGTGACGACATCATCGGCACCGGCCTCCAGAGCGACCATCATGACGTCATCTTCCGTGGCCTTCGTCTGGCTCCGGTCGATGATCACCTGGCCCCGCTTGGCGAACATCCAGCCGACGCAACCCGTCTCGCCCAGGGCGCCCCCGGCCTTCGTGAAGGCGTGGCGAACGTCCGCAGCGGTCCGGTTCCGGTTATCGGTCACGATGTTCAGCATGACAGCGATGCCGCCCGGGCCGTAGCCCTCGTAGACGATCTCCTCCAGACGGCCCTCGCCGGCGCCCATGGCCCGGTCGATCGACCGCTGAATGTTGTCGCCCGGCATGTTCTCCGTGCGAGCGCGTTGGATGGCGACCTTCAGGCGGAAGTTATTCTCCGGATCGGGACCGCCCTCTTTAACCGCCTTCATAATATCTTTGGAGCAGGCGGAGAAGACCGCACCCCGCTCCTGGTCAGCCTTCCCCTTGGAGTACTTAATATTTTGCCACTTACGCCCCACAATAAAGCCTCCCTACGACAGCCTTTGCCGTCCGACATTATACCACGGGAGGCAAAGCATGCTCAATCAGGGAGATAAGTACCCGGGGGCAGGGCCCCCGGTAGGACGACCCGGCCGATTTAGAAATCGACGGCGTCGATCCGATCAACGCAGAACGCCCGAGCTAGGCCTTCGTTATCGACGGTGAAGACGAGGCCATCCTCGAAGGCGACGACCTTCAGATCCTCAAACTCGGCGCCACGAATGGTAATCGAGGTGTTGAATCCACCGCCCCGCAGATCACCTAGGAGATTACGGAAAGCCGGCCCACAGCCCCGACGGCGGCTACCAAAGTGGTCGATGCCGCAGGGACAGTTACAGGTCCTTCTGCCACAGCTTGAGCAACCCATGTTCTTCTGATTCCTCCCCAGACGGGTCTATAGTCCCGTCCATAGATAATCTATGCGGGGCTGTCCGGCGCTGGTGCGTGATAACCACTTTTTGGCGGGCGCCCGGCAGCTACCAGAGGGGGATGATAAACCGTGCGCTCCCGGAGGCGCCCACTTTCGTCCCGCTGGAGGCGAAGCAGGCTGTTATCTTTTAGGTAAAGACCTTTCGTATAGACCCTTAACGAAGTATAATGAAGCCCACAGACCTCTCCGCTTAAGGAGGCCCAACCATGACCATGACCAAGCAGATTCAGTTTGACTGGCAGAAGGCGGCGCCCTTCCTCTCCGCCCATGAGGTGGAGCACCAGGCCGCCCTAGTCCGGTCGGCCCACCAGATGTTGCATGAGAAGAGTGGCCCGGGCAACGACTACCTAGGCTGGATCGACCTACCGGTCGCCTATGACAAGGAAGAGTTCGCCCGGATCAAGGCGGCTGCCGCCCGGATTCGCCAGGATTCGGATGCTTTGGTCGTCATCGGGATTGGTGGCTCCTACCTGGGCGCCCGGGCGACGATCGAGGCGCTGACCCACGCCTTCTACAACCAACTCCCGAAGGAGAAGCGTGGCGGCCCGGAGGTCTTCTTCCTGGGCAAGGATCTCTCCCCGGTCTACATGACTCACCTGCTTCAGCACCTCGAAGGCAAGGACGTCTCGGTCAACGTGATCTCCAAGTCGGGCACGACGACCGAGCCGGCGATCGCCTTCCGGGTGATGCGGGCCTGGATGGAGCAGAAGTACGGTAAGGCGGAGGCGGCCAAGCGGATCTACGCCACGACGGACCGGGCGCGGGGCGCCCTGAAGTCGGTCGCTGACCGGGCGGGCTATGAGACCTTCGTCATCCCCGATGATGTGGGCGGGCGCTACTCGGTCTTGACTGCGGTCGGACTCCTGCCGATCGCTGCGGCCGGGATCGACATCGATCAGCTGATGGCGGGTGCGGCGGATGCCGTGAAGCTCTACGGGGTGCCGGAGTTGGCGCAGAACCCGGCCTACCAGTACGCCGCGGCCCGGAACGCCCTCTACCGGAAGGGGAAGGAGATCGAGCTCTTCGTCACCTACGAGCCGACGATGCGCCTGACGGCGGAGTGGTGGAAGCAGCTCTACGGCGAGTCGGAGGGGAAGGATCAGAAGGGGATCTACCCGGCCTCGGTCGAGTTCTCGTCCGACCTGCACTCGATGGGCCAGTATATCCAGGAGGGGCGCCGCTCGCTCTTCGAGACGGTGATCCAGGTGGCGAAGCCGGCGGTCGATCTGACGATCGGGACGGAGGCCGGGGATGCCGACGGGCTGAACTTCCTGGCGGGGCAGACGATGGACTTCGTCAACAAGAAGGCGTTCGAGGGTACGCTCCTGGCGCACACGGATGGCGGGGTGCCGAACTTCGTCCTCACCCTGCCGGAGCTGACCCCGTACTACTACGGGCAGCTGATCTACTTCTTTGAGAAGGCCTGCGGCCTGTCGGGCTACCTGCTCGGGGTCAACCCGTTCGATCAGCCCGGTGTGGAGGCGTACAAGCGGAACATGTTCGCCCTGCTGGGCAAGCCGGGCTTCGAAGCGCAGAAGGCGGCGCTGGAGAAGCGGCTGGCAGGCGAGTAATAGCAGAAGGACCAGGGGCTGGTTTGTAGCCTCTGGTCCTTTTTTT
>DATGYC010000106.1:0-3168 GCA_035298385.1 Symbiobacteriaceae bacterium | reverse complement strand
CCGATCCCCTCCGGGTTGATCGTGCCATGGATCCCCCAGATCGACGCCTTATCCCCCGGCAGGACTGAGAACCCGATCCACCGGCTCCCATACGGGTTGAGCGGATGGCCCGCCGGCAGGTTCTCGGACGGGATCGCCATCCCCTCCTGCAGGAGCGCCACCTTGAACTCGCCCCGCGGCGTTAGGTGGTTCTGCTGCCAGTTCGTCGGGCTGATCGCTGGTCCCTGGCGGAACTGCCCCGACGAGACCGACGCCGTCAGGAGGAGCTGCCCATCCTCGAAGTACCAGAGGGCGTTCCAGTCCAGGTCGATCACGATCCCCGTCGGGTGGGGCGGCGGCTTAGGCGCCAGCAGCGATACGGGCTTCGGTACCTCGCGGAGCCCCTCCGCCATGATCAGCCAGGCCTGCGGAATCGGCTCACCGCCACGGGCCTCGAGCGCCTTGCCACCGGGGATCGTCACCTCACGGGGCGCCCCCTGGCGCACCTGCGTCTGCTCCGCCCACAGGACCGGAATCGCCCCAAGATCTTGCCGGACCGAGAGGGGGAGGTCCGACTTCACCGCAACATTCGCCCCGACTGTCTTGGCCGCGCTACCGCTCCCTTGGATGAGGGCGAGCGGGCGATAACCGGCCGCCGATGGCGCCCCAACGGCGATCCGTAGCCCATCACGAACCGGCAGATGGCGCTCGACCTTGAAGCCTGGGCTCGGCTCGATCTGTCGGAGGTTGGCATCCACGAGTCGGATCGCACCCCAGCAGAGTGCCCCCAGCCCGACAAAGAGCAGAAGGACCAACAGACGCCGGCGCCAGAAGACCGCTGGGCTAGGCCGCTGATGGCTCGGCCGCCGGGAAGCGGGGAGTTGCATAGCCACGTTCGTCACCCCTATCGCAGCGGCAGTCTCACTCGAGGCGATCCGCCGCAGCATTCTCGTCGGCAAGAATATTTCGGAGCAAGATGTAAATCTCCTGTTACAACCGACAAAGAGCAGGAAATATTCGAGCGGATGGCGCATGTACTGGGGACAAAGAGCGTCCAAAGGAGGCCTCCACCCGTGGGGGTTGTAAAGATCGTCACCGACAGCACCGCATCGCTCCCGCGTGAGCTGTGTCAGGCGCTTGGCATCACCGTCGTCCCGATCCCGATCCAGTTCGGCGCCACCACCTTTACCGACGGCGTCGATCCCGCTGAGCAGTTCTACGAGTATCTGATGGACTCGCCGGCCCCGCCCACGACCTCAACGCCGAGCCCGGGGGTCTTCATGGAGACCTACCGGCGCCTTCTGGCAGAGGGCGCCGAGGTCGTCTCGATCCACCTGATGGGCTCCAAGTCTACGCTGTTGGAGACCGCCAGGCTCTCTGCCCGCCTGCTGGAGACGAACTGCGTCCACGTCATCGACTCGGGCTCCGTCTCGATGGGGCTTGGGCTCCTCGTCATCCTGGGCGCCCGGATGGCTGCGGCCGGCAAGTCTGCCGCTGAGATCGTCACGGCGGTCCAGGCCGCCACCCAGCAGGTCGACCTCTTCGTGGCGATCCGGGAGATGACCCAACTGCGCAAGTCGGGCCGGGTCTCGCTCGGTGCGGCCCTCCTGGCCTCGGCCTTCTCGATCAAGCCGATCCTCTCGATCAGCCAGTCCGTGATCGACGTGGCGGATAAGGTCCGCTCCTGGCCCAAGGCGCTGGAGCGGATCACCCAGTTGGCGCACGAGCGGGTGGATGGGACGAAGGTGACCCTGGCGGTGGTCCATACGAACGCCAAGACGGACGCGGAGGCCCTGCTCGCGCAGATCAGGGAACGCTTCCAGACCGTGGAGGTCATGATCGCGGAGGCGGGAGCAGGTCTAGCCGCGCACGCTGGGTCGGGCGCCCTGGGCGTCGTGCTTCTCCGGCATGACTAATGCAGAAGCATAGCAGTGAAGGCCCTGGCGCATACGCCAGGGTCTTCGTTATTTTGATTTCGTGATAACGATTATCAAACTCGCTATTGATTGCGAGCCGTGGAGCCTCTACAATGAGAACCGAGAGATCCTGACGCTCCCGGAGGTGACCCCTGTGCTCTACAGTCTTCTGATTACCTTGCGTGAGGGCCTGGAGGCAGCGCTGATTATCGGCATCCTGCTGGCCTACCTGAGCAAGACCCGCCCGGGTTCTTCGAGCCGCCCCATCTGGGCTGGCGCCCTGCTTGCACTCATTGTCTCGCTTGCCGGTGGCTATCTCCTGCACGCTCTCGCTGGCGGGCTCTCAGGCCGGGCCTTGGAGATCTTTGAGGGCGGGATGATCTTCATCGCTGTCGCCCTTCTCTCGCAGATGATTCTCTGGATGCAGCGGGAGTCGCGCTGCCTGAAGGCCAATCTGCAGTGCGCCATCGAGCAGCGGGGGAACAGCCCGCGAGCGCTCGCCCTCCTCGCCTTCACCGTGGTCGTGCGCGAGGGGCTTGAGACCGTGCTCTTCCTCTCCGGTGGTGCCGGCACGGCGGATTCGACCTTGACCTACTGGGGCGGAGCCCTCGTCGGTCTGGCCATCGCCTCGCTACTCGGCCTGCTGCTCTACCGGGGCGCCCTGCGCCTTGATCTGCGCCGGTTCTTTACGGTCTCGGGCTGGCTGCTGATCCTCTTCGCCGCTGGCATGATCGCCAACGGGGTGAAGGAGTGGCATGAGGCGAAGCTCCTGCCGCAGGTCATTCCGCACATCTGGGATACCTATGCGCTCCTGCCTGATACGACCGTGGTGGGCCGCTTGGTCGGCGCCCTGCTTGGCTATGACCCCTCGCCCTCGCTCCTGCAGGTCCTTGGCTGGGCTGGCTATCTGCTGGTTGCCGGGCTCGCCTTCTACCGGGGGCAGGCTCCGCGCCGCAACGTTCCGGCCTAATGATTGGAGGATGACGTTCATGAAGCAGAACCTACTCGCCCTCGGCCTAGTCGCTACTCTAGGCATGACGTTGACCGCTTGCTCCACCGCCTCCACTGGTCGTACGATTACGATCGAGATGACCGATTTCAAGCTGACGCCAGCCCAGGTAGAGGTAAAGGCGGGCGAGCAGATCACGTGGGACCTGCAGAACAAGTCCGGCAATGACCATGAGTTCGAGTCGGACGCGGGGAAGCTGGAGGAGGTCCTGGTCCCCAGCGGCAAGTCCAAGCAGGTAAACTGGACAGCCCCGAATAAGCCCGG
>DATGYC010000105.1:0-24995 GCA_035298385.1 Symbiobacteriaceae bacterium | reverse complement strand
TCAACCGAGACCACATCGCGCACCTTGCGCATCTTCGCCAGCACCCACTGCAGCTGCTGGGCGTCCTTGATCTCCAGAACCAAGTCGATCGTCGCCAGCTTGTTCTTGTTGGCCCGCGACGCCGTCGAGAGCATGTTGATCCGGGCCTCGGCCACAATGAAGACGACATCGGCCAGCAGGCCAGAGCGATCGAGGGCGGTCAGCTGGACCTCAACCGGATGCGGTCCCTGGTACTGCTCATCCCAGGTGACCTCGATCAGCCGGTCAGGATCCTTGGCCAGGTCATTCATGTTCGGGCAATCGATCCGGTGGACGGTCACGCCGCGGCCACGGGTGATGAAGCCGATGATCGGATCACCGGGCACCGGGGCGCAGCAGCGCGAGAACTTGACCTGCAGGTCAGCCTCGCCCTTGACGAGAATGCCGTTGGTCGACTTCCGATAGCCGTGCCAGTCCTTCTGGATCGGGACGACCACCTCGGGCGGGGGCTCGTTCGCCTTCCGCTCCTTGTCCCAGAACTCCCGCAGGCGGTTGACGACGCCCAGGGCGGAGAGCGTGCCGATGCCGATCATCAGTTGAAGCTCTTCTTCGTCCTTGAGCGCTAGCTTCTTGCAGACCTCAGCGATCCACTCGGGCCGGAGGAAGTCGTGGACATTCAGGCCGGTCTTCTTGACCTCACCGACCAGGATCTCCTTGCCGCGGGCGACGTTCTCTTCTCTGCGCTCACGCTTGAAGAACTGGCGGATCTTGTTCTTGGCGGAGGCGGTCAGGACGATCTTCAGCCAGTCGACCGACGGGCCGGGGGACTGCTTGGAGGTCAGGATCTCGACCACGTCGCCGTTGGCGAGCGGCCGGTCCAGGGTGACGATCTTGCCGTTCACCTTGGCGCCGACGCAGCGGTAGCCGATGTCCGAGTGAACCAGGAAGGCGAAGTCGAGCGGGGTCGCCTGAGCGGGCAGGGAGAAGACGTGCCCCTTGGGCGAGAAGACGAAGACCTGGTCCGAGAAGATGTCAAGCTTGACCGACTCGACAAACTCCCGGGCGTCCCGCATCTCCTGATGCCACTCGAGCAGAGACCGTAGCCACTGAAGCTTCCGGTCCATCTCGCGGTCCATCTTGCCTTCTTTGTAGGCCCAGTGCGCGGCGACACCGAACTCGGAGGTTCGGTGCATATCCCAGGTGCGAATCTGGATCTCAAACGGCTCGCCGTGCGGGCCGATGACGGTCGTGTGGAGCGACTGGTACATGTTCGGCTTCGGGGTGGCGATGTAGTCCTTAAAGCGCAGGGGGAGCGGCTTCCAGGAGGCATGGATAATGCCCAGGACGCCGTAGCACTCCTGTACCTCTTGCACGATCACCCGGATCGCGATCAGATCGTAGATCTGGGTGATATCCTTGCCCTGCCGATACATCTTCTTGTAGATCGAGTAGAGATGCTTCGGCCGACCGGAGATATCGGCCTTGATGCCGGCCGCCTCCAGCTTTACCTTCAGCTCGGTCGTCAGGAGGCCGGTCAGTTCCTCCCGCTCCTGGCGCTTGCGCGCAACAAGGCCGGAGACCTCCTTGTACTTCTCTGACTCCAGGTAGCGGAAGGAGAGGTCCTCTAGCTCCCACTTGATCTCCGAGACGCCCAGTCGGTGAGCCAGCGGGGCGTAGATATCCATCGTCTCCTGGGCGATGCGGATCTGGGACTCCCGCGGCTGGGACTTCAGGGTGCGCATGTTGTGCAGGCGATCGGCCAGCTTGATCAGCATCACCCGCAGATCCTGGGCCATGGCGATGAACATCTTGCGCAGGTTCTCCACCTGCGCCTCGTCCCGGGAGGTGAACTGGAGCTTCTTCAGCTTGGTGACGCCCTCAACGAGGAGGCCGACCTCCTTGCCGAACTCCTTCTCCAGCGCCTCCACCGAAACGCCGCAATCCTCCACGACATCGT
Source organism: Symbiobacteriaceae bacterium (assembly GCA_035298385.1). Lineage (GTDB taxonomy): Bacteria > Bacillota > Sulfobacillia > Symbiobacteriales > Symbiobacteriaceae > DATGYC01. The sequence goes on along the minus strand of DATGYC010000105.1, from coordinate 23,059 downwards.
GGAGGATCGCTGCAGCGACGGAATCGACGTCCAATTGCATCTCGGCGACGATCGCAGCGACCGCCAATGGGTGGGTGATGTAGGGCTCGCCCGATTTGCGTAACTGGCCGTCATGGGCCTTGGCTGCGAAACTGTAGGCCCGGTCGATGGGGCCCAGATTCGCCTCCGGGTGGTGGGCGAGGAGGTTCCGCTTGATCAGATCGACCATCTGCAGCTGGGTCATCGCACCACCCCCCTTCTGTTGCGCAGGCGGCAACGTTTACTCGTACTGAACGAGAGCGAAGGAGTCGTAGCCCTTCAGCTTCTCACGCCCGTTTAGGAAGGTTAGCTCAATCAGGAAACCGACGCCCACCACGTCAGCCCCGCAGGCCTCAACCAGGTCGCAGACGGCCCGAATCGTCCCGCCGGTAGCGAGTAGGTCATCAACGACCAGGACCTTCTGGCCCGGGGCGAAGGCATCCTCATGCACCTCTAGGGCGTCCTCGCCATACTCGAGGGCGTAGGAGACACGCTTGGTCTTGTGGGGCAGCTTGCCGGGCTTGCGGACCGGCACGAAGCCGGCGCCCAGCCGGTAGGCGAGTGCACAGGCGAAGATGTAGCCACGGGCCTCCGGCCCGGTGACGATATCGATCTGCTGGCCTTCAAAGTGCTCGGCCAGTGCGTCGATGGCGGCCTTGAAGAGCTCCGGCTCACGCAGGAGGGTGGTAATATCCTTAAACGAGATCCCCGGCTTGGGGTAATCCTCAACAGTGCGGATATGCTGCTTAAAGTCCACGAAAAATAGCCCCCTTACCCATCATTATAAGCGAGTGTGACGGCTGGTCCAGTCCCCCGCGCGGATTTCCGCCAGCGCTTGGCGGGCGCCCTGCCCACGCTGGTAGCACGGGGAGACGGTCAGATCGGCCTTCCCGCGTTGCGGGAGAATGCCGCCTGAGGCATCCAGGAGTCCAGCCTCTTGGAAGATTTGCAGACTGCGGGCAAGGAGCAACTCGACCCAGGGCCCCGGCAGTGCGCCAATCTGGGCGGCGAGGGCCTCTGGATTGAGCTTGCCAGCCTTGACGAGGGGCCAGAGCTTGAGCAACTCATCCCGTTCGGGAAGCACCCAGTCCAGGATGGTCTCTGCCAGGTTCCAGTCTGTATCCGTCCAGAGCAGATGCACGGTACCCGTTAGGGCTAGCGAGCCATGATATGGCGGATGGTAGAGAACGGTGTGCTGGTAGGAGCCCCTAGGGGTAAGCCCCCAGGGTGCGATCACCAGGCGGGCGCCCGTCGGTTCGGGGCCGTCTGGACGCCAGCGAGCGATCTCCCCGGCGCGCGGCCGAAGGGCGACCAGGAGTTCGGCCTCCAGGCGAGCCGCTGCCCAGGGGGAGGCGACTCGGACCAGGAGCGGCCCGGTCTCTTGGGCCCAGAGGGCCTCGATGTAGCGCAGGCGAGTGGGAGCAGGTGGATCATGCTCCTCCTCGACCGGCGCCATCTCTGCCAGTAGTTTGCCCAGGCGTTCGCCGCGTGCATCCTGTACGGCGCTGGTGGCGCCCAGAAGGTCTGCAGTCCGGCGCCCTGCTTGCAGGTCCGCAGTTGGATCCCAGGCCAGGCACTCCGGCCTGGTTACGCCCGGGGTTGGCAGCAGGTTGACCGGACTGCCTTCGTCGGTCGGCGAGTCGATCACCTGCACGTCCTTCAGCAGGAGTTGCAGCTTCTCTCGCCCTTGCCACCGATTCAGCTCCGGCTGGAAGGCGACTTGGACGAGGGCGCCCTGGCCCGGCGCCGCCGGGGTCATCGACCAGCCGACCGCCTCAAGCTGGGGCGCCCAGCGCCCGCCGCCCGCCGGGGGAGAACCTCCTGCGGGGCCAACATGGCGGTCTCCTCGGGGGTTCCTCCCCGGCTCCTGCAGGAAGAGCTTTAGGTGCTGCTGCTCGTTCCCCATGAAGCGCTGATCGGCGACGACCAGTCCCTCCAGCCCGAAGACTGGGGCCGGGTTGCCGATCCCGTGCGGCTCCAGTTGGAGCAACTCAGCGATCAGGTCCGGGGTGACGTCTGCAAAGCGGAGCCAGGCGTCGATCGGGAGCTCGCTGACCAGGTCCTCCTCGGTCAGCCAGGTGCGCCCGATCTCGTTTAGTCGAGTCCGCAGGTCCGGGACCAGATCCTTGTGGCGCAGGGTCATACCGGCCGCTGCTGCATGGCCGCCCCACTTGGCGAAGAGGTCCGCCACCTGGGAGAGGGCGGCGTGCATGTGGAAGGCCGGGATCGAGCGGGCGGAGCCGCGGGCCTCGTCGCCCTCCACGGAGAGCAGGATCACGGGGCGCCCGTAGGCCTCGAGCACCCGGGAGGCACAGATGCCGACGACGCCGTGGTGCCAGCCCTCGCCAGCCAGAACGACGACCCGCTCCCGCTCGGCCAGGGTCTGCGCCTCAGCCTGCTGGAGCGCCTCGGTCAGGATCGCCGCCTCGACCTCCTGCCGCTCACGGTTCTGGTCATCAAGCACCTTGGCCAGCCGGTCAGCCTCGGTCGGATCCTCGGTCAGGAGAAGGTCGACGCCGCGCATGGCGCTCCCCATCCGGCCGAGGGCGTTGATCCGTGGGCCGAGGGCGAAACCGATGTGGGTCGCCGTGACCGGCTCCTTGACGCCAGCGACCTGCATGAGGGCCCGAAGGCCTGGACGCCGGGTGGCGCCAAGCTTCTGCAGCCCCTCCCGCACGATCGCACGGTTCTCATCCACGAGCGGGACCATGTCGGCGATGGTACCCAGGGTGACGACGTCTAGGAGATCCCAGGCGTTCGGGGTACCCAGGGCGAGCGCCAGCTTGAAGGCGACGCCGACGCCCGAGAGCCCCTTGAAGGGATAGGTGCAGTCGGGCCGCTTTGGGTTGATCAGGGCCGGTACGATGGGCAGCACGGGGCCGGGCTCATGGTGGTCCGAGATGACCAGCGTGATCCCTAGCTCCTGCGCGAGTTCCGCCTCCGGCACGGCGGTCGTCCCGGTGTCAACCGAGAGGACGAAGCGGAAGCCGCGAGCGAAGATCTCCCGGAGGGCGTTCCCGTTCAGGCCGTAGCCCTCTGTGAAACGATCCGGGATGTAGTAGTCAACCGTCGCCCCGAGGGCGCGCAAGGCGAGGACCAGGATCGTCGTGCCAGTCACGCCGTCCACGTCGTAGTCGCCGTAGACCATGATCGGCTCGCCGCTCTTCAGTTGGGCCTGAATCAGGGCGACCGCATTGTCCATATCTTTGAGCAGGAACGGGTCCAGGATCTGTTCCCGTCCAGCGGTCAGAAAGGCCTTGGCCGCCGCCGGATCGGTCAGGCCCCGGTTGTAAAGAACCTGGGCGATCACCGGTGAGACGCCAAGGGCCTGGGTTAGCCGAAGCGCTGCCGTCGGCTCAGGCGGCACGGGGCGCCACCGCTTGGGGCGGTAGGGGCGCGCCATCAGATCACTCTCCCATGCGGTCGAAACCCCCTGCCCGGGAGTCGGGCAGGGGATTCTCCGTCAGTGCACAGATTCAACTATGATGATTTCGCCCTGCGGGCGCCCATTCCCTGCCGGAGACGGCGTGCCAGCTTTCGCCTCTCCTGATGGGCGATCGCTACCAGGGCGTTGGCGTCGAGTTCATCGACCACGTGGAGCGTCCCGTTCGCCGTAGCACAGAGATCGGCCAGGTAGCGCCGGGAGGGTTGCAGGCCGATGCAGCCGAAGGGCACCCCTGCTTCGGCCAGCGAACGGGCCGCCTTCAGCCCATCCGCCAGCGGGTCCAGCCCCCACTTGGCGACCGTGGGGATGCCGTCCGTGATCAGCAGCAGGAGCGGGCGCCTGGCGCGGGCCTTCGCAATCAACGCCAGCGACTCCGAGAGCCCGTGCGCCAAGGGGGTAAGGCCCATCGGTTGGACGTTGGCGAGACCGGCCTCCACGGCGGCCCAGTCCCGAGTGAACGGGACGTGGACCTTCACCTCCCGCTCCTGGAAGGCGATCACCGCTAGCTTATCCTTCGTGGAGGAGAGCAGGTGCCGGACGAGGTGCTTCGCCGCCTGGATGCGCCGGCCAGCCATGGAGGCCGATGCATCGATCAGGATGCAGATGTGCAACGGTCGCTCGCTTGCCCGCTGCTGGATCCAGACGTCTTCCCGGCGCAACGTAAGGCGGACAGGGCCGGGCTGGGCCAGGGCGCCCAGGTGGGCCCGGGTGACCGCTCCCCGGACCGTCTCCAGCACGGCGATCTCCCCCAGCCAATCCCCCGGTTGGGCGGGGACGGCGCCCCGGATCGGGCCAGAGCGGGCGTTGATCGAGCGCTCATCTGCCGCCTGACCAGGACGGTGCAGACGGGCGGTTCCCGGTGCGCGCCTGACCAGTTTGCGAAAGCGTTGCTTGATCGCCCGCAGATGCGATTCCAGCAACTGCAAGAGGTGGCGCCCCTCCTCCGTCAGAACAGGGCCCCGCAGGGTGCGGGTGAGGTACCCGCCCTCCTCCAACTCGCGCAACTGGTTCAAGGCGTGGACGCCGCTCGGATGCTGGCGAAGGTTCCAGCCCTCGGGGCGATCGCCCTCCCGCAGGAGCCGCACCAACTCCTCGGGCGAGCCAACCTTCTTCACGATAGCCAGCGCCTGGTCGATGGCCGCCTCCGTCGGCTGGCCGCCTGTCCCGGAGGAGGCCGATGCCTGTCCGCGACCGGGCGTCTCCCCTGGCCCGTTGCTGGCCGGGCCCTGTGGGCGCCGGTCCAGGGATTCGGTCGGCTCGCGTCCGGGCGCCCCAGCCTCTTTGAGGAGCGAGTCGCCGCTCTCGGAGTAGGGCGAGAGGTCAGCCCCTTCCGCCATACCGGAGCGCAGGTGGGCGATGCGTTCGATCTTCCGCAGTTCCAGCCCGGCGCCCAGAATCACCTCCTCCACGGCCCGTACGAGCGGTCCCAGGAGGTGGAGTTGTTCGTTCGCCAAGCGACCTGCCAGGTGGACGTGGTTTAGATGGTTGCGCCGTAGCGACTCCTTCTGGCCCCCGGTCAGGTCGCCAGTCACCCGCCCGCCGCCCGTGCCGGTCTGGAGGTCAAAGAGGTCGAGGAGGGGGCGCCCATCCGGTCCGATCTCCTGCCCCAGCTCGCCCATGAGGGCGCCCGCGACCTGGCGGTGGTCAACCTCGCCGGCCTCGTGGAAGACGTCTAGGTGAACGACCTCCCCCGGTTGCTTGCGGCCGTAGAAGGTCTGTCCGGCATCCGCCCCCATCAGGAGCATCAGTCCATGCGGGCGACTCTGATCGCGCGCATGGACGAGGCGGCTGACGACCGTCGCCTCACCAAGGCGGGCGCCCCGGTTGCGCGCGAAGAGGCGCTGGAGCTTCTCGGACCAGGACGTATTGGTCACAGCCGCCCCAGCTCCTCTTCCGTCTGCAGAAGGGCCTCTGGCGGCAGGAGCCGGATCGGGCGGGCCAAGCGCGGCGGCGAGACGACTGGCACGTCCAGCGGGTCGAGCGGGTTGACGCTGCCCTCCTCTGCGGCGGCCGGGGAGGGGGCGCTCCCGCGCGGGCCCGACCCATCACCAACCCGGGCGAAGAGGGCGCCCTGGCGCGGCGGCAGGTGCGGCGGAACCTCCGCGCCGACGATGTTCTTGCGCAGTCCTTCCAGGGTCCGGCTCAACCAGGATTCCGAGACCGCTGGGTCGACAGCGGTCGAAGGAGAGGGCGGTGCTGCGACCTCGACTGGCGGGCGCCGAACCCCGCTCTCCCCCGTGCGCCAACTCTCGACCAGGGCGACCGCCTTCTGCAGCGTCTCTGGCTCAACCCGGTGACGGAGAACGTGAGGGATGATGGCCGCCAGCTCGTCCAGACCAGCGAGTCGCTGCCCCCGCGTAGCGGCCAGGAGGCGCATGCCGTGCTGCAGTCCCTGCGCTGCCCGGAGCGACTCGAGGCCGAAACGGCTGTAGAGTTCAGCGATGCGCCCGCGCATGCCCGCCCCGAGCTCGACCGCCCGCAACTGGACGAGTGCGGCTAGCATGGACTCCTGAAAGGCCCGCTTGGCTTCGGGGGCGAGCGGCGCAGGGGCGCCCTCCCCCAGGGCGAGAATCTGCTCGATGGCAGCCAGATCGGTCGGGCGGTCGGTGTAGACCGTCAGGTCGAAGCGATCGGAGAGTTGGCGCCGGACCTCCTCCAGGGGACCGGGATCCTCATCGGGATTGGAGGCAGCCCAGACGGTCACCTGCACCGGCATCTCCACCGTGGGAAGGCCGGACTCCTCGATCTGAACCCGGCCCGGGCGCGTCCCCATGACGTCCAGGAGGATATCCACGAGTTCGGGGGCGGTCTCGACCAGCCGGTTCACCTCGTCCACGAATAGGATGCCCCGGTGCGCCCGCGGGATCGTGCCAGGCAAGAGGGCGGCCGCTGGTTGGGCTGGATCGACCAGACGAGCCAGGTCGATCGTCCCGACGACCGTGCCTACCTTGGCGGCGTGGGCGATCTCAAGGAAGGGCATGGGGACCCATTCCTCGCCTAAGGCGTGTAGGGCGCCCGGCTCCAGATCGCGATGATGCGGGCAGTGCGGTCGATCCGGATCACAGTTGTAAAGGCAGCCCCGGACGCGCCGGATGGGCGGGAGCAGACTGCGTACCGCCCGCATCACCGTCGTCTTGCCCGTTCCCCGTAGCCCCTCCGCATGCACGTGGAAGGGCACCCCCGCGGTTGCCGCCACAAGCGAGAGCTCAACCGCCCGCATGAGCGCTTCATTTCCACTGTGGCGCACAAGATTTAACGCCGCATCCATGCACGACTCCCCCGTTCGTCCGACCGCCGGATGGAATATCTTACCAGTTATTAGGATTCCCTAATCTCTGGGCGAAAATCCTGCTGTTGTCGAACGACGACAAAAATCGTCACAGATCGGCTAGCTGCTCCAAGAGGAGCTGGCGCCGGTCGACGGCCCAAGCCTTCAGGGCGTCCACGTCCTCCTCCCACGACTCAGCCGTCCCCCTGCGGGCGGTATCAGCCAAGACCGCTGGCGCAACCTCCGCCGCTAGCTGGTCCACCATCGCCCAGACCTCGGGCGGACTGAACGGCCCGTCAAGGGCCTCCTCGAAGAGCTGCCGGTACCGCCGGCGAAGCGGCCGAACAGCCATCAATCGGCGGCTTAGCTTGTTCCAGCCCACGAGCGGCACCCGGTCCAGCCTCGCCGGGTTCCCATGAATATCGATCCCCCAGGTGGCGTCATAGTCCCACGGGATGATCTGAAAGCGCTCCTCGACCGGGTGAAGATAGAGCGCGTAGTTGTGCACAAACCCATCCCGGTTGCCAACGAAGACCGCCGTCATCAACCAGCGGAGATAGATGTCTAGGTCGATCCACCGCTGCAGGATGCGCGGGAAGTTACGCTCGTCAGAGACATTGATCGACAGGATCATCTGCTGGAGCGGGGTCGTATCCACGCCATAGAGCGCATGGTACCCCCCGTCGAGCGGTTGCTTCAACTCCTTGGAGAAAGGCGAGATCAGACCGAAGTTGGCGTTTCGGTTGATCGCGTAATAGATCGGCCCGGGCGGCAGACCGCGCCGTCGGCACCAGTCCCGATCGACCGACTCCATCCCGAGATAGACCCCGGCCGGTTCGCCACTGACCGTCAGGTTCACGTGGTGGCAGCGGGGCGCCGGGGCGCCCACCGTCTCGAACAGGTCGTACGACAGGGCGGAGCGCATCAGGGTTGGATCGACGTAGTCGGCGTTCAGGTGCAGGATCCGCACCAGATGCCCCTCCGGCGGTTCGTCGAGCAGCTTCGGCCCCGTCATCCGGACCTGGATGGACTTCTTGGGGAAGCGCCGGGAATGGGCGCCCCGAATCTGGGCGGTGACCGGCAAGAGGTCTCCCTCCCCCAGCTGAATCGTCCCGTCCAGCTTCACGCCACTCTCAGCCGTGAGCCTCTCCCAGGGGCGGCGCCCAAGCTCGAGCCAACACGGATCCAATCCGGTCACCCCCCTCTCTTCTACAGGTATGCGGAGAGGGGTGCGTAGGGTACGAAAAAACCACCCCCAATGCATTGGTGGTGGTGTGGGGCGATCGCTGATTGGAATGACCCGCTAGGGTCTGTACGGCTCAGGTCTCAACGATCCAAAGATCTGATCCCCCCAGCGGAGCAGGGCTACGATCGTGCGTGCATCGCCGATCTCGCCGGTCCGGACGGCCTCTAGGGCCTCCGCATAGGCCAAGAACTCGATCTTCATCTCCTCGGACTCGTCAAAACGCATCAGCCCCGGCTTTAGCTGCTCGGCGACAAAGACCCAGACGCGCTCGGTCGAATAGCCTGGCGCGGCCCAGAACTCGCCCAACTGCCAGAGCGAGGCGGGCTTCAGGCCCGTCTCCGCCTCCATCTCGCGGGCCGCAGCCTCAGCGGGAGTCTCGCCCTCCTTCAGGCGCCCTCCCGGTAGTTCAAGCGATGGACGGTCCATGCCGGGACGGTACTGGCGCACGAACGGGATCCTATCCTCGGTCGTCCAGCCCAGCACGCAGGCAGAGCCCGGGTGAACGACCACGTCCCGGGCGAACTCCTTGCCCCGGACCGTCATTGTCACCGGCCGAATCTCGTACATCCAGAATCCCTCCTGCTACGCCTCAGTCCCGCCAGTTGCAAACAGATATGCGATCGATTCCGGGGCCAATCCTGCTTCCGTTGCAAATCGCCCCAGCGCCCGGACCATCAGGACTAGGTCGACCAGTTCAGAGCCTACCTCTTCACCAAAGGCCTCCTCGGCCGTCCGGTAGGCTGCACCATCCGTGCGCTCGATCAGGAGGGCCTGCTCAACATAGGGCCGCATCCCGTCCGGGACCTGGGTCAGGGCGCCACTGCTCGTCACCGCTCGCACCTCGGGCAGGGGGGCGCCCAGCGCCTGCAGGTGCAGGGCGTGCCAGCGGGTCAGGTAGGGCGAGCCCAGGTGCACGCCCAGGGCTAGGCCGATCCACTCCTTGGTCAGCCGGGGTAGGCGCCCCGACAGAAAGGTGCGCCGGTAGGCGGTCCAGTTCTGCAGCAGCACATCCGCACCGATCCCCGCCATCGCCTGGAAGATCAGCGGAACAGTCGCCACGCCCAAGCTCAGTCGGATCTCACTGTAGACCGGCCCCAGGGCGCCCGCCTCGGTCTCGTTCACCAGCCGTTCCACCTGACCACCCCCTGCGCTGACAAGCTCTGTGCTCCCATCCTACCAAAAAACCGACACTTCCAAACAGTCCCTTACACAACTTTTATAATCTAGTAAGAGAAAGGCCGTCCGGCCTCGGCCGAACGGCTCTCTCTTACAAGCTAGGCCTTCGACGGCTTTAGCTTGCCCTTCTGCTTGCCCGAACTCTTCGCATGCTTCTCCTCATAGTTGGTCCAGTAGACCCAGAGGGCCGAAGCAATGAAGATCGACGAGTAGGTGCCCAGGGTGATGCCGATGAACATCGTCGTGACGAAGTCACGGATCGTGTCTCCACCGAGAATCATCAGGGCGAGCAGCATGATCTGCACCGAGACGCCCGTGTAAAGCGAGCGGGTGATCACGTCACGAATCGAACGGGTCGCCAGCGCCTCGACCGTCTCGTGCTTGCCACGAGTCGGGAGGTTCTCGCGAATCCGGTCGATGACGACGACGGTGTCGTTCATCGAGTAGCCCAAGACCGTCAGGATCGCCGCCACAAACGGGGCGTTAATCTCGATCCGGAAGATGGCCATCAGGCCGAGGGTGATGACTACGTCATGGACCAGCGCCAGGACGGCCGTGATGCCGAACTTGAACTGGAAGCGGATCCAGATGTAGATGATCTGCAGGAGAGCCGCGACGATGATCGCGATCGCAGCGTTGCGGGTCAGCTCATTCGAGACTGAGCCCGAGACGTTCTCCTCGCCGATGACCTTGAAGTCGGTGCCGATGGTGCCGAGCTCCTTGAGCATGGCATCCTTCTTCTCCGCATTCAGTTCCGGCACGGTAACCAGGAAGGCGGACTGATTGCCGCCCTTCGTCTCGGTCTGCTGCACCTGCGCCGCCTCACCGATCGACTTCTGGACCGCATCAGAGACCTGGTTCTGCGTCACGACAGAGCCGTACTGGACGTCTAGGTGAAGGCCGCCAGCAAAGTCGATGCCCTTGTTGAGGCCGAGGGCGAAGATGGCGACCAACGACACGACCGACAGGACGATCGAGAAGTAGAGCCAGTACTTCGCATTCTTCATGTAGTCAACGCGAGTAAGCCACTTGATCATGCCTTGGACACCTCCTTCACACCGAACAGGCTCTTACCAAAGCGACCGGTGTCGGCCAGCAGGTTGATCAGCCAGCGCGTCACGGTGATGGAGGTGAACATGGAGAGGATGGTACCGACCGAGAGGGTCAGGGCGAAGCCCTTGACCGGGCCGGTGCCGAAGTACCAGAGGATGACGCCGGCGATCAGGGTCGTGACCTGGGAGTCGACGACCGTCCAGACCGCCCGGTGGAAGCCCGCGTCGATCGAGGAGCGGAGGCCCTTGCCCGCCTTGAGCTCCTCCTTGATGCGCTCGTTGATCAGCACGTTGCCGTCAACGGCCATGCCGATCGAGAGCAGAAGGCCAGCCAGGCCAGGCAGGGTCATGACCGAGTTGATGGCGATCAGGAAGGCGATCGTCAGCACGGCGTAGATGACCAGCGCCAGGTCGGCCATCAGGCCCGGGAGCCGGTAGAGGACGACCATGAAGACCAGGACGAAGGCCATGCCGATCAGGCCGGCGATCGCGGAGCGGGCGAGCGAGTCCGAGCCGAGCGTCGCCGAGACGACGCGGGACTCCTTCACCTCCAGCTTGATCGGGAGGGCGCCGCCGTTGATCAGGTCGGCCAGGTTCTGGGCGCCCTTGGCGTCAAAGTTGCCCTCAATGATCGCGCTGTCACCGACGATTGGCTGATTGACGACCGGCGCGGAGATGATGTCCTCGTCGAGCTTGATCGTAATCCGCTGCTGGACGAACTTGGTCGTCGCCTCCTCAAACTTCTTCGGGCCTTCGCCCTTCAGCTTCAGGGTGACGACAAACTGGTTCCCTTGCTGGCCAACACCAGCCTTCTCGATATCCTTGCCGTCAAGGACGATCTTCCCGTCCGGGCCGACGAAGGAGAGCGCAGCGGTCTTGCCGATGATCGCCTTCGCCTGCTCGGTATCCTTGACGTCAGCCAGCTGGACGACAATACGGTTCTTGCCGTCAATCTGGACGACCGGCTCCGAGACGCCGAGCTTGTTGATGCGGTTCTCGATGACGGCCTTGGCCTGCTGGATCGCCTCAGGCGTGACCGGGCCTAGATCGGACTCGACGCCCTCCAGGACCTGGTAGACGCCGCCCTTCAGATCGAGACCGAGCTTCAGATGGTTCATGATGCGCGGCTGTGTCTTGTCCCCGTTCTTGACGGGCATGCCAAAGTAGAAGCCCAACCCGGCCAAAGCTACGACCAGGATGGTGAGCCAAGCGACGGCCCTTCTCATGCACGGTCCCCCTTAATTACCCCATAGAATAGCGAAAACCTAAGGCTTCCGAACACTAGACATTTCGGAGGCGAATAGCACTCTTCCTGCCTGTACGGTCTGGAATCTAGAGAGTCAGAGGCCATTCCTGTTCAGCTAGAGCAGTCGGACCCCATTCATGGAGAGTTCGAACTGGCAACCCAATCGATCCGCGGCCCGCCGGCACATCACCATGCGGACCAGGAAGATCTCAAAGTACTCCATCAGAGCGATGATCGTGGTATCGATCGTCAGTTCGAGCCGGACGATCTTTGCCTCCAGATCAGCGACAAGATCGGAGTGCGTACAGGCGTAGTTGACTCGGTCGTGGATGTCGAACTGGGCGAAGTCCCGGTTGTAGACCCGGCTCCGGTGCACATCCGACTTATCTGCGAGGATGAGGGCGGCTGCGATGTCGTTGACCGCGTTGCCAACCTCCTCCTCATGGTTGCCAATCGCTGCCATGACCTCAGCGATCTCCTCGAAGTCCATCCCCATGCGGGAGAGGATCCGTTGGGCCATCAAGGCAGAGGTCTGGCCGTGATTCCGTCGGTTGACCACGTTCCCGATATCATGGAGCAGCCCGGCGATTCCGACCAGTTCGATGCGGCGCGGCTCGTAGCCGAACCTCTCCAAGAGGCGCATCGCCCGGTGTGCGACCAGACCGACATGGCGGAGCCCATGCTCGGTATAGCCGATCGCCGCCAGCATCTCCTTCGCCTTGGTGATGTAGACCTTCGTCTCCTCATCCTCTCGGACCATCTCAAAGGTGACCTCAGCCAAAGAGAGACCCCTCCTGCTTCTACGGCTTGGCCTGATACGAACGCCCCAGGTCAAGCGGAGTTCTACCGAAGGCGCTCAGCGGCCAGTAGCGGAAGAAGGCCTTCCCCTCTAGCTTGGTGACCGGGATGGGGCCGATCCGGCGAGAGTCCGAGGAGTTACCCCGGTTGTCGCCCATGACAAAGATCGTCTCCGCCGGTACCGTCTGAACCGGGAGCGTCTCGTTACGCAACAGTTCCCTGTCAATGTAGTCTTCCGCCAGCGGGCGCCCGTTGATGTAGACCTGATCATCCTTGATCTCCACGGTCTCACCCGCCACGGCGATCACGCGCTTGATCAACTGGCGCCGCGGGTTCATTGGGTCGTCGAGAACGACCACCTCACCGGGGTGGGGCGCCCGGACCTTGTAGATAAACTTGTTGACCAGCACCATCTCACCGGTGTGGAAGTTGGGGAGCATCGACTCCCCCTCCACCTTGTAGACCTGCACTACCAGGGTCCGCAGCAGGAGGGCCAGGACCAGGGCGATCCCGATCGTCTCCAGCCACTCCCGCAGTTCTGACTTGGCTGGCTTGTTGGGCCCCGTCCGCTTTAGTGGCTCTTCTTCCACTCCTCGATCCACGCCAGCACCCTCTCTCGGACACCATCTATGCTCAGGTCATCGGTCGGCAGGTAGAGGTCGCAGGACTCGCGTGCCACGGTCAGGCGCCGCCGTTGCTCCTCGATCCGCTCCGGCCCATACATGATCGTCGGGCGGCGTTGCTTGGTCGTCTCGAACTCAGCATCCAGCATAACCAAGATGTTGCACTCTGGATGCAGCCGCTCCCAGAGTCGACGAACCGAGCTATGCTCCGCCGGCACGGTCAGTGCCTGGACTCCGTGTGCCTTCAGCCCCTCGGCCAACGTCGATTTGCCAGCTGCACAGACTCCGACAATCGCCACATTTGGTTCCATCTAACCCAGTCCTCCCTAGATTGGGACCCGGATCGCCAACCGGCGAACCTCGACATTCTCCTTAGGCGCCAGGCCAACGGCCATCACGGCCATATCATCCGCCGGGCGCCGCCGGTCAAGCTCCATCGCCTTCTCCAGCAGACCATCGACCAGTTCCTGCACCCGCTCTGGGGGCGTCGTCGCCAGCATCGCCACGACATCGTCCGGATTGAGCGGGGCGCCATAGCGAGTACCGGCCGAGTAGATCCCATCGGTCATGGCCAGGGCGATCAGCCCCGACTCCATCGGCAGCTCCGTGATCATCGGCCGCATCACCTCGTGGACGCCGATCGGCTCAACGTAGCTCTCCAGGCGCTCAACCTCCCCGCTCGGGTGGCGCAGGAAGACCGGCACATGGGAGTTCCGGCTGATGACTAGGCTCTTGGTGCGGAAGTCGACCGTGATCATGGTCAACTCGGTCGATACCTTGCCGTCACGAGCGGCGAAGAGGGCGTCATGCACGCCCCGGGCGACCGCACCGTCCCGGACGCCATCAGCGATCAGTCCGATCGCCTTGGCGACGACGAATTGGCTCACTCGCTTCGCTGCCCGGCCATGGGTCTGGCCGTCCGCCATGATGGCGGTCAGGCCTCCCCGGGGCCGCTCGACTACCTCAACAGAATCCCCGCTCTCACTCAGGCCAAACTTGGGTACCTTGGCGACGGCAATTGCGACCTCCACGGGAGCGGGTCACCCTCTCTCTTCTTCCGGGTTATCCAGCGAGCGAAGGGCCAGGATGCGCACGGCACGGCGGAGCATGGACGGGGAGATCCCCTCCCGCGCCGCCTCCTGTACGACCTCGTAGTATGCCTGGAGTTGGGCTGCCGCTATACCATCCTCACCCGCTGCGCCACCAAATAGGTCCCCGCGGACGAAGAAGTCACGTGGCAGTCCGGTCAACTGGCTAAGCCGTTGCAGGAGTGGCGACTGAAGCGGCGCCTCGCCGGCCAGGATCTGCGCCAGGGAGTCCGGCGTGTAGCCCAGGGCCGCCGCCGCTCCAGCACGATCCCACAGACCGGGGAAGGTGCGCGCCAAGTAGTCGAGTAGCGCCTCGATCCGCCCCTGGATCGGGGCGAACTTCAGTGTATCCCGTTCGGCGCGGGCGAGCCGGTCCCAGTAGCGCAGGAAGCCGGCAGCCACCTCACGTGACTCCGGCGGGCGCCCCTCCTGCAGGAAGGCCGCCGTGGTGCCTAAGGCCTGTGCCAGAGCCGTCAGCCACTCGGCGGGAACCCCCTTCCGGGCGCCCCCCTCCAACCGCTGCAACTCTTGGACCGGAATCTCGGTTCGGGCCGCCAACTCCCGCCAACTAAGCCCCCGCTCCTGCCGCAGCCGCTCGAGACGATCGCCCAATCCAGCCACGGCACATCCACCTCCATGCCTACATCTTCTCTAGTATACCGTTCACTTGTGCGTCTGTTCAATCAATCGATCAAAGCATCATAAACGTTGGGAATCCTCCCAAAGATTTACAAAAACATGTTGCAAGGGATTCCAGTTCTTGGTATGATAAGGACGGAATCGATCTGCTCCTAGCGAATAAGATTCAGGACCGATTCTGCGTGAAGGTGGTGGACGTGTTGGCCATGGTGGTTGACTTGACCGAACGGCGGCGCACCAGACAACCCGCACGAGCACCGGCGGAGCAATCGCTCCCGCTCGTACTGGCCGCCCTACTCGCGGCCGGAGCGACCGAGTTTACCCGAATCGCCCTCGACGCCTGGGGACGCTCAGAGATTGGTCCCGGAGAGATCCTCGAACTCTGTGAGGCCTACGCCTCGGTTGCCGGCCTCGATCCCCTTATTACCGAAAACCTTTAAGTACTACGAAAGACCGCTGGCTTGGTGCCAGCGGTCTTTCGCTTAGCCAGCGATCTGCAGGAGCGCCGCAGCCGCGCTCACCCCGTCCTGCGCAAGTGCCGTGACACGTTGGCCCGTGGTCACCACGATGGGGGTCACCGGCGTGACGCCCGCCGCCCGGATCACGGCGAGGTCGAGCCAGCCCAGCACGTGGCCCGCCTCGATCACGGCGCCCGGCTCGACCCGCAGATGGATCCCCTGGCCGGCCAGGCGATGGGAGTCCAGCCCGATATGGATCAGGATCTCAATCCCGGTTGGTGTGGTCAGACCGATCGCGTGGCCGCCGGGGAAGATGGCGGTGACGCTCGCCTGGCAGGGCGCCACCAGCCAGCCATCGGTCGGCTCAATCGCCAGGCCCTGACCGAGCTGGCCCTCGGCGAAGGCGGGGTCGGGCAGGGCGCTAAGGGGCAGCACTCGGCCGGTGAGCGGCGCAAGCAGGGTGAGGGCTTCGCTTGTGGCGTGGGCGGTGACCACGGCTGAGGCACCAGGCTGTGCACCCGCCGACTCTCCGCTCGGCTGGCCCCTCGTCTCGCCTGCCCCAGCTCGCACCGTCGCCCCCGTCTCGCCAGACATCGCCGCCGTTACCAGCTCACGCCACTGGGGCGCCCGAGTCCCCAGGACGACCTGCAGGTTCGGCCCGTCCCAGACCAGGCCGACGGCGCCCTGCGCCCGCAACCCCGCCTGGTCGACCCGCGCGACCTCAGCGACTTGGACCCGCAGGCGCGTCATGCAGGCGTCCAGCCAGAGCAGGTTAGCCGCGCCGCCCAGGTGGGCCAGCATCTGGGCGCCCGCCGTGAGATCACCTGTGGCCGCTGGGGCGCCCGTCGAAGCCACGAATGACTCCTCCTCCTGCCCCAGGACCCGCGGTCGCCAGCGCCGGATCACCCAACTAAAGCTGACAAAGTAGAGGGCGCTCCAAAGGAGCCCAATCGGCAGGAGGAGCCAGGAGCGCTCGCTCTGCTGCAGGTTGATCAGCAACATCGGTAGGGCGTAGCCGCCCGCTCGAATCCCCAGCAGATAGGCCAATAGTGAAGCCAACCCGGCAAAGAGGATATGTAAGACCCACAGCACGGGGGAGGCGAAGATGAAGGCGAACTCGATCGGCTCCGTGATGCCTAAGACGGCTGCCGTCAGCATCCCCGTGCCCATCAGGCCCGAGACCCGCCTTCTCTGACCAGTCTTTGCCTGGCGGATCAGGGCCAGCCCAATCCCGAGCGAGGCGAAGCCAAGCGTCAAGAAGAAGCCCGAGAGAAAGCGCCCCGCCGCCGGATCACCCGCCAGGAAGCGCAAGTACTCACCCGTGACCCACTTGCCCGTCGCCGGGTCCGTCCAGCCACCGATCTGGTTGTCGACCGCCTGAAGCAGGATGTGGTGCAGCCCCGTCGGTAGGAGGATGCGGGTCGAAGCGCCATAGACAAAGGCGCCTACCGGACCCGCGGCGTAGAGCCACTGGCCCAGCAGGATGATCGCTGACTTGATCGGTGGCCAACTCCACCCAGCCACCAGGCCGATTAGCGAGCCCGCCACCGTCCCAACGACCGGACCCATCCGTTTGCCGCTAAAGAGGCCGAGCCACTCTGGCAGCACCCACCGCTTCACCCGGTGAAAGAGGGCGACAGCAGTGGCACCGGTGATGAGGCCACCGACCACGCCCATGTTGAGCCCCGGGTCGCCGGCGACCGCGACGGCGACGGATTGCATCGTCAGGAAGGTGACGACCGCACTGAGGACCGCCATGGCGTCGCCCTCACTGAAGCCGATCGCTAGGCCGATGGCGTAGAAGAGCGGCAGCCAGGACTGGATCAGTGCCAGACCGCCCACTCGTAAAGGCTCGATCCCCAACTGGCTTCCAGCCGCCAGCATCAGGGCGGCGAGCGGCAGCAGGGTCACCGGGATGATTAGCGCGGCGGCCAGCCGCTCGAAGAAGGCGCGGTCTCCCTTCATCACTCTGCCCCTCCCTGGGCTAGGTCGCCGAAATGGATCAACTGGATCCCCTGCTCCGCGATCATGGCTAGTCCGCTCGGGTCCGTCAGGGCGCCCAACTCCACCTCACGTTGCTCGACGAGCGAGGTGATCGCCCGCAGGGATTCATCGACGATGCCGGGGTGGCAGACCAGTTCGGTCACGCCCTCCTCCAGCCCCGCCAGGCGCCCCAGCAGCATCTCCCGGTCGAAGTCGCCCACCAGGATCGCCTGCGGGCAGGCCAGATCAGAGGCCAGCACCGCCTGCGAAGACCGCTGCAGGTAGCGGTCGACGACCCAGTTGGCCGGGTTGAGGGCGCCCAGCCGGCCTGCGGGGCGCATCTGGCGCCCGGGGTAGAGGTTCCGGACCGCCGGGATGGTGTACGTTTGGGCCAGCCGGATCATGACCGCCCCAAAGGTCGGATAGCCCTGCAGGTAGCGGTGGGTATCCAGGTGGGTCGGGAGTCGACCGAGGAGTTCGATCCCGCGCTCGATCTGGGCCGCCCACTCCTGCTCGACCTCAGCGGGATCGACGCGGGCGACCAGATGCGTGAGCGCCTTGCTGAACGCCCCTTCTCTCGTGACCAGGGTCGGGACGGCTTTGGCGGGGAGCAGGGGGCGCCCCGTGGTCAGGTTCAGATGGATGCCGACCCCCAGGTCTGGGGCGTCGGCGAGGAGCGGCGCCATCTGGGGCGCCCAGGGGAAGTTGGTCATGAAGGTGGTCGAGGTGACCAACCCGTCCCGGTGAGCCTGCAGAATGCCCCGCGAGACACCCTCTGTCAGCCCAAAATCGTCAGCGTTGACGATCAGACAGCGCGACACTAGGCCTCACCCTCTCCCCAGAACTGCGGCAAGTAAGGCCGATGGGCGGCCAATAAGCGCTCCACCATGAGCTCGGCCTTGGCGCGGTCGCGCACGAGCGGGGCGGCAGCCATCGCCTCCACCGCCGTCTGGCGATCCCCGGTCAGGGCGGCCTCTACGTTCAGCCCCTCTGCCGCTTGGATCTCGCAGAGCAGGTCGGGCAACCCGTTCGGCAACGGCTCCTGCGCAATCGGCTCCCAGCCGTCCGGTCCGACCATGGCCGGAAACTGTGCGGCCCGTCCGACCGGCAGATCTGGCAGTTGCCCGCGATTAGCCTGCTGAATGATAAACCTGGCCTTTCGCCCAGCAGCCATCGTCAGAATCACGGTCGAGGCTAGGTCGGCATGCGAGGCATGGCCCCGGTGGAGTTTCAGGTGCGGCTCCCGCCCATCAGCCACCGCCTCATAGTGGGCATAGAGGGCCGGCAAGCGCGCGAGGACCTGCTCCGCCCGGGTCTGTTTCTTGCGCCCTAAGAGGGCCACCATCTCATTCGTATGGTAGTAGTAGCGCAGGTAGGCGTCCGGCAGGAGACCAAACCGGCGGAAGAGCCGGAGTGTTCCCGTCACCTCATTCAGCGGGAGCAGGCCGGCTACCAGGCCACCTGCCCGCCCCAGGCCCCGGATTCGCCCCAGGGCCTCCGCCCCGTCGACGTAGACCCGGCGCCCCCAGCCCGCATGATTGATCCCCGTCCAGTCGGCCGTCACACGGTGCGGATCGACGCGCAGGAGGCTCGCCACGCTCTGCAGGAGCCCCGCGGGCATGTCACACAGACCGATGAAGCGGGCAGCCGGAAAGCGGCGCAGGACCGCCTCGGTCACCATACCGGCCGGGTTGGCGTAGTTGATCACCCAGGCCTTGGGCGCCAGCTCCTGCACCTCCGCAACGACGCCCAAGATGACGGGGATCGTGCGCCAAGCGAAGGCAAAGCCGCCCGCACCGAGCGTCTCCTGGCCGATCAGACCAAGCGCCCGCGGAATCTGTTCGTCCAGACGGCGGCTCTGGAGCCCTCCCACACGCGGCTGCGACAGAATAAAGTCGGCGCCCGCAATCGCCTCCCGGCGATCAAGGGTCGTCCGGACCTGCCAGTTGACCCCTGCGGCTGCCGCCAGCCGCTCAGCGAGACGGCCCATCAGGTGCAGATTGGGCCCATCCACATCATGAAGCCAGACCTCCCAGCCCTCTACGATCGTCGGCTCCCGCAGGAGCCCCAGAAGGATATCTGGGGTATACGCGCTGGCCCCACCAATCAAGAGAAACTTGGTCACGTTTCCGTCCCGCCCTCTCTCAGCCATGCCAATTTAAGGCTAGCTATTTATACGCCTAGTTCGCTGGGTCATGCAGCATTCCCCTTCAGCCAACCACCGGAATATCGCAGACGGAGCGGCGGGAATCCTTTGGGAGAATCCAGCAGAGGAGGGGAACTGATGGCACTCTGGAACAAGATCGCCAACGCGATCGACCCCTCTGCGCCCAGCGCCGATGCGATCTTCACCCTGTCCGACCGGGGCGCCCAGCCCACGGCGGAGCAGAGCGGCCTGAGCCGCCTGAAGGATGCCATGCTGCGCGCGCAACGGGCGCTGACCCACATTGAGAACCTGGCCCAAGCGCTTCCGGAAGGCCAGAAGGCGGTCGAAGAGGCCGGTGACCTCACCCCCGACCTCTGTACCAACCTGGACCGCCTCAAGGCGATCTTCAACATCCCCAGCAACAAAGACGTGGTGGTCCGCCCCTTCAACCTGATGACCGATCCGCCGGTCGAGTGCACCCTGCTTTACATTGACGGGATGACCAACGGTGACCGGATCAATCTGGCCATGCACACCATGATGCAGTTGCCCCGCATGGATCGTGAACGAGCTGAGCCGATCGATCCGGAGACGCATCCGGTTGGCGGGGACCGGGTTCCGGAGTGGACCGTCTCCCTCGATCGGATCGAGCGCGAGTTGATGGTCTCCGCCGCCGTGATCCGGCTCCACGACATCAAGAGCTGCATCGATGCGCTTCTGGTCGGTGATGCGGTGATCCTGATCGATGGGCAGAAGAGCGCCCTCGAGATCGACGTCAAACTCTACCCAACCCGCTCCGTCGGTGAGCCGGCCAATGAGCGGACCGTCTGGGGACCACGGGACTCCTTCATCGAATCGATTCGCCCCAACGTCGTGCTCGTCCGCCGCCGCATGAAGGATCCACGTCTGGTGACCGAGTTCTTCACCATCGGTCGGGTCTCACGCTCCTGGGTCGGCATGCTCTACCTGAACGGCCTGACCTCGCCCAAGCTGGTGGCAGAGGTGCGGCGGCGACTCTCCTCCATTGACCTAGACATGCTGACCTCCGTCGGCGTTCTGCAACAGAGTATCGAGGACCGGCCCAACTCCGTGCTCCCCGGCACCATGGTCACGGAACGGCCCGACCGGACCGCTGCCTACCTGTCGGAAGGGAACGTCGTCCTGATGCTTGACAACACCTCTCAGGCCCTGATCTGCCCGGTCACCTTCTGGTCCCTGATGCAGACGGCGGAGGATTACAACGTCAGGCCCTGGACCGGTACCGCCGTTCGTTGGATCCGGTTCCTTGGCCTCATGTTGGCGTTGCTTGGTCCCGCCCTGTACATTGCGATTGTCAACTACCACGCGGACATGCTCCCGACCGAACTGCTCCTCTTCATCGCCAAATCGCGTGAGAAGGTACCGATGCCATCCTTGGTGGAGTTGCTGGCGATGGATCTCTCCTTCTGGCTCATCCTGGAGGCGACGGCCCGGATCCCTTCCGAACTGGGATCGACGATCGGGCTGATCGCCTCGCTGATCCTGGGCCAAGCGGTCGTTCAAGCC
Organism: Symbiobacteriaceae bacterium; assembly: GCA_035298385.1. Classification (GTDB taxonomy): domain Bacteria; phylum Bacillota; class Sulfobacillia; order Symbiobacteriales; family Symbiobacteriaceae; genus DATGYC01. The sequence goes on along the minus strand of DATGYC010000105.1, from coordinate 2,328 downwards.
AAGATTGTTGGCCCAGTCGTCCTGATCGTCGTCGCCCTGACCTCGCTCGCAGCCTTTGTGGTGCCGAACTACCTGACAGGGATTGGCCTCCGCTTAATCCGGATCACGCTGGTCGCAGCTGCGGCAGTCTTGGGGATGTATGGCCTAGTCGGCTTCTTCTTTGGTCTCCTGCTCTACCTGGTCCACATGCGCACCTTGGGCGTGCCATTCCTGGCGCCCTTGGCGCCCCTGTCCAGGCCGCTCGGCGAACTAGGTGACATGCCGCCTGATTACCAGATGGAGACCCGTCCAGGCTACACACGCACCATCGACGAACAGCGGCAGCCGCCCGTGGTTCGAGCCTGGGACACGGACTCCTTTGCCGACCGTGAGGGCAAGTCCTTGAAGGGAGCTGAGCGCGAATGAGCAAGACCCATGCGACGACCTATGGTGGTCACATTGAGCCTCGCGCCGGCATTCGCCTGATCGTCATAACCATGATCTCGATGCTCTTTCTGCATTACCCGGTCCTGGCGATCTCGTGGGGCGGGCCCGCCACCTGGCAACTTGTGTTGATGGTCCTACCATTGGGCTTGGTCATCTTTTGGCTCTACACCAAGCTGGCCAACCGATTCCCCGGCGCGAGTCTCTGTCAGATGGCCGAAGCGGCCACCGGGCGGCTGATCGGCGCACTCTTGATGGTCCTCGTCCTGGTCTGGCTCATGGGTCACCTGACCTTGAACCTGCGGGACTTCACCGAGACCTTCAAGACCACTCTTCTGCCCATAACGCCGATCTCGATCATCTCCCTTCTGCTGATCCTCTGTGCGGCCGCCGCTGCTTGGACGGGCTTGGAGGGCTTAGCCCGGGTAAGCCAACTCCTCTTCGTGCCGATCTACCTGATGTTGGCGCTAGTCGTCGTACTCAACCTGCCGCACATTGACGCTTCCCAATACTTTCCGTTCTGGGGGTTTGGCCTGAAGCGGACAGCCCTGGGCGCCCTGGCCTTTCTGCCGATGCTCTCGGAGATCACCCTGCTTCTGATCCTGGGCCAGGTCTTTCGTTCAGCCCGTGTCTTTCGGCAGGTAGGCAGATCCGCCCTGATCATCTACATCCTCACCGGGCTGGGAATGGTGCTGTTACTGGTCGGTCTCTTTGGCTCGCCGGACGCCCAGATCAACCCGTTCGCCCTCTTCTCCGTCGCTCGCTTGATCAGCATTGGTCGTTGGGTGGAGCGCATTGAGGCCGTGATGATCGCCTTCTGGGTCATGGCTGCCTGCGTCCGCATCTCTCTGCTCCTCTACGCCGCCTGCCTTCACCTGGCTCAACTCTTGCGCATCCCCAATCATCGGCCCTTGGTCCTGCCCCTGCTGCTGATCGCGGAGGCTCTCTCCGTCCTGCCCGAAGATTTTGCGGCGGTGCTGCGGACTGATCAATTCTGGATGCAGACAGCGGGCGCCGTCGCCCTGGCGATTCCGCCCCTCATCTTGATCGTGGCGGTCATGCGCAAGAAGGGAGGTCATTCCCGTGCGTCGTAGGCGGGCCCTAATCGGGCTCCTCAGCCTGCTCCTGGTCTTGTCCGGTTGCTGGGACATGCGCGAGTTGGAGGAGGCGAACTACGTGATCGCCCTCGGGGTGGACAAGGGGAAGAAGGAGCGGCTCTCGGTCACCTTCGTCCTGGCTGGGCCGCACCAGGTGGCAGCCTCCAGCGAAGAAGGGGAGACGAAAGGCGGGAACCGGATTACCGTCGAAGCGCCAACGATCGCTGGTGCGAACGCCTATCTGAATACGGTCGTCCCCAGGCCGACCTCGCTGGCGCAGACCAAACTGATCATGATCAGCGAGGAGTTGGTCCGGTCAGAGGGGATGGTCATTCTTGATGAGTCCTCCCGCAGTCGTAACCTCCGCCGTTCGACCATGATCGTCGTCACCAAGCAGCCCGTGTCGAAGATTCTTGATAGCCTCCCGCCCGGTCCGGAGGGTTTGAACGACTTCGCCTTTCTGCAGACGAGCGCCGAAGCGCGGCGCTCGGGCTTCCTGCCGGTGCGCACGAGTCTGAACGACTTCCTGATTCGGGCCTCCACCGCCTATCAGGAGCCGGTGGCTTACTATGCAGCGCTGGTCGAACCGAAACCGAAGGAAGAGTCGGGCAAGCCCGAGGAAGGCGCGGGAAAGCAAGCAGGAGGGTCAGCAAAACAAGAAGGAGGGTCGGCGAAACCCGAGTCCCAACGACGGCTGGTTCCCGGCATCTCGCGCCGCAAGGGCGGTCCCGCCGTCGACTTCTTCGGCGCGGCCGCCTTCCGCCAGACCAAGATGGTCGGTGCCCTTGACGCCCAGGATACCCGGGCG
>DATGYC010000104.1:0-2965 GCA_035298385.1 Symbiobacteriaceae bacterium | reverse complement strand
TGCGGGAGTATCTCTCCCTGCTGATCGACTGCGACGAGTTTGAGGAGAACGCCCGGCCAGGCTTCCTGATCAACCCGCTGACCGATGAGCTGATGGAGCTCGATCGCTACTATCCACCCAGCGTCGCCTTCGAATTCAATGGCCCACAGCACTACCGGACGACCGCCCTCTACGCCAAGGAGTCTAAGCTCCGGACCCAGCAGATGCGGGATCTGATGAAGACAGGGCACTGTGCGAGGCGGGGGATCACCCTCGTGGTCGTCCATGCGGCGGACCTGAGTCTGGCGGGGATGCAGGCCAAGGTGGCCGACCTGCTGCCCCTGCGCAATCTGCTGGGTCATGATCCGCTGATCGCTTTCCTGGAGCGAGTGAGCCGTCCCTATCGCCGGAAGGCGGAGCAGGAAGAGAGGGAAGCGGAACGGCGGAAGGCACAGCAGGAAGAGAGGGAAGCGGACCGCCGCCAGACCTAGGTCTGGACGGCGGTCCTTCCGATATGCCAGCCAGCACCCATCCCGGCTACCGAAGCGGTGCGTACCCCAGGCCCCGCAGCAGGTCCGCAATCACCTTGTGCCCCGTGTCGTTCGGGTGCAGGCCGTCGATGAAGATCCAGCCCTTGTCAGCCGGGTCGGTATCATGGTTCGGGCCGTTGAAGGCGTCCCAGACCTTCCCGTACTGGTAGCCATAGGTCGAAGCCTGTGCGTGGATCTGGTCGTTGATCTGCGCCAGGTAGGGCGCCATCACCGTAAAGCTGCCATCCGCCTTATCCTCATTGACGTACGGGTTGTAGACGTCGATCGTCCGGTAGATCGTGCTGGCACCGGCCCGCAACGTCTTGATCTCCTGGACGATGGCGTTCCAGTTCGCCTGGAAGGTGGCCACCGCCGCCCGCAGGCAGTCCTGGTTGTCCGCCCCGCCGCAGGTGCCGCTCTTGTAGCTGCTGCGGGCGCCCCGCAGATCGTTCCCGCCGATGTCCCAGGTGACGACCTGAGAACCCTTGACAGACCGACGCATCGAAGAGTCGGTCCTGATGGCGCCCAGCAGATCGGTGCTGGTCCAGCCGTTGACCGAGAGGTTGGTCAGGTTGACCGAGTTGCCGGTGTCCGTGGCCATGTAGGACTGGTACCGAGGAACGTAGCCCTGCAGGGCGCCGAATCCGGTCCCCAGGGAGTCACCGAGCGCCGTGTAGGTCCAGGTGGTCGATCCGCCGCCCCCTGGCTTGGCTGCCAGGACGGTGGACGGGAGCAACATGAGCACCAGTGCCAGAATCAGACCGAGGAACGAAGTGCGCCGCAGCATGAGATAAGTCCCCTCCCAGAATGTTTTTCTGACGGCGGGACATTGCTTCGACGTTAAGAACACAAAACCTTCATCGATGCAAAATATTCGATCGAAAAGGCCGCTGGTTCCAAGTTGGTGAAGCAAAACCGCCCCCGGCATCTGTCCGAGGGCGGTTTCGTTACGGGGTAGGCGACCTGCGTCTGCTGGGTCAGTCCGGTCCCGTTTTGCATGCAGGAGCCCGGGCTGCGCATGCAAAACGGGACCGAGGAGAGCGAAACACCTGCGGCAAGGCCTCAAACCAGGGTGGAAGCGGCCACTCGGTCCGACTTTGCATGCTGAAGTCCCACCGCCGCGTGCAGAGATGGACCGAGTGGCTCGCTTCACGGCTCCACCGGCCACGCCCGCGCTGCCGAGCGAGACCCTGCCACAGCCACTGTGACAGGGTCTCTTTGTCTCACTGCTTGAGGAGCGCAAGCCTCTCGGTATACTCCTCGGTACTGATCTCGCCGGCCGCCAGCCGCCGCTTCAACACGGCAATCCCCGTGGCCTGCCGGTCTACCCGGCGCAAGAGGACCCAAGGCAGAGCCACCACCGCCGCCAGGCCAAGCAGAACGAAGAGCATCTGGAGCCACAGCCATCCCATTCCCATGCCTCCCATCATGTGCCCGTGCATCCCTTGCATCCCTTGCATCATCTGCCCGTTCATCATCGCGATTCGCCCCTTTCGCTTCTCCCTTGACCATACGCCCTGATTGTGTAGAATCCTTGAGGTTCGGCCGGACGAGCCCAAAGATAGGGCAAAGGACCGCCCGCTCCCTCCGCTCTGCGTCCTAGATTTTGGCGACCACACAAATTCGCCACATTTATGCGGTATCGTCAACGGCGAAACGATCTCCTGTGCTGGGGAGGGACCCACTAATGAAGAGACGCATGGTATGGATGGCCGCTTGCTGCGTCGTCCCGCTGGTCTTGGCTCTGGGCATCAGTTATCTAAGCGTGGGAAGTTCCTATACGTGGCTCGTCTCGCTGATCTGTCCGGTCCTGATGATCGGGTCGCTCTGGGGGATGCGTTCCTCTGAGCAGGAGTCCGCTTGCTGCGAGCACAAAGGGGAGGTAGAGAATCGATGAATCGCCGCGCTGCGCTGCTGGCGCTGGGTGCCATCGGTCTGCTCATTCTCTCGGCTTGTACAAGTGCCAGTGTGACGGTCAAGTTCGATCACATCCATGGGCTCGGCTTCTCGGCGGATGGCAGCCGGCTCCTGATCCCGGCCCATGATGGGCTTAAGCTCTACGTCGATGGCAAGTGGCAGGTGCCGGAGCAGCCCAAGCACGACTACATGGGCTTTGCGGTGACCGATGACGGCTTCTACAGCAGCGGGCACCCGGCGCCCGGCTCGAAGCTGCCGGAGCCGCTCGGTCTGGTGAAGAGCGCCGATGGCGGCAAGACGTTGAAGATGCTGGGCCTGCAGGGGCAGTACGACTTCCACGTGATGGGCGCCGGGTACAAGAACCACGCCGTCTACGTCTTCAACCAGGTGGCGTCGCCGCAGTTGCCGGCGGGGCTGCAGGTCAGCCTGGATGACGGGAAGAGTTGGAAGCGGGCGGGGGCGAAGGGGCTCTCGGGGGCGCCGATTCAGATCGCCGTGCATCCGACCGATCCGAAGATCGTGGCGGTGGGGACCGAGCA
>DATGYC010000103.1:0-13910 GCA_035298385.1 Symbiobacteriaceae bacterium | reverse complement strand
TTCGGGTGAGGAGCCTTACTCAGTTTTGGGTGGCTATGCCGGAGGGGATCACCCGTTCCCATTCCGAACACGGCCGTTAAGTCCTCCAGGGTCGATGGTACTGGGCACAAAGAGCCTGGGAGAGTAGATCGCCGCCCAAATCTCTTACCAACTTTTGATCTCTGGTCATACCGTACCGGAGATCGTACAATAAGGAATGTCGAGAGGCACTCCTTTCAAACTGGGGAATGGGGTAACGGTAGCCCGGCTGACTCTGACTCAGCTAGTCTTGGTTCGAATCCAGGTTCCCCAACCACGATGCACCCCGTTCAGGGCACGTAATTGCCCTGAACGGCGGAACATCCACCCTTTCATAGGGTCCTATCGTCTAGAGGCCTAGGACGGCGCCCTCTCACGGCGCAAACTGGGGTTCGAATCCCCATAGGATCACCAATAGTGTCGGCGTGGCGGAATTGGCAGACGCGTACGTTTGAGGGGCGTATGGGAGACCGTGCGGGTTCAAGTCCCGCCGCCGACACCAATTTTCTTTTCTATAATGCGGACGTGGCGGAATCGGCAGACGCGCACGGCTCAGGACCGTGTCGGGTAATCATCCCCGGTGGGAGTTCAAGTCTCCCCGTCCGCACCAGAGAAGTCAGGGAGGGGGAGCACCCCCCTCCCCGACACCCCACCCTTCTGTAAGACGGTCGTCATCGAGCGCTTTCGCTACTCGACGTCAACCTTACCTGGACCAAGTTGGATCCACTTCGTAGGGGTATAGCTCAACTGGTAGAGCGACGGTCTCCAAAACCGTAGGTTGTGGGTTCAAGTCCTACTGCCCCTGCCAATTTCATATGCTGGACATAGCTCAGTTGGTTAGAGCGCAGGATTGTGGTTCCTGAGGTCGGGGGTTCGACTCCCCTTGTCCAGCCCATTTTGTTCCTTGTTTCGGGCTGTAGCGCAGCTTGGTAGCGCGCTTCCTTGGGGTGGAAGAGGTCGTGGGTTCAAATCCCGCCAGCCCGACCATTTTAGCGTTTTTCTCGGGGTGTAGCGCAGCTTGGTAGCGCGCTTGGTTCGGGACCAAGAGGTCGCAGGTTCAAATCCTGTCACCCCGACCACTAGAGAGACTCACCCATTTTGGGTGGGTCTTTTTGCGTTTATAAGGGTCTTTGCACCAGGGCGCCCTCCAGTGGAGAGCGCCATTTTTGTATTCAGTTTGATAATATCCAAGATAAAGTGTTCACATGGAAGGAAGATTCCTTTACAGGTGGAATTTCAGATAACTGAGAGGTGATTCAGGTGTCAGATTCGGCTACCAAAGCAAAGGAACGAAGCCTTGGCGCCAAGGGCGAGGCGACTCGCCGCCGGCTCATGGAGGCTGCCGAAGAGATCTTCGGGACCAAGGGGTTCTACCATACCTCGATCGGGGACATCACGAGCGGGGCAGGGGTAGCCCAGGGGACCTTCTACCTCTACTTTGCTGGGAAGGTCGAGATCTTCAAGGCCTTGGTCCATCATCTCAGTCACGAGCTCCGTACGGCGACTGAAGCCGCGGCCAAAGCGGCGCCGAACCGCCTAGAGGCCGAGCGCCTGGGTATCGAGGCGTTCTACCGTTTCGTCGACCAGCACCGCAACCTCTACCGGATCATCCGGCAGGCGGAGTTCGTCGACGAGGAGCTCTACCGCTGGTACTACGAGCGCCTTGCGAAGGGCTACCAGAACCGGCTCCGGCAGGCGATGGAGCGCGGGGAGATCCGTTCGGTCGACCCCGAGTTGCTCGCCTGGTGCCTGATGGCGGTCTCGGACTACACCGGCCAGCGGTACATCCTCTGGCAGGACGGGAATCAAGCGGACCCGGGCGCCCTGATCGACATCCTGACTCGTGGGATGCGCAAAGAGTAGCGGGCGGAGCCTTACGGGCTCCTACATACGGGGGAATGGTGCCCGGCAGGTCCTCACAGCCGGCCGGGAGCGCCTCAAAGATAGACATCACAGAGGGGATGAGGGGAACCATGTCGACTCGTAACTGGTCCAAGGCCACGGCGATCGCCCTCCTTTCGCTGACGGTCGCCCTGACGGGCTGCACCGCGAGCAAGCCGGCGGAGACGCCGAAGGCGCAGGAACCTGCTAAGGCTGAAGCGCCGAAGAATCCGATCAAGATCGCTGTCGTCACCTCCCGCAGCGGCGCGTTCGAGGCCTGGGGCACGCACGAACTGCGCGGCCTGGAGATCGGTCTTGACTACGCGACCGGCGGCAAGATGGAGGTCAACGGCCACAAGATCGAGCTGAAGGTCTATGACGACCAAGGCAAGGCGGACACCGGCAAGGCGATGGCCGAGCAGGCGATCACCGAGTGGAAGGCCGATATCATCCAGGGCACGGTCTCTTCGGGTATCGCCACGGCGATCCTCCCGATAATCAACCAGTACCAGAAGATCTTCATGGCGGAGCCGGCCGCGGCCGACACCCTGACCGGCGTCGACTTCACCAAGTACCTCTTCCGGACTGGCGCGAACACCAGCCAGGACGCCCTCGCTGGCGCCGTGGGCGCCACCAAGCTCGGCAAGAAGATCATGCAGCTCGGCCAGGACAACACCTTCGGCAAGTCCTCTACGGCCGCCTGGGAGGCGATCGAGAAGGCCAACGGTGCGACCGTTGAGACCCTCCTGATCCCGCAGGACACGACCGACTTTACCCCCTACTTCCAGCAGATCCTGGCCAAGCAGCCCGAGGTCCTGGTCGTCCACTGGGCCGGCGCCAACGGTACGCAGCTCTTCCAGCAGGCTGGTGAGCAGGGCGTCTACCAGAAGGTCAAGGTGACCGGCGGCATCGCTGACTTCGCGGCCATGAAGACGATGGGCCCGAAGGCTGCGGGCATGACCGGCATGGTCAAGTACTTCCACACCCTGCCGAAGAACGCCGTCAACGACTACCTCGTCACCAAGCACAAGGAGAAGTTCAACGGTGAGCTGCCCGACCTCTTCACCGGCGGCGGCATGGCGGCTGGTATCGCGATCGTCGAGGGTCTGAAGAAGACTGGTGGCGAAGCGAACGCTGACAAGCTGATTGCGGCGATGGAGGGCATGAAGTTCCAGGGGCCGAAGGGCGAGTACGAGTTCCGCAAGGAGGATCACCAGGCTCTGCAGACGATGTACATCGTTGAGCTGGCGATGAACCCGGGCTTCGACTTCCCGACCCCGAAGCTGATCCAGGAGCTGAAGCCGTCTGAGACCGCGCCGCCGGTCACGGCCAAGAAGTAGTCCAGGCAAGGGAGGGAGAGGGGCGGGCCTTGGTCCGCCCCTCGTGTACTAGATGGCCTTCATTCTGGAGACCAAGGCGCTAACGGTCCGCTTTGGCGGACTCGTCGCCGTGGATGGGGTTGACCTGGGCGTGGCGCCCGGCACCTTCCATTCCGTGATCGGGCCGAATGGCGCTGGCAAGACGACGCTCTTTAACCTGATCTTTGGCCTCTACCGGCCAACGTCAGGCGACGTCATCTTCAAGGGTGAGCGAATCACGGGGCTGAAGCCGTACCAGATCACCCGTAAGGGGATGGGGCGGTCGTTCCAGATCACGAACGTCTTCCCGAACCTGACCGTGCTGGAGAACGTCCGGCTGGCCGTGCAGGCGCACCGGACCCAGCGCTATAACTTCCTGCGCGCCTTTGGCGATGGGGGCGCCTGGGCCGACGAGGCCCGCTCTGTCCTGGCCGAGGTTGGTCTGTCCGAACGTGAGTCCTCCCCCGCGACCGTCCTGGCGCACGGGGAGAAGCGGCAGCTAGAGATTGCGATGCTCCTGGCGGCGCAGGCGGAACTCCTGCTGCTGGACGAGCCCACGGCGGGCATGTCGCATGATGACGTCCCAGCTGTGATCCGCGTGATCGAGCGGATCAAGGCGATGGGCAAGACGATCCTGATGGTCGAGCACAAGATGGACCTGATCCTGGCCCTGTCGGACAAGGTGACCGTGATGAAGTCCGGCGCGGTGATCGCGGAGGGCGCCCCTGCCGCCGTGGCGGCTGACCCGGTGGTGCGGGCCGCCTATCTGGGCGGGCTGGCTCCGGAAGGAGGCGTCGTCCTACATGAGTGAGATTCTCCAGGTCAAAGACCTTCACACCTATATTGGCCAGTTTCACATCCTGCAGGGGGTGAACCTGACGGTCGAGCAGGGCGGGGTCACCTGCCTGCTGGGCCGCAACGGGGCTGGCAAGTCGACGACGCTGAAGACGATCATCGGGCTGCTGGCGCCAAAGTCGGGGACGATTGGGCTGGCGGGCGGCGGTGCGGGTGCAGGCCCGGCGCTGACCAATATCGGCGGGCGCCCGGCCCACCAGGTGGCCCGGCTCGGCATCGGCTACGTACCGGAGGATCGCGGGGTCTTCGTCGACCTGACCGTCGAGGAGAACCTGCGCCTGGCGGAGCGGAAGCGGGGCGACCTGGCGGCCAAGAAGGACTGGCTGGTCAAGCTCTTCCCGGATCTGGAGCGCTTCTGGCAACAGAAGGGTGGCCGGCTCTCGGGCGGGCAGCAGCAGATGCTAGCCATTGGTCGGGCCCTGGTGCCCGAGAACAAGCTCCTCCTGATCGATGAGCCGTCCAAGGGACTGGCGCCCATCGTGGTGGAGCAACTGGCGGGGGCGCTCAAGGAGCTGAAGCGCCAGACGACGATCGTCTTGGTGGAGCAGAACCTCTGGCTGGCGGCTGCGGTGGGTGACCGGGCGACGGTCCTCGATGACGGTCGCACGGTCTGGGCCGGAGTGATGGCGGACCTGATGGCCTCGCCGGAGCTGCAGAACCGCTATCTTGGCGTGGGGAGGGCTGGCTGATGTCGGGCTCTCTGTTTCTGACCTTGATCTTAAACGGCCTGGCGATCGGGATGCTCTACTTCCTCGTGGCGGTGGGGCTCTCGGTGATCTTCGGCCTGATGCATGTGCTGAACTTTGCCCATGGCTCCTTCTTCATGGTGGGCGCCTACGTCGGGCTGGCGGTCTTCCGCCGCTTTGGTAACCCCGCCATTGGGACGGCCCCGACCTGGTCCTTCTTCCTGGCGATGCTGGCGGGCGCCCTCGCCTGCGGCGCCATCGGCTACGTCGTCGAGCGCTTCCTGATCCGCCCGCTCTACAAGCGGCCGCTCTTCCTGGTGCTGCTGACGATCGGGCTGATCCTGGTCATCGATGAGTCGGTCAAGCTGATCTGGTCGCCGAACAGCCAGGGGAGCGTGATCGTGCCGGGGCTGGCTGGCACGGTTCAGATTGGCGATCAGCCCTTTGCGCTCTACCGGGCCTTCCTGATCGGCTTCGGCCTCCTGATGATGGGGGTCGTCTGGTGGGTGATCAACCGGACCAAGATCGGCATCATCATCCGGGCGGGTGTCCAGGACGCCGGGATGGTGCAGACCCTGGGCATCAACGTGCGCGAGGTCTTCACCCTCGTCTTCGCCTTCGGCGCCGCCCTCGCTGGCATGGCCGGCATGGCCACGGCGCCCTTCATGGGTGTCTTCCCGCAGATGGGCGGGGAGTTTCTGTTGAAGGCGTTCATCGTCGTCGTGATGGGCGGCTTCGGCTCGCCGGTTGGGACGGCACTTGGCGCCATCGTGCTCGGGCTGACCGAGCAGTTCGCCCCCTGGCTCTCGCCGCAGTGGGCGGGCATCGCCCCGGTCGGCATGATGGTCCTGGTCCTGCTCCTCCGGCCGGAAGGGCTCTTCAACCTGAGCGGAAGGAGGGCTGGCTAGGATGGCGGCAATCAAGCGATTCCTTCGTCGTGACGGCAAGCTCTGGCTCCTGGCGGCGCTCTTCTTGATCGGGCCGCTGCCCCGTCTGCTGGCGGGGATGGGGCTGATCGGTCCACAGGACTGGCTGCCGACGCACTGGCTGCAGCGTAGCACCGACATCTTCATCTGGGCGATCTTCGCCCTCTCCTATGATCTGCTCTTGGGCTTTACCGGCATCGTCTCGTTTGGCCACTCGCTCTTCATGGCGGTCGGCTCCTATGCGGTGGCGATCGGCGTGATGAAGCTGGGCTTCCCGCTCTGGGCGATGATCCTGGCGGCGCTCCTTGCCGGGGCGCTGATCTCGGCGGTGGTGGGCTCCCTCTCGCTCCGGCTGAAGGGGCATGGCTTTGCGATGATCACCCTCGCCTTTGCGGAGGTCGGCCACGTGCTGATCCTAAAGGGCTCGAAGATCACCGGTGGTGAGGACGGCCTCTCTGTGACGGTCCCTCTCTGGATGGCGAGCCGCATCAACGGCTACTACCTGGCGCTGCTGGGCTTGATCCTCGCCTTCATCCTGATGCGGCGGATCACCCGCTCCCAGTTCGGGCGGGTCCTGGCCTCGATTCGGGAGAATGAGGATCGGGCGATCGCCCTGGGCTTCAACGTCACCGCTTACAAGGTGGGCGCCCTGACCCTTGCGGGCATGATCGCCGCCTTTGCCGGCGTGGCGCAGGTGACCGTCGGTAGCCGGTTTGCGGCGGCCTCGATGGCTGGCTCTGGCCCGACGATCGACGTGCTCCTGATGACGATCCTCGGTGGGGTGGGCACCTTGACGGGTCCGGTCGTGGGCGCCGCCATCGTGCGGCTGCTCTCCTACGTGCTGCCCTCGTTCGCCTCGGCTTCGCCGCTCTTCGCCCGCTGGCCGCTCCTGTTGGGTGTGATCTACATCGCCACGGTGATGTTCCTGCCCGCCGGTGTGGTTGGGGCCAGTAGCTCGCGGCTGAAGCAGGTCTTTGGGCGGTTGGTGCCGGGGAGCGAGCGGAAGGAGGCGGCCTAGATGCCGTTGGTTCAGCTCTCGAACGGGATGGAGCTCTTCTATCGTGAGGCGGGGGCGGGGGAGCGAACCTTGCTGCTCCTGCATGGCAATACGGCCTCGTCGCTCTGGTGGGAGCGGGTGATCCCGCATCTGCCGAGCGGGTGGCGGATCCTGGCGCCCGACCTGCGGGGCTGTGGCGACTCGACGAAGCCCGCGGGCGAGTGGACGATGAGTGATCTGGCTCAGGATGTCGCCCTCTTCTTGGGGGCGATGGAACTAGATCAGGCCGTGATCGTTGGTCACTCCCTCGCGGGTGGGATTGCGCTCCAGGTGGCGGCCGAGTATCCGGCCCTGGTGGAGCGGCTGGTCCTGATCAACTCGGCGCCGATCGATGGGCTGCGGCTTGGACCGGAGGCGTACGTCGAGGTGCCGGAGGCGGTCCTGCGCTACGCCCTAGGGCTGATGATGCCGACGGCGCCGAAGGACGAGTTCTACGAGCGCTTGGTCGAGGAGTCGGTCACCAAGTCGGGGCCGGCCCGGATTCGGCATGGGCGGGCGCTCTACGAGATGGACCTCTCGGGGGTTGCTAGCTCGCTGAGGCAGCCGACCTTGGTGCTCTGGGGCGCCCAGGATCCGCTTGTGACGCGGGCGATGATGGAGCGGATGGCGGCGGCGCTGCCGAACGCTGTGCTTGAGGTTTGGGAGGATGTTGGGCACTCGGCGCCGGTGGAGGCGCCGGAGCGGCTGGCGACCCGCATTGTGGAGTTCTGCGGCGTCTGAGTCGGATGTGGTCCAGCGGTGGCGGAGTGTTGACAGGGTGGTCACTGAGTGTTGACAGGGTGGTCACTGAGTGTTGACTGAGCAGTAACAGCATTGACCAAGTAGGGACTGGCCTTTTGACCAGGATTAGATCCTCTGGGGCGCCCGCCGGGGCGTCCCAGGAAGAAGGTGCATCTCGTGCAACATATCGGCATTCTATCGCTCGGGACCTACCTGCCCGAGCGCATCCAGACCGGCGAAGAGATCGCTGCTGCCTCCGGCCTGCCGCCAGCGGTGGTGACGGAGAAGCTGGGCATCAAGGCCAAACGCGTTCCCGGTCCCGACGATGGCACCGTGGCGATGGGCATCCGGGCGGCTCAGCAGGCGATCGAGCGAGCAGGGATCGACCCCGCTGAGATCGACCTGGTGATCTGCATTGGTGAGGAGTACAAGGAGTACGGCCTCTGGACTGCGGGGATCAAGACCGCGCAGGCGGTGGGCGCCCGGCGTGCCTGGGCCTTCGACACCGCCCTTCGCTGCGGTACGTGGGTCCTCGGCATGCGCCTCGCCGAGGCGCTGATGCTGAGCGACCCCGCCATCAACACCGTCCTCCTGGCCGGCGGCTATCGGAACGGTGACCTGATCGACTACCAGAACGAGCGGGTCCGCTTCATGTACAACCTGGGCGCCGGCGGTGGAGCGATGCTCCTGCGCAAGAACCTCGGGCGCAACCGGGTTCTCGGCTCCGCCATCCGGATTGATGGGCAGTTAGCCGAGACGGTCGGTGTCCGGGGCGGCGGTACCGCCGCAGGACCCGAGGGGCTGCGCCCGGAGCTCTACCAACTCGACGTCTTCGACCCGGACCTGATGCGCCAGCGCTTGGGGGCGGTCTCGACCGCTAACTTCGTGGGCGTGGTGCAGGAGGTCTGTGCCAAGGGCGGCTTCCGGCCGGAACAGATCGGCTATGCGGCGATCCTGCATATGAAGAAGTCGGCGCATCTGGAGTTGCTCCAGAGCCTGGGACTCTCCGAAGCGCACTCGATCTATCTAAGCGAGTATGGGCACATCGGGCAGATCGACCAGATCCTGTCCATCGAGTTGGCCTTGCAGTCTGGCCGAATCAAGGAGGGCGACCTCGTGGTCGGCATCTCGGCGGGCGTTGGCTACGCCTGGGGCGCCACGGCGATCGTGTGGGGTCCATGCACGAGTTCCGAGGACGTTGCGAGTTTAGCTCCGCAGGAACTCGTGCATGGAGGAGAGGTGCGGTGACCCCTCACATCGCCTATACCTGGCATGGCACCGAGGGACTCCCGGTTCTTGTCTTGATCAACGGTCTCTTGACCGATCAGTCGAGTTGGAAGGCCCACCTGCCAGCCATCACGGAGCGTTACCGGGTCCTCACCTGGGACTGCCGCGGCCAGGGCGCCTCGGACAAGCCTGACGACGGCCCCTACACCCCAGCCGACCACGCCGCAGACCTTGCCCGACTCATGGACGAGCAGGGGATAACCACGGCGGCGCTGCTTGGCGTCTCGAGTGGCGGCTGCGTCGCCCTCGAGTTCGCCTGCCGCTGGCCCGACCGTCTCGCTGCCGCCGTCATCGCCAACGCCTATGGCACGGCCGACACGGCGATCCAGGTGAAGCTCCGCTCCTGGCTCAATGCGATGGAGGCAGGGGGAGGCCCCCTCCGCTTCGACGTCTCCTCGCCCTGGATCTGGGGCACCAGCTTCCTGAACGCACACTACGACTCCCTCCTGCCCTGGCGGGAGAAGGGCTCGGCCCTGCCGGTCTTCGCCGCCCGCCACCTGATCGAGGGGGCGATGGTGCACGACGCCTTGGACCGGCTCGATCGAATCACCTGCCCGGTCCTCCTCCTGACCGGATCGGAGGACCTCCTAACGCCCCCTTGGTACAGCGAAGCGATGGCCCAGCACATCCCCCAGGCTCGAATGGAGAGCCTGGACCGGCTTGGCCACTGCATGTTCCTAGAGAACCCAGACCGCTTCACCGAAGCGGCGATCCGATTCTTGGCGGAGGTGTACCCCTGATGGAGTTAGCAGGTAAGGTCGCTCTGGTCACTGGCGCTGCGCGAGGCCTCGGGCGGGCGATCGCTCTCGAGTTGGCGGCGAAGGGCGCCCACGTCATCGTCAACGACATTCCGCAGATGGAGGCTGACGCAACCGAGACGATCCGCCTCGCTGGCGGTGGCCGTTTCTACCCGGCCTTCGTCAACCGGGAGGAGGCTGTCGCCCAGATGGTGGCCGAGGTCGGCCCGGTCGATATCCTCGTCAACAACGCCGGCATCAACCGTGACGGCACGATGAAGAAGTCGTCCAAGGCGGACTGGGATGCGGTGATCGATGTGAACCTGAGCGGACCCTTCCTCTGCACCCGGGCCTTTGTCGGCCAGATGCGGGAGCGGGGCTGGGGCCGGATCATCAACGTCGCCTCCTACGTGGGGCGCACCGGCGTCTTTGGCACGCCCTACTATGCGGCCTCCAAGGCGGGCCTGATCGGCCTGACGAAGGAGGTGGCGGTGGAGTACGCCAAGTACGGCGTCACGGTCAACGCCCTCGCCCCCGGCTACATCGGCACCGAGATGATGCTGAACTACCCGGAGGAGCAGCGGGCCGCAATCACGGCGAAGATCCCGGTCGGGCGCTGGGCCGAGCCGGCCGATATCGCCTACTGGGCCGGTGTACTCGCCTCCCCGCGCGCCCACTACATGACGGGCGCCGTGATCGACTGCAACGGCGGCACCTGGATGTAGGAGGCGGTTGACTTGATCGCAGCGGTTGGCGATTGGCTGGGCCGCCGGGCTTCGTACACGCCGAACAAGGAGGCCCTGGTGGTCGAGCCGGAGGCGGGTGGACCGCTTCGCTTGACCTATGGCGCCTGGAACGCGCGGGCGAACCAGACGGCGCACTGGCTCCTGGCTGCGGGGATCGAGCGTGGGGACCGGGTCGGTGTGGTGGCGCAGAACTGCGTCCAGATGCTCGACCTGCTCTTTGCGTGCGGGAAGATCGGGGCGATCTTCGTCCCGTACAACTGGCGGCTGACGGAGGCGGAGCTCTGGCCGCTGGTGGCGGATACGGAGCCGAAGCTCCTCTTCACGGATAAGGCCGAGCTGTGGCAGGCGGCGGGGGCGGGGGTGGCCGGTGCACCGGCTACCGGGGCACTGCCGCGGATTCTCCCGATCGGTGCCTTGGATCCCTCAGACCTACCGGCAGTTCCGCCGCCCCCGGTTGAACTTAGCCTGGATGATCCGTGGATGATCCTCTACACCGGTGGCACGACGGGGCGTTCGAAGGGCGCCATCATCAGTCACGGCCAGGCGACCTGGAACGCTTGGAATACCATCGCGGGGTGGGGACTCTCCCCGGATGAGCGGGTCCCGCTCCTCACCCCGCTCTTCCATACGGGTGGGCTGAACGTCTTTACGACCCCGCTGGCGTTGCTGGGCGGGACGACGATCCTGATGGGCGCCTTTGATCCCGGTTCGTTGCTCGGTGTGATCGAGCGGGAGCGGGTGACGGTCCTCTTTATGGTCCCGACGATGTACCAGATGCTGCAGGCCCATCCCTGGTTCGGCCGGGCGAACCTCTCGTCTGTGCAGTGGGCGATCTCGGGTGGGGCGCCCTGCCCCCGCCCAGTGCTGGACTCCTTCTGGGCGCGGGGGATCGACCTTCGCCAGGGCTACGGCCTGACCGAGGTCGGGCCGAACTGCTTTGCGATCCCGGCAGAGGCGGTCCGGTCGATGCCGGGATCGGTCGGCTTCCCGATCATGCATGGCGCGGTTCGGGTGATGGAGGGCGATCGTCCCTGCGGCCCCGGCGAGGTGGGCGAGCTCCAGCTACGGGGGCCGCACGTGACCGTGGGCTACTGGCGGCGCCCGGATGCAACGGCGGAGGCGAATCCGGATGGCTGGTTCCGCACCGGCGACCTCGTCTACCGGGATGAGGCGGGCTTCTTCTTCATCGTGGATCGAAAGAAGGAGATGTTCATCTCGGGCGGCGAGAACATCTACCCGGTCGAGGTGGAGTCGGCGATCTACGAGCATCCCGCGGTGGCGGAGGCTGCTGTGGTAGGCGTGCCCGATCCGCAGTGGGGCGAGGTGGGCAAGGCCTTCGTCGTTCTGAAGCCGGGGGTCTTGCTCACGAGTGAGGAGCTCTTGCGCTTCCTG
The DNA here is from genome assembly GCA_035298385.1 of Symbiobacteriaceae bacterium. Taxonomy (GTDB): domain Bacteria; phylum Bacillota; class Sulfobacillia; order Symbiobacteriales; family Symbiobacteriaceae; genus DATGYC01. The sequence goes on along the minus strand of DATGYC010000103.1, from coordinate 2,247 downwards.
CGCGAGCGCTTGGCCCGCTACAAGGTGCCGAAGTTCATCGAGTTCAGGGCGGCTCTGCCGCGCAGTGCGGCAGGGAAGATCCTGAAGCGGGAACTGAAGACGAGTTGATCGGCAGCAGAGTGGGAGGGGGCGACATCGCCCCCTCCCATTTCATTGTTGACAGGAAACGAGCGGGCCGTTAGAATCTCCAATAGAACTAATACAGTAATATCCGATCGGAAATATAGGAGATAGTGGAGGTCGAGCAGGGATGGGCAAGCAGATCGGGCGGATGGCAGCGGTACTTTTGACGGCGGCGTTGGTGATCACGGGTTGTGGTGGCGCCAAGACCTCTACGGCTCCGACCTCCCAGGGCCAGACCGTTCAGCAGAAGAAGATCAAGATCGGTTATCTCAACGTCATGGATGACGCTCAGGCCATGCTTGCTAAGGATGCTGGTCTGTATGCGAAGAACGGGCTTGACGTGGAGCTGCAGATGTTTGACAGCGGCACGGACCTGATCAAGGGGATCGTCAGCGGCGAGCTCCAGGGCGGTGTCCTGGGCTTCACCAACGCCGTTACGTGGGCGACGAAGGGCGCCGATATCAAGGTGGTCGGGGGCGCCCAGATGGGTTACCATTCGCTCCTCGTCCGCAAGGACAGCGGCATCACCAAGGTCTCTGACCTGAAGGGCAAGAAGATCGCCTCTCAGCAGAAGGGCTCTACGGCGGACATTGTCTGGAACGGCGTCGTCCTGCCGCAGAACGGCCTGACCGCCAAGGACGTGACGATGGTCTACACCTCCCCGGCGAACGCCATTCAGGCGCTGGCCGCTGGTCAGGTCGACGCCGCCTTCGTCTTTGAGCCCTACGAGCAGATCGCCAGCGCCACTTCGGCGATCACCTCGATCTATGAGATCGGCAAGGTCTGGCCGTTCCCGTGCATGGTCGTCATCACCTCCGGCAAGCTCCTGAACGAGGACCGGGCCACGGTCGACGCCATCCTGACGGCGCAGAACGAGGCGATCCAGATGCTGCAGAAGGATCCGAAGGGCTCGGCTAAGCTCCTGACGAGCCGCTTCATCAAGGAAGAGAGCCTGAAGCGTCCCGACGGCACCGCCGTCCTCTCGGTCGACGTGGTCCAGAAGGCGATCGAGTCCCAGATGTTCCACTCGGAGATCACCCCGGACGAGATCAAGCGCATGCAGGACGTGATCAAGCTGATGCTTGACCAGAAGATCATCGACAAGGAGATCCAGGCCGAGTCCTTCCTCGACCTGACCTGGCAGAGGAACCACCCGATGGCCGGGATGAAGATGTAGGAGCTGAGCACCGGTGCGTAAGGGGATTGGGCAGAAGCTGGCCTACGTTCTAGCGATTGGCAGCATCCTTTTGGTCTGGCAGGTGGGCTCCCTCTTCTTGCCGGAGTTCCTGTTGCCGGGCGTCCCCAAGACCCTGGTACGGATTGGTACCTTGGTCACGGAGCCTGAGTTCCTGGATGGCCTGAAGTCGAGCCTCTACCGGCTGGCGGTTGGCTACCCGATCGCCTGTCTGGTTGGCACGGCGCTGGGCCTGATCGGCGGCATCTCCAAGCCGTTCGCCCGCTACCTGCGAGCCCTGATCTCGACCTTGCAGTCGATCCCGCCGGTCACGTGGGTGCCCTTCCTGGTCATCTTCTTTGGCTTTGGTGATACGCCGATCATCACGGTGATCACGATCGCCAGCTTCTTCCCGATGGCGCTCTCGGTGCTCAATGCGACGGAGGGCGTCAACAAGACCCACCTGGAGCTGGCGCGGGTGCTGGGCGCCAACCGCTTCCAGTTGCTGCGCAAGGTCTACCTGCCGGAGTCCTTCCCGGCGTTCATTACGGGCGCCCAGGTCTCGTTCGGCAACGCCTGGCGTTCGCTGATTGCGGCGGAGATGGTCGGGGGCGCCCGTGCCGGCCTTGGCTGGTCGATGCGCTACGCCGGGGAGATCGCTGACATGAAGGGTGTACTTGCCCTGATTCTGGTGATCGGCGCCATCTCGGCGATCCTGGACCACTTCGTCCTGGAGCAGTTGAAGCGCCGCCTCCTGCGCTATCGCTTTGTAACGGGGGAGGGGAGATAATGACGTACGCCATTGACCTCCAGAACGTGACGAAGCGCTTCGGCGGGCTCACGGCGGTCTCTGACGTCAGCCTTCAGGTCCAGAAGGGTGAGTTCGTGGCGATCGTTGGTCCGTCCGGCTGCGGCAAGTCCACGGTCCTGCGGATGGTGGCCGGGCTGGA
>DATGYC010000102.1:0-12824 GCA_035298385.1 Symbiobacteriaceae bacterium | reverse complement strand
ATCGTCCAGAATTCGTATGCCGCCAGATGCCAAAATTCGCATCCGGGCGCCCGAAGGTTGATAAGTTGCCAGCCCAGCTGCAATCTCCGCCAGGCTCATGCCCAGATGGAGGCCGACGGCAGCGGCGGCACAGGCGTTCAGAACGAGATGGCGCCCAGGGGCGCCCAGGCTGACGCTGATCTCACCAACGGGGGTGACCAGGGTAAACCGCTGGCCTACCTCCCCCTCCCGCTCGATCCCACGGGCGGTCACATAGCCCTCCGGCCCAGGCTCTAGCCCGTAGTACCAGACGGCCGCTCTCGTCTCGGCCGCCATCGCCCGGACCAGCGGGTCGTCCCAGTTCAGGATGGCGGCGCCATCGGCCGGGAGCGACCGGGGGAGTTCCCCCTTCGCTCGCGCGATGTTCGCCTGCGTGCCCAGAAGCTCCAGGTGTGAGGTCCCGACGTTGGTCACGACCCCGACCGAAGGCCCAGCGATCGAGCAGAGGTAGGCGATCTCGCCCAGGGCTCGCATCCCCATCTCCAGGACGGCGACCTCGTGCTCGGGGGTGATCTCCATCAGGGTGATCGGGAGCCCGACCTCCGAGTTGAAGTTCCCCGCGGAGCGGTAGGGCTTGTACCGCCCAGAGAGGGCCGCTGCCACCATCTCCTTGGTCGTCGTCTTGCCGACCGAGCCGGTGACGCCGACGACCGGTAGACTGAACCGCTGCCGGAAGGCCCGGCCCAACTGACCGAGTGCCTGTAGGGGGTCGTCCACCAGGATGACGGTCGAACCCGGCGCCTCGACCGGGCGCCCGCAGAGCACCACCGAGGCGCCCCGCTCCGCCGCCCCACGCGCATACTGATGTCCATCGACCCGCTCGCCCACCATCGCCACAAAACAGTCGCCCGGCTTGACCAGGCGGCTGTCATACGCAAAGCCGACGACCGGGGCAGCAGGGCTTCCACTAAGAAGCCGCCCCCCGGTCACCGTCAGGATCTCCGCTGCGGTGAAAAGCTGGTTCAACTAGGCTCCGTCCTTTCGGCCTCAACTAACAAGGTCTACCCAGCGTCTCTCGGTCTCCGCTCCAGACCTAACCGAGACTCGATCGCCGCTCGGGCGACCAGTCGGTCATCAAAGTCGATCGTCCGATCCGGGAAGATCTGATAGGTCTCATGCCCCTTCCCCGCGATCAGGACGACGTCTAGATCCCCAGCCAGTTCGACCGCCCGTGCGATCGCTCTTGCTCGGTCAGGCTCGACCTCATAGAAGGGCCGGGCTGACTCCACCTGGCGGAAGCCCGCCTCGATCTCAGCTAAGATCGCCAGCGGATCCTCCGTGCGGGGGTTATCTGAGGTTAGGATCGAGTAGTCGGCGAGTTCGGCTGCAATCCGGCCCATCTTCGCCCGCTTCGTCCGGTCCCGGTCGCCTCCGCAGCCGAAGACGCAGAGCACGCGGCCCTGGGTAAAGGACTGGCACGCCTTGAGGACGTTCTCCAGCCCATCCGGTGAGTGGGCGTAGTCAACGAAGAGCCCGAAGGGCTGGCCCGCCGCTACCGCCTCCATCCGTCCGGGCACGCCGGGCGTCTCACTCAGCGCCTGAACGATCAAGGCCGGGGAGACCCCCTCCGCCAGACCGACTGCGGCAGCCGCCATGGCGTTGGCCACGTTGAACTGCCCGGCCAGTAAGAGCGAGATCGGGTAGATGCCGTCCGGCAAGTGAAGCTGGAACTGGGTCCCGTTCGACCGGAGCCGGACGCCGTCGGCCATGACCGGCGTGGATCCACCGACCGAGTAGGTCCAGACGGGCGCCGTTCGCCCCGCCGCGTAATGGGCCGCAGCCGGATCGTCCTGATTCAGGATGATCACCTTGCGGCTCTTGGCGCCGGGCCGTTCGACCTGGTCGAAGAGCATTCCCTTCGCATCCCGGTAGGCCTCAAAGGTCTTATGATAGTTCAGGTGATCCTGCGTCAGGTTGGTGAAGACCGCCACGTCGAACTCGACGTCGGCGACTCGGCCCATCGCTAGCCCCTCGGAGGAGACCTCCATCACGGCGTAGGTACAGCCATCATCGACCATGGCCCGCAAGAGCGCCTGCACGTCAGACGCCTGCGGGGTCGTCAGAGTTGCAGCCAGTTCCCGCTCGCCGACCAGGTTATGGACCGTCCCGATCAGGCCGACCTTCTGGCCGGCGGCCATCAAGATGGCGCGGATCAAGTGGGTCGTCGTCGTCTTGCCGTTCGTCCCCGTCACCCCGATCACCCGGATCGACCGAGAGGGATGACCGTAGAGGTGAGCAGCGATCTGCCCGAGGGCGCCCCGGGTCGATTCGACCAGGAGTACCGGTACCTCAGGGGGAAGCTGGACGGGTTGCTCCACGCAGACGGCTGAGGCCCCACGGGCGAGCGCCTCACGCACGAAGAGATGGCCATCGAACTTCGTCCCCGGGAGGGCGACGAAGAGGGCGCCCGGGCCAGCCTGCCTGGAGTCGTGGACGATCCGGTCGATCCGGGTCGTCGGCTCCCCCTGAATCAGTTGGCCCAGGCCCACTAGGTCTCCAATGTACATTCGTTCCCTCCGCCTCCCAACTTGACCAGAGGCTCCATCTTCTGTATCCAGTCTTACCATATCGGCAAGGGCTGATACCGGTGCCTGGCCCCCCTGGTCATCGGCGGGATTCTGTTAACTCGGTTTAGGTGGGGCGCCAAACTTCAGGGTAAGCGGACTGCCCTTGGGCACCTGGGCGCCCGCCTCCGGTTGCTGTCTCAGCACCTGCCCCGTCGTCGTTCCCTCCGCAACCTGCAGGAAGAGGCCCCTGGCAGCCAGGATCGCCGCTGCGTCCCGGAGTTCTTTGCCCCGGACGTCCGGGACCCGAATTAGCTCTGTGGATGGCGTTGGTAACGTCGTCTCTGCCCGGAGGGCGCCGCCCTTGTAGGCCTGGGCGCCCGCCCGCGGGAACTGTGCGGTGACGAAGCCACCTTCGCCATTGAGAGTGACCGTGAAACCGGCGCCCTCCGCCACCTGCCTGGCCAGATTGACCGGCAGATTGACCAAGTTGGGCACCACGGCCGACTGCGGCAGGATCGGCGGGGGCGGGTCGCCCGGCCTGGGCGCCGGCGGCGGCTCAGCCGACTTCGGCGCATCCAAGTACTCCAGGACCGGTCCCATCAGATCGCCGAAGATCGGCGCAGCGATCTCACCGCCGTAGTAGCGCCCGACCGGCTCATCGAGCGAGATCAGGACAGCCACCTTCGGGTTCGGGTAGGGCGCAAAGCCGACAAAGGAGGCGATATGCTCATTCGACAGCCTTCCACCGATTACCTTTGTAGCGGTACCTGTCTTCCCACCCACCTTATAGCCAGCCACCCGCGCGTTCTTGCCGGTGCCGAACTCCGTGACACCGATCATCCACTCCTGGATCTGGCGGGCTACCTCTGGCGTAACGACCTCCTGAGCGACCCGCGGCTCGATCCGCTGGACGACGTTCCCATCCCGATCCAGCAGTGCCTTCCCCAGGTGGGGCCACATCCGCTTGCCGTCGTTCGCGATCGCGGCGATGGCGGTCAACATCTGAATCGGGGTGACCGTTAGGGTCTGGCCATACGCCTGAACGGCGAGGTCGACCTCCGTCGCTGACTTGGGCGGAATCCACTGGCCGACCGCCTCACCGGGCAGATCGATCCCAGTCGGTCCCTCAAAGCCAAAGAGCTTGTGATACTTGTAGAAGTTCTGGACGCCCAGCCGCATCCCCAGGGTGGCAAAGCCCACGTTCGATGACTTGGCCATCACCATGTCAAGCCCGACCGTCCCAAGCCCCTTATGATCCCAGTTGCAAATCTTCCACGTGCCCACCTGGAAGCAACCGGTATCATTGATCTGGGTCTTCGTGTTGACGACACCGGACTGGAGTGCGGCAGCCGCGGTCGTCGGCTTGAAGATCGAGCCCGGCGGCAGGGTGTCGGCTACGGTAAAGATACGGCGGAGCGCTGGATCTGAGTTGCCGCCCAGGGTTGGATCGTAGTGGGGCCACTGGGCGAGGCCGAGGATCTCGCCCGTCGCCACCTCCATCACCATGATCGTCGCCCGCTTGGCGCCCGTCTGCAGGTTGGCCCGCTCTACCTCCTGCTCCAGCAGCCGCTGCAGGCCGATGTCAAGCGTCGTCTGGAGGGTAAGCCCAGGGGTGCCTGACTTCACATGGCAGTCACCGCTCGGCATGGGAACGCCACGGGCGGTGTACTCGCACTGGATGGCGCCCGGCTTGCCAGCCAGGTACTTGTTGTAGGTCAGTTCCAGCCCCTCGATCCCCTGGTGGTCCAGGTTGGCGATGCCCAGGGCGTGAACGGCGAGCGTCCCCTCCGGGTAGTAACGGCACTTCTCCGAGGCGAAGCCGATGCCCGGGATGTTGAGCGCCTTCACCTTGGTGACGACCGCTGGGTCGACCTTCCGCTTCAGCCACTCGAAGAAGGAGGGGCGGCTCATCCGCTTCTCGAGCTCCTCCGGCTTCATCAGCAAGATTGGCGCCAGGGCGGTCGCAGCCGCTGGCTTATTCTTGATCAGGATCGGCTCAGCATAGACCGACTCGCAGACCTTGTTGGTCAGAAGCGGCTGACCGTACCGGTCTAGGATCTCACCGCGATCAGCCTGAATGGGGACGGGCCGCATCCGATAGCTGAAGGCCTTGCCGGAGAGCAGATCCCCGGATGCAATCTGGAGAAAGCCCATCCGACTGGAGAGCAGGGTGAAGACCAGGGCGAAGATGCCGAGCAGGGCGAGCGTGCGCCTTCTGCTGAGGAGTCCGGTAAGCATCGGTTAGGAGCCCCCTCGCGCGGGTTGTCCTTCGATGTGTACGCGCCGTGGAGGTGGGATTAGAAGCGGGAGCGTTCCGCGTTAAAGACTCACATTCAACGAACCCTTCGCACAATGCCAAAGACCCCGCGAAACCGCGAGGTCTTCAGCGTATTAATTAATACTCATGCATAGTCCGGAGATCTATAGAGGGCGCCCCGGGGGACGCGACTCAACTTACTTTCCCTTCGCCGAGAGGGGCGCGAAGAGGGTCTGCAACAGGGTGCGGGCCGTAGCGACCAGGCCGCCCTCCGGGGCAGTCGCAACCGGCTTCGCCTCCGACTGTGGGCGGTTGACTACGGCCTTCGGGTCCGCCTCCAGCGCCTTGACCGCCGTGGGGCGCACCATGCCATGCGCCGTCGCCCAAGCCTCAATCTCGCCTACCGAGGTCTCGGTGACCTTACGGCCAACCGCCTCGCGGGTCTCCTGATCGAGGAGCTGCTCCTGAGCCGTTAGCTTTGTCATCTTGTCTAGCTCGCGCTGAATCGCTGTCTGCCGCTCAACCAGGAGGAAGGCTGAGCCCATCAGGGCAAGCCACGCCAGACCGCCAACGAAGATGCGGCCAAAGGGCGGCCTCTTCTTCTGGGGCACCGGACGTGGGGTATGTCTTGGTGTTCTTACTGGCTCCTGGGGCCTTGGTAAGGCCAACTGTGGTAGGGCCATCGGGACCGCCTCCAGTGAGCGTCAGGGGGACGCTCCGCAATTTATTAAGGTGCGACTAGCGCTTGACGATGACACGAAGCTTAGCACTACGAGCGCGCGGGTTCTCTTCCAACTCCGCCGCCGAGGCGACGACGGGTTTGCGGGTCACATGCTCCGCCAGCGGCTGCTTGCCACAGGCGCAGACCGGCAGGGTCGGGGGGCAGGTACAGGGGTTGACCCAGCTCTGGAAGCGCTGCTTGACGATCCGGTCCTCCAGCGAGTGGAAGGTGATCACCGCCAAGCGGCCACCAGGGTTCAGGACCTGCAGGGCGCCCTCGAGCCCCTGCTCCAAGACTCCCAGTTCGTCATTGACCGCGATCCGGATCGCCTGGAAGGAGCGTCGGGCCGGATGGCCCCCCTCCCGCCGGGCAGCGGCCGGGATCGCTGCTTTGATTGCGTCGACAAGGTCGTTCGTCGTCTGCAGGGGCTGTTCCGCCCGCCGCTGCACGATGAACTGAGCGATACGCTTGGACCAGCGCTCTTCCCCATACTCCCAGAGGATCCGGGCGATCTCGGCCTCGGACCACTCATTCACCACCGTCTCGGCACTGACCGGGTTCGACCGGTCCATCCGCATATCGAGTGGTGCATCCTGGTGGAAGGAGAAGCCGCGCTCCCCCTCATCAAGCTGATGCGAGGAGACGCCTATATCCATCAGCACCCCGTCAACACCCGGGAAGCCAAGGCGGGCGATGACGTCGGCGATGAAGGCGAAGTTGGTCTTGACCGTCTGGACGCGCTCACCGAAGCGGGCGAGGCGTTCCCCCGCTGCCTTCAGGGCGTTCTCATCCTGGTCAAGGCCGATCAGCCGGCCATTCGGGCCAAGCCGCTCAGCAATGGCGGCAGAGTGACCCGCGCCGCCCAGGGTGCAATCGACATAGACACCATCTGGCTTGATCGCCAGCAGATCCAAGGTCTCCTGGAACAGAACTGGTACGTGATGGAACTCCACGGGCGTTTACCTCGCGATCGATGCTGGTGGTTAGAAATCGAGGAGCTTCTCCGCCGTCTCGGCGAAGTCGGCCTCGGCCTGCTGGCAGTACTCTTCCCACCGCTCCTTGGCCCAAATCTCAACCCGGCTCTGGACGCCCACAATCACGACGTCCTTCTCGATAGAGGCGAAGTCGCGCAGGTTGCTTGGGAGGAGGATGCGCCCCTGGGGATCGACCTCACAATCGGTCGCACCCGAGAAGAAGAGGCGAGTGAAGGCACGGGCGGCACCGGAGGCCATCGGTAGGGCGCGCAGCTTCTCGCCAAAGCGCTCCCACTCCGCGGGCGGGAAGAGGAAGAGGGCGTTCTCCAGCCCCTTCGTGGCAACAAAACGCTCGCCCAGCCCCTCGCGGAGCTTGGCTGGGATGATCAAGCGTCCCTTGCCATCGACCGAGTGCTGATACTCACCCATGAACATGCTCTTCCAACCCCCTCCACTGAAGCCCACCTAGACTTGCTTCAGTTCCCTGCGGGACTAAACTCGCACTGTCCTCGGAAACTGAATCAAGCCAAGGGATGTTCCTCCACTTTCCCCCACTTTCCTCCACTAGAAACCCCCTTTCGACGACACAAACTAATTTCCTCTCGTTCAGTTGCGTTTTTGTGTGCTTTTTTACAAAATGGGACCAAAGTCCTATCCACGAAACGGCAGGGCGCCCTCCCCGATGGGCGCCCTGCCGTCTGCTCATACTAAGGACATGCCATACCATCAGCAACTCTACTTTGAGCAAGAGGGCGACGGGCGCCCCCTCCTCTTCCTCCACCCGCCCGGACTCTCCGGTCTCTACTGGCGGCCGATCCTGGACCGGCTGGCTGGCCGCTTTCAGGCGATCACGCTCGACCTGCCCGGCCACGGGCGAAGCGGCGGACGCGAGCACCCCTGGAGCTACGCCCCCGTAGCGGACCAGCTCGCCGAACTAGCCGATCACCTGAACCTGCCTGCCCCGCCCGATCCCCTCGCCCCCATCCTTGTCGGGTACTCCTCCGCTGCAACGATCGCCCTTCTGGCCGCTAGTAGGGCGCCCCACCGCTGGGCGGGCGTCGTCGGGGTGAGCGTCCCAACCCCTGCCACCACCCCCGACATCGCGCTCAAGGTGCGGGGCGGTGAGCTGCTCCTGCGGCTTGGGCTGTCAGCCTGGATCGGCAAGCAGATCCTGCGGACTAACTACGTGGACCGAGCGCACTACCAGTTGGTCCTCCCCCACGCGCTGAGCGTGGCACCAACCGCCCTTACTGCCTTCTTTCACGAGATCCGTCGCTGGGACCCACTCACCTTTGCACCGCAGATCCGGGCGCCCGTCCTCCTAGTCAACGGTGCGAAGGACCGCTGGCTCCTCCCCTACGCGCGGCAGCTTCAGGCCAGACTTCCGCAGGCGCTGCTCTGGCTCCACCCAAAGGCAGACCACCGGGTGATCACGCGAGAGCCCGACAGGTTCGCCGCGGAGTTGGTCGCCTTCACGACACTGGACAGTGACGCAATAGGCAAGTTCCGCACAGTAACCCAGTAAGCTGAATAGGCAGTCCCTCCCTGGACGACCAGGGAGGGACTTTGACTTTAGGAGGGATGGGCCGTGTGTCTGAAGGTTGGTCTGGTCCTTACGGGTGAGAATCTAGGGCGGGCACGGGCGACGATTGAGGGCTGGGCATCCACCACCCGCCGGGTCCGCGTCAACTGGGAGGATCAGCCGCCGTTCAGCGAAGCGGCCCCCGCGGCGCCAGATCACCTCGCAATCCATCTGGGAGACCGAGAGACCGGCTGCTCCTGCGGCCTGGCGATCGAGAGGCCACGCGGATGGCGGCGCTCGGCCATGAGCGACCTCTCCTTCCTGCTTAGCGCCCTCGCCGCGCAGCCGATCAAGCGGCTTCAACTCGGGATCGCCTGGGAGGGCGAGGATGCCGAGCTCGAGCAGGTGGAGCTTAGCCTGTCGAAGTTCCGCCGACTCGTCAAGCGGGGCGCCCTGGGCCGCAACCACCTCTACACCGTCGCTTGCGTCTAGAGACGAAACGGCCCTCCCTATCCAGGGAGGGCTCCGTCTTAGCCTTGGATCGCCTTGATCTGCTCCATGTAGTAGAGCTCCTCCCGTAGCATGTGGTCCGCGAAGAGGGGGACCAGGTTCCCCAGCACCTCGCACTCCGCCGTATGCTCCCGCAGCTCCGCCAGGAAGGAGCGGAAGAGCCCGACCTGGATCAGCGCATCGACGTTCAGGCGACGGAGGGCGCCCACCATGCGCGGCCGCACCTGCAACATTGTGGCGAGCTCCGTCGCCTTCAGCTGCATCCCCTCGAAGATCTGCTGGAACTCCCGAGCCCGGCCCTTCAAGAGCTTCTCGCTCCCGTCCAGATCGTTATCCAGGGCGGCGGCGTGGCCCGCGGAGTCCGGTAGCCAGACCAGGTGGGTGTGCATCGCTCGACTCGCCGGATCGGGAAACAGCTCCTCCCGCATCCCGTTCAGCGCCAGAATCGCCTCATCGGCCTCGTTCACCATGTGCTGGAGGAGGCCAGGACCAAGCGCCAGCTTGATGGCGCAGTCCAGCTTCAACTCCACCAGACAGCGCTTGTACTCCATGAACTCCGCGATCTCATTGACCAGGGGCGCCACCAGCCGCTCCGTCGCCTGCTCATAATGACCCAGTTCATGGCCACCAAAGCGGAGAAGACCCGGACCGCTCGGCCGGGCGAAGGAGCCCGCCGGTCCTGCGATGCCAGCCTGGCCCGCTAGGGCAGATGCCTCCTCCGTCCGGGCCGTAAAACGCTCACGGAACGCCTTCGCCCAGCGAATCGCCTCCCCGGCATCCGGCGCCAACCGGTCATGGATGAAGGTGGCGTGATCCCGGAAGACGGCGGCCCAGAACCAGCCCTCCCGCAGCTTCGCTTCCGTCGCTTCGTGCGCCATCTGCCTCTTGTACCCCCTTCTCGTCCTCTGCAAAGGGATACGCACAGACTGGCGCCGTCAAAACCAGGAGCGGCGTGCCTCTCCCAGAAAGGCACGCCGCTCTCTCCCTATTGCCGCATCATCATGAGGTTGCCGGACTCATACCGCCGCAGGCCCAGCGTGAAGAGCAGGGCGCCCAGCGACGCAAAGCCCACCGCCCCCACAACCAAGAGGCCGAGATCGCCCCAGTTGAAGTCGCGCAGAATCTGCACGGGAAGCGTCGCCACAAGGCCCGCCGGGATCAGCGTAAAGAGCAGGACCCGGACACCCTTGCTGAAGATCCCCGTCGGATAGGTCGCGAAGTGGACCAGCACCCCCACCAGGTTCCCCGCCAGCCCCTCCGCCTGCCCCAGGAAGAAGACGAGCGAGCCAACCGTCACCGCAAAGCCGAGGAAGATGAAGGTACCGCAGAGCACCACCAAGATGTAGAGCAGGAGCTTCACCAGCGTCAGCTTCGCAAAGAAGAGCAGCAGCAGCGGCCCGAAGAGGGCGTCGCCCAGGTTCAAGAAGCGGAACTGGCTGACCAACAGATGCAGCAAGACCGGCTTCGGCAGCGCCAGATAGTAGTCAAGCTGTCCCTGCACCACCAACTCCGGCAGTCGGGCGGCGTTGTAAAAGACGCCAAAGGCGAGACCAAAGGAGGCGGTCACGATCGACCAGAGCATGATCAGGTCCTGCAGGGTCCAGCCCTTCACCATCGGGAAGCGGGTAAAGTAGAGCGACCAGAAGAGGACCCAGATCCCATCGTTGAGGAACATGCCGAAGAACTGCATCAGGAAGGAGGCCCGATACTCCATGGCCGCGGCCCAGTTGGCCCTCCAGTAGCCACCGATGAAGCCGAAGAACTTGCTACCCGCCATTGGAGTCAACCCTCCTCACGCCCAGGCGATAGACGCCGTACAAGAGGGCGAACATGATCACAAGCCAGAGGGCCTGCCCAGAGAGGAGCGCCCCCACCTTCGCCCAACTGAACTGCACCATCAGGCGGGCCGGCTCACCGAACATATACTTGAACGGCAGGCTCCCGGCGATCCGCTGCAACCAGTCCGGAAAGAGGGCGATCGGCATCATGAAGCCGCCCATCACCCACTTGAACTTGTCGAGGATCAAGTAGACGCCAGAGACATCCTCCAACCAGAAGGCGCAGAGGCCGATCATCGCTGCCCAGGCGAAGTGCAACAGCAGCGTCGTCACCCAGACGAAGAGTAGGACCGGGATCGCATAGAGCGGCACCGCGATCGGGCCAACGGTCAGGAGCGCCACCGCTGCCGCCACCGGAAGGGCGGCCGCCAGTTGCACCACGCCGTCACCCAAGAAGGCGGCCACGTGAAAGCCGAGGTACTGGTACGGCTTGTTCAGCCGCAGCGCCAGGTCGCCATTGCGGACCTCCGTCTCGATTAGCGAATGCACCCGGGGCATTGAGAACTGGATCGCCTCCGTGGCGACGAAGTACCAGATCATCTGCGGCAGGGTCAGGCCATCGATGCTGGCGCCCGTCCCGCTGTAGGTCGCCCGCCAGAGCTGGACAAAGACGTAGATGATAACGGCCAAGAAGAGGTTGGAGAGCAGCCGCTCCCCGACGTAGGTCCAGCGGGAGCGGACCTGGGTGGCGCCTACCGCTGCGTACTTGAGGGCTACTTGCCGACTGCCCATCGGCCCTCACCCCTCCCGCGGTAGATCGCCGCGATCACATCCTCCAGCGGCTCATACTCGATCGTCACATCCTGGACCGGGTAGCGCTGTAGCAGGGTCGAGAGGACGACATCGATGCCGACCTGCTGGGTGTCGACGGCCAGCTTCAGGCCGTAGCCCTTCGCCTTCAGCACCTCCACGCCCGTCATGGTGAAGGCGCCATCAAAGGCGACGCCCAGCTTCAGCGAGACCTCGCGCTTCTGCATGAAGGAGCGGCGCATCTCATTGACCGAGTCGTCCATCACGACCTGGCCCTCATTGATGATGATCACCCGCTTGCAGAGCGACTCGATGTCGCCCGCATCGTGCGAGGTCAGGAAGACCGTCACCCCATCCTCGCGGTTCGCCCGCCGGATCAGGTCTCGAATCGCCGCCTTGGCGACCGGATCGAGGCCGATCGTCGGCTCATCGAGGAAGATGATGCGGGGCTTGTGCAGGAGCGAGGCGGCGATCTCACAGCGCATCCGCTGGCCGAGCGAGAGCTTGCGGGCCGGGGTGTGCAGGAAGGAGTCCAGTTCGAAGAGCTCGATCAGCTCCGAGCGGCGCTGCAGGTAGCTGGACCAGTCCAGTTCGTAGATCCGCGCCAGCAGGTTGAAGGTGTCGAGCGGGGGCAGATGGAGCCAGAGCTGCGACTTCTGGCCGAAGACCGAACCGATCTGGAAGGCGAGCTGCTGGCGCTGTTTCCAGGGGGTGAGGCCCATAACGGTCGCCTCGCCCGCGGTGGGGTGGAGGATACCGGTCAGCATCTTGATGGTGGTCGACTTGCCGGCGCCGTTCGGGCCGATGAAGGCGAGGGCTTCGCCCTCTTGAACGGCAAAGGAGATCGCCTTGACGGCCTCATGGGTCTGGTATTGGGAGCGGAAGAGGCTGCGGAGGCGAGCCATGCCGCCCTCGGGACGGACTGGGAGCTTAAAGGACTTCTGGAGCTGCTTGACTTCGATGATGGCCACGGGCGGTGCCTCCCTTCGCTGTGGGGCTCTACCTCTGGTAGAGGTAAATTGAACCTATTCTATGCAGGTTTGTATAGCCTGTCAACAGGAACTTGCAAAAAGAAAGGGCGCCCCTTGCTGGGCGCCCTGTGGCTATGCCGGGAAGATATCGGTCAATTCGATCTGTAGTCCGGGGAGTAAGGGGGAACTGAGTGCAGCGTTGGCAGCAAAGCGCTGCCAGCTCTCCAGGCCGGCGCCCTGCTGGGTCAAGATCGCTACGCTCTTGGCCTCGGGGTCGACGATCCAGTACTCGTGTACGCCGTATGTACTGTAGATCTGCCGCTTCTCCTCGAGGTCCCGCTTGAGATTGGAGGGCGACAGGATCTCGATCACGAGATCGGGGGCGCCGTGGTCCTGACCCGTCTAGCTCTCAGTATAGTTTGTACGTTCAGGCGGCGTCAACTAAGGTACCGGCGCACTCCTCGCCGCACGAGTTGCCCCAGCAGCCAACTCGCGGCCCTTCAGGGCTCCTTAACCAGCTGCCCCTTCGCCAGCTTCAGCACCGCCCGCGAAGCCTTCTGCGGCGCCCCCGCATCAAAGGGCGGCTGCGGATCGTACTCGATCACGAGCTGGATCGACTCCGCCGTCTCGCGCCCTGCTAGCGCATCGACCAGGGTCAGCGCCATATCGATGCCAGCCGAGACCCCAGCACCCATCACGATCTTGCCCTGGCGTACCACCCGCTGCCCGGTGTAC
>DATGYC010000101.1:0-20668 GCA_035298385.1 Symbiobacteriaceae bacterium | reverse complement strand
TCCACGAAGGCGACAGCCGTCCTCTTCACCTTCCTCCTGCCCATCTTGCTCCTGGGCGTTCTGCTCTGGCTCTTCGCCCAGCCTGGCGGTGAAGATAGCGCTGGCCAGGCCTTCTCCTTCGGGCAGAGCCAGGCCCAGTTGGTCCAGCCGGGCGAGCGGTCGGTCACGCTTGAGGATGTGGCCGGTCTGGCCGAGGTGAAGGAAGAGCTAGCCGAGGTGATCGACTTCCTCCGCCACCCGGCCCGCTATGAGGAGTTGGGCGCCCGGATCCCGCGCGGCATCATCCTCTCCGGGCCGCCGGGGACCGGCAAGACGCTGCTCGCCAAGGCCGTGGCCGGGGAGGCTGGGGTCTCCTTCTTCAGTGCGGCCGGCTCCGACTTCGTCGAGATCTTCGCCGGGGTAGGTGCCTCCCGTGTGCGCGACCTTTTCACCAAGGCCCGACGCTCGGCGCCCTGTGTCATCTTCATCGATGAGATCGACGCCGTCGCCCGGCGGCGCGGGCAGAGCGCTGGGGGCGGGGTGGAGGAGCGGGAGCAGACGCTTAACCAGCTCCTGGTTGAGATGGACGGCTTCGCCACCGATGGCGGGATCATCGTGATGGCCGCCACGAACCGGATCGATACGCTAGACCCGGCCATCCTGCGGCCGGGCCGTTTTGACCGCCAAATCATCGTCGACCCGCCCGATCGGCGGGGGCGGGAGGCGATCCTGCAGGTCCATGCCCGCCAGAAGCCCCTGGCGCCCGATGCCGATCTGAGCCGGGTCGCCGCCCTGACCGTCGGCTTTACGGGCGCCGATCTGGCCAACCTGCTCAACGAGGCCGCCCTGCTGACCGCCCGCCATCGCCACGAGGCGATCGGGATGAGCCAGCTCCTGCAGGCCTATGAGCGGGTCGTGACCGGTGGGCCGCAGCGCCAGGTGGCGGTCAGCTCGCTGGAGCGGGAGCGGATCGCCGTTCATGAGGCGGGGCACGCACTCATTGCCCATCACTTGCCGGGCGCCGATCCGGTCGCCAAGATCTCCCTCCTGCCGCGCGGGCGCCGCCACGGCTATACCTTGTTCCAGCCGCAGGAGGATCGGATGCTCTACACCGAGGCGCACCTGCTCGACCGGCTCGCCGTTCATCTGGGCGGTAGGGCGGCGGAGGAGCTGATCTGGGGCGAGGGATCGACCGGTGCCGCAGACGACCTGGAGCAGGCGACCAAGATCGCCCGCCGGATGGTCGCCGAGTGGGGGATGTCCGCCCTGGGGCCGGTCTTGTTTGGTGGCGAGAGTGGCCTCCCGACCGCCGAGCGGACGATTCGCCAGGTAGATGGCCAGGTGAAGCAGTTGGTCGAGCGGGCGCACGGGCGGGCCAGGGGGATCCTTGAGGCGAACCGGGGCGCCCTAGAGCGCCTAACCGAGCGCCTGCTAGCGCAAGAGTCGCTGGAGGGAGAGGAGCTCCAAAACGTTCTAGCTTCCTCGTCATAACGAAGCGGGTCAGGAGCGTATCCTGACCCGCTTTCTATCGGACGCGCGCCCCGAATCTCTTTCGGGTTTCAAACCTATTATTCACATTGTGTGTTATAATTGGGGCGAATGCGGCAGGGGGCTCGCGGCGGGCCTCTCCCGCCTCGATCTTCAGGCACAGGGGGTCGGTTGGATGAGCCTATTCCGAACCGAGATTGGCCGGACCATTGCGGAGTTGACGGTCGGCGAGCGCGCCTCGTTCACCCGTACGATCACCAAGCAGGACGTCCTCCAGTACATGTCGCTGGCCGGGGATCTGAACCCGCTCTACGTCGACACCCACTGGGCCGGACGGACGAAGTGGGAGTCTCCGATCGTTCCGGCCAACATGCTGGCCGGCTTTGCGATGGGCGCCGTCGCCTCGGCTCTGCCCGGGCCGGGCTCGCTGACCCTCGCCCACAGCTATCGGCTGCTGAAGGCGCCCCGGGTGGGCGACCAGATCACTGCCGAGATGGCGATCACGGAGATCCGGGCGCCCCAGAACCAGGTCGTGCTCCAGTACCGCCAGGTCGATCAGACCGGTCAGGCTGTCCTGGAGGGCGAACTGACGGTGGAGCCGCCGGAGGCACCCCGCCCGATCGTGCCGCACGCCTACGAGACCTTCTAGGGAGCCGCTCGGACTCCGCTGCCCATAGGCCCCTGCCCCAACGTCCGGCTCCGCCTAGAGGCCACGCTTCTCCCGGTCCCATTCTCCCATCCAAGGAGGGTCCCACCTTGCGGGAACTGCACGTCGACCAGATCACTGAAACCATTGCCCGCCTCGTCCAAGAAGCCAACTACAAGCTGTCGGATGATGTCAAGCAAGCGCTTGGCCTTCTGATCTCGCTTGAGGAGGCGCCCGTCGGCCAGGCCGTCATGTGCCAGATTCAGGAGAACTACACGATCGCAGAGACCGAGCGTGTCCCGATGTGCCAGGATACCGGCGTCGCCCTCATCTTCGTTGAGGTCGGTCAGGAGGTTCACCTGGTGGGTGGCGCCCTGAACGAGGCGATCAACGCCGGCGTGGCCAAGGGCTACAAGGAAGGCTACCTCCGGATGTCGATGCTGAACGACCCGATCAAGCGGGTCAACACCAAGGACAACACCCCAGCGATGATCTACACGGAGATCGTCCCTGGCGACAAGGTCAAGATCATCGTTGACTGCAAGGGCGGCGGCTCGGAGAACATGAGCCAGCTCAAGATGCTCCCCCCGTCGGCTGGCTGGGAGGGCGCCAAGAAGTTCATCGTCGAGACGGTCGCTGCGGCCGGTCCGAACGCCTGCCCGCCGCTGCTCGTCGGCGTCGGCATTGGCGGCAACTTTGACAAGGTGGCCATGCTGGCGAAGAAGTCGCTCCTGCGCCACACGGGCGCCCCCAACCCGGACCCGGAGTGGGCGGCCCGTGAGCAGGAACTGATGGCGGAGATCAACAAGCTGGGCGTCGGCCCGATGGGCCTTGGCGGTACTCAGACCGCCTTCGGCGTCCATATCGAGGCGTTTGGCTGCCATATTACCGCCCTGCCCGTCGCGGTCAACATTGAGTGCCACTCGCACCGCCACAAGGAGGCTCTCCTCTAATGGCTAAGGTCTATCTGACGACGCCGCTCACGCCCGAGCAGGTTGCGACGGTCAAGGCTGGCGACGAGGTCTATCTCTCCGGTGAGATCTACACGGCTCGCGATGCGGCCCACAAGCGGATGGTTGAGGATCTGGCGGCGGGTAAGACCCTGGCCTTCAACCCTGAGGGCGCCGTGATCTACTACGTCGGCCCGACCCCGCCCAAGGAGGGCCAGGTGATCGGTTCGGCCGGCCCGACCACCTCGTACCGGATGGACAAGTTCACGCCGGAGATGCTCAGCCGGGGCGTCAAGGCCGTGATCGGCAAGGGCTACCGCGGCGATGAGGTGAAGGCGGCGCTGGTGAAGTTCGGCTCGCTCTACCTGGTCTCGACCGGTGGCGCCGGTGCGCTCCTCGCCCGCACGATCGAGGCGGCCGAGGTGATCGCCTATGAGGACCTGGGCGCCGAGGCGATCCGGCGCCTGGTGGTCAAGGATTTCCCGACGATCTGCATCCATGATGCGAGCGGCGGTGACCAGTACTACCAGGGCCAGTCCCAGTGGGTCAAGTCGGATGCGATGGTGCAGCCGAAGAAGCCGGAGGCTGGCGAGTAAGCGAACACATAGGGAAGGGGCGCCCTGCAGGGGGCGCCCCTCGTTTTTGTAGACACGTCCCAACTAGAACCGGAAGTAGATAAACGTCGACTGGTCGATGTTCGTCATGATCAGGAGCAGGGCGCCCACCGCTGTGTAGGCCAGCGCCCGCAACGGGGTCGGCACCCACCGGCGCCACCCCTCGGCGACCGCCTCACCGCGAGCCCGCAGGGCGTACTCGATCCAGTGGAGCACCGCCAGGACGAGGATGATCGGCAGGTACTTGGTCGCCAGGGGCGTGACCTGGAAGCTGGACGGCTGGAACATCTTCTTGATCAGAGCCATGGCCGAGGTCATCCCGTCCGCCCGGAAGAAGATCCAGCCGATCGTCGTCGCCTGGAACATCAAGAAGATCGAGAGCCAGCGCATCCCCCAGCCCTTCGGCCACCAGGGGAGCGGCTTCACCACGTACCGGACCCAGAGCTTGTGCCCCGCCGAGAGCAGCCCATGGAAGATGCCCCAGGCGATGAAGGTCCAGGCGGCGCCGTGCCAAAGTCCCGAGATCGCCATGGCGAGCACCAGGTTGAGATAGGCGCGCCCCTCGCCCTTCCGGCTGCCGCCGAGCGGGATGTAGATGAAGTCCCGAATCCAGGAGGAGAGGGTGATGTGCCACCGCTTCCAGAACTCCGTTGGGTTCGGCGAGAGGTAGGGCGTCTTGAAGTTAACGGTCAGCTCAAAGTCAAAGAGATAGCCGATGCCCAGCGCCATCTCACTGTAGGCCGAGAAGTCGAAGTAGATCTGGAAGGCGAAGAGCCAGCCCGCAATCCAGGCCTCCATGCCGTTGAGGGCAGCCCAGCCCACGAAGAAGTTGTCGGTGCGGGGCGAGAGCATGTCTGCTACCAGAACCTTCTTGGCCATGCCGAGGGCGAAGAGGTAGAGGCCGTACCGGAAGCGCTCCACGGTGACGCGGCGCTCCTCAATCGTCTGGATCTGGGGCAGGAAGTCGCGGCCGCGCATGATCGGACCCGCGATCAGGTGGGCGAAGAAGGAGAGGAAGACCCAGAACTCGACCAGGCTCTTCGCCTTGGGCGAGTCGCCTCTGTGGACGTCGATCACGTAGGCGATGTGCTGGAAGGTGTAGAACGAGATGCCCGCTGGCAGGATCAGATGCCAGAGCTTCGGGTCGATCCCGATCGCCGCCATCCGGGCGACGTTGGTCGCCACGAAGCCGGCGTACTTGAAGATGAAGAGGTTTGCCAGATTGGCGACGATGGCGCCCCAGAGGGCGAGCCGAGCCCAAGGCTTGTCCACTTGGAGGGCGGCGTAGTGGGTGATGGCGGTCATCGCAACGAAGAGGATCAGGTACTCCCAGCCAGAGACCGCATAGAAGAGAGCGTTGGCCACCGCCAGGATCGCCAGGCGCGCCTTTGGCATCGCCAGGTAGAGGGCCAGAGTGGCAAGGACGAGCAGGATAAACTCGGGGCTGTGAAACAGCATCTGGGTCCCTCCCTCCTAGTGGCTTAGGAATGCTTGGCCGATCGCCCCGGCGAGCCTCTGGTACCCCTCAGGGATCAGGTGCAGGTGGTCCGTGAAGAGCGAGTCTGGCATGAAGCCGGACTCTAAGTTGACGTACCGAATCGGCTTTTGGCTAAAGAGCCCATCGATCTGCTTCACGTTCGCCTGGTAACCCGGATCCTTTGTCCATTCGCCCATCAGCCCCTGGTTGACCGGGCTGAAGTAGACGAAGACATCGGCGCCGGCTTCATGCAGGCGATCCAGCATTCGGTTCCAGAGGTAGACGTTCGGGTTCGCATCCGTCAGGTCGAGCGGGCGGGGATCGACGACCGTCTGGTAGAGCGGCTGCCGCATCAGCTCCTTGAGCGTCGGCTTCTCGGTCCAGGGACGGACGTCAGTTACCTCTTTGGCGGCGCCCAGGCCGAACGGCGAGAGGAGGCGCGCGCGGAGCACGTCGCGGTACGCCCAGATGCTAAGTGGACTCAGGATGGTCTGGCGGAAGCGCTTGGTCCAGTCCGGCCGCTGACTCTCCAGACCACCGGCCTTCGCCCAGGCGGTGCGATCCAGGCGGTGGAGCTCCTCGCCCAGCCAGCCGAAGTAAGGCTGGCCCGGTCCACGCGCCGGGAAGCCGGCGTAGATCAGGTTGAGGGCGACCTTCTTTAGCGGAATCTGCTTCTCCTGGAGCATGAGGAGGACGGTGTAGATGTCACCGGCCATCATGCCCGGCTCGGCCAGGTTATAGACCTTGACCGGGCGCCCCTGGTCCTTCCGGGGGGCAACCTCCTGCGGAGCTAACCCCGCACGGTCCTCGGCGGTTGCCCCCCGGCTCCACTGCTCTAGGTAGTAGCCGATCGACTGCTCCGGCCCGCCCGGGCCGCTGTAGGTGACCGAGTCGCCCAGCAGGATCACGTACTCCTGGTTGGGGTTGGCCCGGATCTCAGCATCGATCCGCTCGATCGCCGCATGGAGCCCAGCGGCCATATTTCCCTTTACGGACTCATAGTCGACACGATAGTGATAGAGCCATTCGACCGGGATGAGGCGCCCAATCGTCACCTGCAGGATGACGCAGAAGAGCAGGACGAACCCGACGGTCCAGCGGGCGTCACGGCGCACCTGAATTCTTGTGGCTAGCAGAGTCTTCACCCCAAATAAGAAGCGTGTTAGAAAACTACCTAATTAGAACCATCCTATCATGAGACGTAGCGATCGGAGAGGTGGTTTTAGAATTGCTGCTCTTGCCAAGTAGTCGCTCACCAATGATCGTCGCCAGCAGCCGGTATCCTTCCGGGGTCAGGTGTACGTGGTCGACGAAGAGTGCGGCTGGAACGCCACTCGCCCAATTGATGTAGCGCTCGCCCGCCGGTGCGAAGAAGGCGTCGATCCGGGCCAGGTTGGCGCGGTAGCCCGGATCGCTGACCCAGGGCGCCATCAGCCCCTGATTGACCGGGCTGAAGAAGACGAGGAGTTGGGCGTCCCTCGTGAGCGCCAAGATGCGCCGCCAGAGTAGGGCGGCGGGGTTCGACTGATCCATGGCGAACGGGGCTGGGGCGACGAAACGTTGGTAGATCGGCTCCTGCATGAGCTCACGCAGGTAGGGCTTCTCGGTCCAGGGGCGGACGTCCAGCACCTCTGTGCTCTCCTGGAGCCTGGCGGCGGTCAGAAGGCGGGCCCTTAAGAGGTCTCGGTAGCGGTAGAGGGCGAACGGCTCCAGAAGCCGGTCGGCGAGTTGCTCGAGCGGCGAGTTGCGCGGGTTCTCCTGGCCGTGCGCCTCCCGCCAGGCGGCCGAGTCGAGCCGCCTCAGGTCGTCCCCCAGCCAGCGCACCCAGGACTCCCCCGGTGGGTGGGGGCTGAACTGGAAGTAGGTCAGGTTGACGACGATGCGCCGGAGCGGGATGTCGTGCTCCTTGAGCAGGAGCAGAAGGGCGTAGACATCGCCGGCCTTCATCGCGGGCTCGCCCAGGTTGTAGACCCGCCAGGGGCGCCCCTGGACGCGGCCCCACTCCTCCAGGTAGTAGGCGATCGTCTGGGTGGGCGCCCCCGGCCCGCTGTAGGCGATCGAGTCGCCAAGCAGGATCACATAGTCGCGCCCTGGGGCCTGCCGGACCTCCTTGGCGATCAGCTCCACCGCTCGGTGTAGCCCAAGCGGCACGTTCGACTTGACGGTCTCAAAGTCGACCCGGTAGTGGTAGACCCACGTCGACGGGATCACCCGCCCGAGGGAGAACTGGAGGGCGAGCAGGAGGAGGAGGATCCAGGCGGCGACCTGGATGTGGGGTCTGGACTTGGCTAACATGGCAGCCCTCCGGGATCCAAAGGTCTGCGTAGTTTTCCCAATAAAGTCGCATCCCCCTCACCGCTTTGGTAAGGGGGATGAATGTTAGGCCTGCCAAAACTGATACTTGGTGATCTGCCCGCGGCTGTCGACGAAGAAGTCGAGGGTGTAACGGAGGCCCCAGCGGTACCGGTACCGGTGGCTATCCGGGAAGGCGGAGGCCGACTGCTCCTTGCCGTACCGGCTCATCAGCTCGAGCCATGGGTGCCCGACGTGCAGCCCCTGTCCGGTCGTTAGGTCGGGGGTCGTCACCTCGACCCACTGCAGCTTCATGCCCGGCTCCGCTAGGCGGAAGGTGACCCCTGGGTAGGTGAGCATCACCGAGTTCGGCCCTCTGCGCTCAGAGGCAGGGGGACCGTAGACGGCCCGGATCGCGGCCTCATCTGCCTGACCAACCCGGACCGGCAGGGCGCCCAACTCCGCCCGCAGGCGAGCGGAGAGCCACTCGGGGTGCAGCATCGAGGCGTAGATGTAGAAGAGTCCGGCCCCGGCGCCCAGGAAGAGCAGGAGCCCGATCAGACAGCCAACCCGCTTCATGCCGGAAAACCCCTCCCGTTCGGTAGTACGGGAGGGGTTCCTTCTTGGTTGTGGCCCTGCCTGCCGGGGGGCGCCCTTCCCCCTGCGGGCGAAGGAAGCTACAGCCGAACGGCAGGAGCGATCCGCTCGGCCACCTGAACCTGGTAGTCCTTGCCCGCCCACGCCGACCGTCCCTTCCACCAGAAGGTGAAGGCGTAACGGTGCGGCGCCGGCAGGTAGGGCAGATCGACCCAGTACAGACCAAGAGCGCTCGAGCTCGCGTCCAGCTCGGCGGCATGCTTCCAGTCATCCCCGGTCCAGCGGAGCCGGAACGGCTCGGCGGCCTGGATCCGGAGCAGAACGCCCGGCTCGATCGTCTGCGGTTGGCGGTTTGGCTTCCAGAGCTCGATCCGCGTGCAGGCGGAGCGGTCCAGGACGTAGCGCCGATAGACCGGGGGGATCAGGTCGAAGGGGCGCCCGTCCGCGAGCGACCGGAGGAGCTTGATGTACTCCGCGTGCGCCCACATCAGCGGGGTGGCTGCCCCGGTGGGGCCGCCGACGTAGAGGCCCTGCTCTGGCCGCTCCTGCTCATCCCAGATCTGCTCGGGCAGCATGCCGGTCGGGGAGGCGAACCCCTCCAGCGCCCGCAGGTAGGGCTGGACGGGGCGCCCAGCGGCCAGTTCGTAGTGGGCCCGCTCGCCGGTCAGGAGGGGCCAAGCGCGCCCCTGCCCCCAGCCCACGTAGGGCCCGCCATCCGCCCGTTGCCCGTAGCCGTCGCCGTTGTACCGGCGGAAGCAGGGGCCGACTGGGGTCTCAATCCGCAGCAGGGCGTCGACCACCTTGACGGAGTCCACGATGACCGGATCATCCGCCCGGCGGATGCCGTAGCGGACCAGCTCCAGGAAGCCCGCATCGATCACCTCGTTGGCCGGGAACTCGTAGCCGCTCCCGGGCGGGCGGTTGGCCAGGCTGACCGTGCCGACGTTTGGGTCCTCATTCGGAGTGGGGTCCTTCGGGTCCACCGGCTTGATCCGGATAAAGTGGCGCTGGACGCTGGGCAGAATCGAGCCCTGATCGGTCACCGTCCAGCGCTCGATGTGCTGCTCCAGGAAGTCGGCGTAGGCCTCCAGGTAGTGGGCGGTCCCGGGGTCGCCCCGCTCCCAGGCGAAGGAGGCGGCGCAGATCAGGGCGCTGATCTGGGCAGCAAGGGTGGAGGGGGAGTAGCCGGCGTTCTCCTCCCAGCGCTCCTGGTCGGTGGCGGGGCCGTGCCGGAGGAGGAAGGCGGCGGCCTTGAGGACCATCGGGTAGGGATCGAAGTCGGCGAGGGCTCGCTCCTGCCAGAGGCGCCAGGCGAGGAGGATCGGGAAGGCGGCCTGGTCAAGCTGGATCCCGGTCCAGTGGGGCGCCCCGTCGATCCAGAAGTTCTGCGGGAAGCCGCCGTCGGACTGCTGGGAGGTGGCCAGGTAGATCAGGGCGCGCAGGGGCGTGGCAGTATTCCCCGCCGCCAGGAGGCCCATCGCCGAGTTGACCAGGTCCCGCGTCCAGACAAAGTGGTAGCCGCCCTCGGACTGGGAGTTCTTCGCTTCGCCCCAGGGGATCGAGAGCGAGGCGATCATCGCCCCGGGGAACTCCTTGTCCTCATGGGCGAGCAGGAGGGAGACGGAGGTGGCGTAGAGGGCGCCCCCGTCCCCTGCTTGGCGCTGTAGCGGCGCAATCCGGCGGAAGGGGCGGGTCCACTGGTCCATGAACCGCTCCCGCTGCTTGGCCCAGGGGATGCCGAGCGCCTGGAAGAGGGTCGTGACCGCGGCATGCAGCCCCCCGCCAAAGGCGAGCCCGAGGGTCAGGGGCGCCTCATCCGGCTGGAGTTCGCCGAGCAGGGCGATGTGGCCATCCTCGGCGCGGGCGAAGGCCCAGGTCATCTTGCCATGCTGGTGAAAGTCGGTCCAGCCGTCAGAGGCGCCGACGTAACCGACGGAGAGGCGGGTGAAGGGGCGCGAGGCGCCCATGGCCAGCCAAGTTCCGCCGTGGCAGGCGACGAGGATCTCCTGCCCGGCGACCGGGAGGATGAAGCCCGAGTTCTGCCAGCCCATCCCGCCCAGGTGCGGTGCGCAGAGGGCGTAGAGTCGGATAGCGCCCGTCCGGGGCGCTAAACCCGCACAGTCCTCGGAGATTGCCCCCCTCCGGGAGGCAATCTCCTGCGGGGCTAAACTCGCCCAGTCCTCGGAGATTGCCCCCCGGTAGGCTACGGTCGGCTCCAGGTGCGTACGCATGAGGATAGCCGGTAGATGGGGATCGGTGATGATCTCCTTGGTGAGTCGGAAGCGCCCCTCCGGATCGACCCCGTGGACGGTGTAGCCGAGTGCCTGGGGGGAGATGCGCCGGACCTCCTGGTGAAGGCGGCGTTCGTCCAGCCAGAAGGACTGCCCATCACTGATGATGAACTGCAGGTCCCGCAGCTGGGGCCGGTCCAGGGTCGGATAGTAGGCCTCGGTCAAGAGGCCGCCCTGGATCGTGGCCCAGACCCGGCTGGAGGGCGCATAGGCAGTCGAAACCCCCTCCTTATCCCCGCGCGTCCACCAAGGCTCCAGCCCCGGTCCCCCAAAAGCGACCGGTTCTTCGCGAAACTTGGGCATGGCCGCGCCTCCCCTTTTTGTACAGCCTTCACATATGTATACGTAAATGGGATAAGTTGGGTTCGGTGAATGGGGTTCTTTTTTTATAACCGCGGATTACGCGGATTACGCGGATGAATACATTTAAAACACATAAAATAATTAATTTCAATCATCTCTATTTCGTTCTCCCAGGGGATCGCTCGGTATCGGCGTCATCCGTGTCATCCGCGGTTAATAAACGCTAAACCGCCTTCCCAACCATCCGAAAACCAAAGTATAAAGATTCGGTAAACGATCGCTCTCGTACTGTTCATGCGTGATAGAATACGAATACGACTCAGGGAGGAGTGGTCCGATGCGAGCTGTCGTCATGGCTGGTGGAGAGGGGACTCGGTTGCGTCCGTTGACGGTCAATCGCCCTAAGCCGATGGTGCCCGTCGCCAATCGACCGGTGATGGAGCACATCGTTCGGCTCGTCAAGCAGCACGGCATCACAGAGATCGTCGCCACACTCCAATACCTACCCGACGTGATCCAGGACTACTTCGGCGACGGCTCCGACTTCGGGGTGGCGATGAACTACTCCGTCGAGACCAAGCCCCTCGGCACCGCCGGTTCGGTCAAACTGGCCGAGCACTTGCTCGACGAGACCTTCATCGTCATCTCGGGCGACGCCCTGACGGATATGGACCTGACCGATCTGATTCGCTTCCACAAGGAGAAGGGCTCGGTCGCCACCCTCGCCCTCACCCGGGTCGACAAGCCGCTCGAGTTCGGCGTCGTCATCACGGACGGCTCCGGGCGGATCACTCGGTTCCTGGAGAAACCCTCCTGGTCCGAGGTCTTCTCCGACACGATCAACACCGGCATCTACATCCTGGAGCCGGAAGTGCTCCAGCTGATGGAGGAGAACCAGGTCTACGACTGGTCGAAGGATATCTTCCCGTTGCTCCTCGAGACCGGGCGCCCCCTCTACGGCTACGTCTCCCGTGACTACTGGTGTGACATCGGCTCGCTGGAGCAGTACCTGCAGGCCAACCACGACGTCCTCGCCCGGCAGGTTCGGGCTGACATCCCAGGCGAGGAGATCCGGCGGGGTGTCTGGCTCGGCCGGAACGTTCAGATCGATCCGACCGCCGAACTCGAAGGCCCCTGTGCCATCGGGGATGGGGTGGTGATCCGGCCGGGCGCCCGGGTGGCCGAGTACTCCGTGCTCGGGCCCAACACCGTCCTCGACGCCGGGGCCGAGGTGAAGCGCTCCGTCTCCCAGCACCAGGCCTACATCGGGCGGGGGGCGGATGTCCGGGCCGCGATCATCGGCAAGGGCGCTGCGATCGGGCAGCGGGCCTCGGTCGGGCAGGGCGCCGTCATCGGCGACCAGACCAACATCGGCGAGGGCGCCATCGTCAAGCCCTGGGTCAAGATCTGGCCCAACAAGACCGTCGAGGCGGGCGCCCAGGTCAACACGACCCTCGTCTGGGGCAGCCGGCAGCAGCGGGTCACCTTCGGTCCCGACGGCGTCAACGGCCTGGGCAACATCGAGATCACGCCCGAACTGGCGGTCCGCCTCGGGGAGGCCTTCGGCTCGACCATGGCCAAAGGGGAGGCGACCTGCGTCTCCCGCGACTCCTCCCCGGCGGCGGTGATGCTGAAGCGGGCGATCATGGCGGGCCTCGCCTCGGCGGGCGCCCGGGTCTACAACCTCGAGTCCGCACCCCTTCCCTTGACACGCTATGCGGTCGGGGCCCTCGGCGCCAAGGGCGGGATCTACGTGGGCGCCAACCCCCACTCCCCCGGCCAGGTGACGATCAAGCTGCTGGACAGCCGCGGCGTCGACATTGAGACCGCCGCCGAGCGGAAGATCGAGACGATGATGGTCCGCGAGGATACGCGCAAGGTCCCGGTCGAGGAGATCGGCCGCGTCAGCTACCCGGCCAAGGTGATGGAGTTCTACCGGACCGGCTTCCTTGAGAAGATCGACGAGACGGCGATTCGCAAACGGCAGTTCAAGGTCGTCTTCGACTACGGGCACGGCGCCGCCGCAGGCCTGATGTCGGCTGTGATCGGGGACCTGGGCTGCCAGGAGCTGGCGCTGAACGCCGGGGTCGACTGGCGCCGCCTCTCCCGGACGGAGGCCGAGGTCGAGGCCGCCCTGCGCGACCTGGTGGCGACGATCGGGGCGATCAAGGCCGACTTCGGCGTCCTCTTCGATGCGACCGGCCAGCGGATCCGCTTGGTCGACAATCGGGGGCGGATCCTCTCCGGCCAGCACGCCCTCGCCCTCTTCGCTCACCTGGCGCTGGAGGGGCAGAAGAAGCAGGCGGTCACCGTCCCGGTCACGGCCACCGCCGCCATCGAGAAGATCGCCCGCGGGAACTGGGTCTCCCGGACGAAGACGGGCGCCCGGGCCCTCATGCAGGCCGCCGCCGCCTCCAAGTGCCGCTTCGCCGGCGACGAATCGGGCGGCTTCATCTTCCCCGAGTTCTACGCGGGCCTGGATGGGATCTTCGCCACGGCCCGGCTGATGCAGATGCTCGCCCTCTCCGGCCTCCCGCTCGATGAGGTGGTCGATGATCTACCGCGCATCGCCGTCGCCACCGAGCAACTCGAGTGCCCCCTGGAGGCGAAGGGGAAGGTGATGCGCCTCCTCTCCGATGCTACCGCCGCCCTGCAGCCGATCCTGGTCGATGGGATCAAGGTGGAGGAGGAGGGACGCTGGATCGCCCTGATCCCGGATCCGGTCCGACCGCTGCTACACATCACGTACGAGCCAGCGGAGGAGGCGGGCGCCCTGGTCGAGCATTATCGCCAGGTGGTGGCGCAGGCGACGCAGGAGACCGCTCTCGAGCAGCACGCCCTGGACCCGGTGGCTATGGACGACTAACCGACAGCCGGGGGGAACGAGCGGTGAGCGTAATTCATTTCGGGACGGATGGATGGCGCGGGCTCTTGGCAGCCGACTTCACCTTTCAGAACGTACGGGCGGTGGCCCGGGCGATCGCCCGCTACCTAAAGCGGGAGGCCCCGGGTCAGGCCTGCCTGATCGGCTACGACAACCGCTTCCTCGCCGAAGAGATGGCCGCAATCGCCTGGGAGGTCCTTCACGAGGAGGGGATCACCGCCCAGGTGACCGACCAGCCGACCCCGACCCCAGTCCTGGCTCACGCCGTGCAGCGCCAGAAGGCGGGCGGGGCGATCATGTTCACCGCTTCGCACAACCCGCCTCGCTACCAGGGGATGAAGTTCATCCCCTGGTATGCCGGACCAGCCACCCCAGCGATCACGCAGGAGCTCCAGGAGGTGGCCAACAAGGTGGCGCCGCAGGAGCGGATCGATGGGCGGGTCCCGGCCGCCATCCCGATCTTCGATCCGGCTCCCGACTACTGGGCGCACCTGGGCGGTCTGGTCAACCTAGAGCGGCTCAAGGCGAGCGGCCTGACTCTCGCCTATGATGCGATGTACGGCGTGGGCGCCCCCTACATGGCGGCGCTCAGCCCCGCCATCTTCCTGCACGGGGAGCGAGACCCCCTCTTCGGCGGCATCACCCCCGAGCCGACGGGCGAGGGCCTCCAGCCGCTGATCCAGGCGATGCAGGAGAGCGGGGCCGACCTCGGCCTCGCCAACGATGGCGACGCCGACCGGTTTGGCTGCGTCGACCCCGTGGCGGGCTACCTGAGCGCCAACCAGGTCCTGACCCTGATGCTGACCTACCTGCTGACCAAGCGAAACTTGCGCGGGAAGGTGGTCCGGACCCTGGCCACCACCCATCTGCTCGACCGGATCGCGGCGGCCCACAACTGTCCGGTGATCGAGACGCCCGTCGGCTTCAAGTACCTCGCCCAGGCGATGCTCGAGGGCGGGGTACTCCTAGCGGGCGAGGAGTCCGGCGGCCTCTCGATCGGCGGGCATATCCCGGAGAAGGATGGGATCCTGGCCAACCTGCTCCTCGCCCAGATGCGGCTCGATTGGGGCAAGCCACTCGGCCAGGTGCTCGAGGAGATCTACGGCCAGTACGGGCGCCCCCACGCCAAGCGGATCGACCTGCACCTGCACCAGGGTGACCGTGCGCGGATCGAGGCGGCCCTCCAGGCGGCTACCCCGGTCTCCTTCGGCGGCCAGGCGGTCCAGTCGGTCGATCGGCGGGATGGCTACAAGTTCCGGCTGGCCGAGGAGGCCTGGCTGCTCCTCCGCTTCAGCGGGACCGAGCCGCTCGTCCGGGTCTACGGGGAGGCGCCCACCGCCGAGATGCTCGAAGCGATCCTGCGCGATGCGCTGGAGGAGGTGGCCCAGGTATGACCGGGTCAGCAGCGGTGACGGAATGGGGCGGCGGTCGACTTGGCGTGATGGTTCGCTCCGCGCAGGAACTCTTCATCTATTGGAGTCCACCAACCGCCCACTCGTTGATCCTGCAACTAAAGGACCTGAGCGGGCGCCCCGCCTCTGCGCTCCTGGACGGCACGGGCAGACGAGAACGACGGATTCCGGCCGGACAGACCTCGATCTACGTCGGCGCCCTCCTACCCGGCCATCTCTACGAGGTGGCGATCGGGGAGCAACGGGAGGGCGCCTTCCGCCCCCTCATGGAGGCCGGCCCGGTTCAGACGCCCTGGCTGCCCCGGGAAGGGGAGGGGCGCTCGCCCGAACTCTACCATCGCTCGTAAAGGAGGGAACGCCCCTTGACTGGACCGACGCTGATGCTCGTTCTGCACGCACACCTGCCCTACGTCAACCCGTCAGGGGCGGAGATCCTGGAGGAGCGCTGGCTCTACGAGGCGGTGACCGAGACCTACATCCCGCTCCTCTGGTCGCTCCAGCGGCTCTTGGCGGAGGGGATCCGCCCCCGGCTGACGCTCTCGCTCTCGGCGCCCCTGCTAGCCATGCTGGGCGATTCGGCCCTGATGGCCCGCTGTCGGGCCCACGTCGCGCGGATGGCAGAGTTGGGCGCCCGCGAAGCGACTCGGCTCGCCGGGAGCGATCTGGCGGCAGCGGCCGAGTTTCATCGGCAGCGCCTGCTTGAGGTCGGGGCGACGCTCGACCGGTCCGGCAACGACCTCCTAACGCCCTTCGGCCAACTGGCCCAGGCGGGATCGATCGCACTGATCACCGCCGCCGGCACCCATCCGGTCCTGCCGCTCCTGGCCGATGACCGGACCCGGCGCCTGCAGATCGAGGTCGCCCTGCAGATCTTCGAGCAGCGCTTCGGCTTCCGCCCGGCGGGGCTCTGGCTACCCGAGTGCGCCTACGCCCCCGGGCTGGATCACCTGCTCGCGGCCCACGGCATCCGCTGGTCCCTGACGGATGATGCGGCGGTGCGAGCCGCCTACCCACCAGTCAAGGGCGCCGTCCTGACCACCCCCGGTGGCGTCGCCCTCTTCGGGCGAGATCAGGCGGTCACTCGTCAGGTCTGGGACAGCCGGGGCGGCTACCCCGGTGACCCGGCCTACCGGGAGTTCTACCGGGATCAGGGCTACGATCTGCCGCTCGACGAAGTAGCGCCCTACCTGGTCGAGGGCTGGGTCCGGTCTGACACCGGGCTGAAGTTCTACCGGGTGACAGCTCACGGGCCCGGGCTGATGGGGCAGAAGGAGCCCTACCGCCCCGCTGAGGCAGCGGCTCAGGTTGCGGCCCACGCCCGCCACTTCGTCGAGAGACTGAAGGAGCGGACCGGCCCGATCGTCGCCCCGTTCGATGCGGAGCTCTTTGGTCACTGGTGGTTCGAGGGTCCAGCCTGGCTGGAGGCGGTCTGGCGGCTGATCGCCTCCGAGGGCGAGGTGGCGGTCGCCTCGCCGGACGAGTGGCTGGCGGCGGGATGGGCGCCCCCCCTGGCGCAGGTACCGCCCGCCACGTGGGGGGCGAAGGGCGACTTCTCGGTCTGGGTCGGCCCGGCCAATGACCAGATCTGGCCGGAACTCCACAAGGCGGAGCGAGCCTTCTGGGCTGTGGTGGAGGGGCGGGCGGGCGCCCCGCCGGACAGCCCCTTATCGCCACCCGTACTAGAGGCTGCCGGAAGCGCACTCCTTCTGGCCCAGGCCTCCGACCTGCCCTTCATCATGACCGGCCAGACCGCGGTCCAGTGGGCCGAGCGCGAGTTCCGCACGCACCTGGATCGCTTCTGGGCCGCGCTGGATCAGCAAGCACCCGCGATGCCAACCTGGAAACTCCCTATTGCCCAGGCGGTAGTCGCTACGGCCCCGAAGACGCCCCCCGACGGCGCCCTGCACATCCTGATGCTCTCGTGGGAGTTTCCGCCCAACAACGTGGGCGGGCTCGGGCGCCACGTGCACGACCTGGGCAAGGCGCTCGTGGGCCTCGGTCATCGGGTCTCCGTCCTGACCGCCTGCATGCCGGGGGAGCGCCCCGACGAGGAGCGTATCGCCGGCATGCGGGTCCGACGGATCGCCCGTCCGCCCGAGACGGACTCCTTCCTCGCCTGGGTCTACCAGTTGAATCGATCGCTCCAGCAGGAGGCACTGGCCTGGGCCAACCAAGCAGGCCCATTCGACCTGGTCCACGCCCATGACTGGCTCGCTGGTCAGGCTGGGATGGGCCTGAAGGCGGCCTGGCGAGTCCCCCTAGTCGCCACGATCCACGCCCTGGAGCAGGGCCGGAACGGCTCGATCAACTCCGATCTCCAGGC
This sequence comes from Symbiobacteriaceae bacterium, assembly GCA_035298385.1. Lineage (GTDB taxonomy): Bacteria > Bacillota > Sulfobacillia > Symbiobacteriales > Symbiobacteriaceae > DATGYC01. The sequence goes on along the minus strand of DATGYC010000101.1, from coordinate 3,412 downwards.
GGCGATCCATGAAGAGGAGATCCGCCTTGCGCAGACGACTGACCAAGTGATTACCGTCTCCGAGGCGATGGGCAAGGCGGTAGCCTGGTACAGCGGGCGGATCCCGACGGTCATCTACAACGGGATCGACCTGCCTGGCACCGTCGTCGCCGCAGAGGCATCGCCCGATCCCTACTTCTTCTTCATCGGGCGCCTGGTCCCCGAGAAGGGGGTCCAGGTCGCCATCGAGGCGCTGAGCCACCTGCCGCCGACGGTCCGGCTCCTCGTCGCCGGTAAGGGGCCGATGGAGGCAGAGTTGAAGGAGCAGGCGACCAGACTCGGTCTGGCTGCCCGGGTTCAGTTCCTCGGCCGGGTCACGGACGTCGACCGGGATCGCTACCTAGCGGGCGCCGTCGCCGGACTCGTCCCCTCACTCTATGAGCCGTTTGGCATCGTCGCGCTGGAGGTAATGGCGGCGGGCGTCCCCGTCATCGTCAGCGAGACCGGCGGCCTGCGCGAGATCGTCACCCATGATCAGAACGGCCTGCGGGTCTATCCGGGCGATCCGCACTCCCTGGCTATTCAGATGAAGCGGCTTCTCACGGATGGTGCCCTGAAACGGCGTCTGGTTGCGGCTGCGAACCGCGATCTGACCGAACGGTTCGGTTGGTCGCAGATTGCCGCACAGACCATTCAGGTCTACAAACGCATCTTTACAAAATCTTTATAGTTTCTGTTCGAACTTTTTCTGCTCAAAACTCGTATTAATAGACGAAGAGTCATTGAGCAGGAGGGATCTCGGATGGAGCAGCTCTTTCCGTTCAACACGGAAGAGCCGGATTCGGTTTTGATGAGCGACCTTCCTGTGGAGTTGGTCGAGACCTTTCCGGTCGACGCCATGGCCGCACGGTGGCCCTGGAAGACTGACTTTCTGCGACTCTTTAGCAAGTATTGGTCGGCCCGCCGGATGCGGGCCTGGCCCAGAGCGCTCCGGTCCTTACATGAGGCCCGTTGCTATGCCATCGCTGGCGAGCAGTGGGATCTGGAGTCCTGGATTAATGATCTCATCGTCGAGGCAGTGGCGAAGCGGGAGGCCAGGCGCAGATGAGTAATGTGGCATACCTGGGAACGGCTCGAGAAGCAGCGGCCCGTCAGGATTGGTTCACCGTCCATCAGTATGGCTTAAAGGCAGCCTATGCCCCGTCCGCCACAGCCGCCGAGCGGTGCGAGGCGCGGCGGCTCTTGGCGCTCTCTTCATTGCAGGTAGGACTCGTGGAGGACGCCCTTTCGCATGCGGTGGGCGCCCACCTACTGGCGACGGTTCTGTGCGATCCGGTCGCCGAGCGGGAGGCCGTGGAACTGGTCGGGCTGATCATGGCGCACCAGCCAAAGCTGGATGAAGAGGGAAGATCCAACGTTCCAACAGAATTTCGCATAATGTGAGATACCACGATAGCCCTCGAGTATGCTAAAATTTCCTGGTGGAGACGGCCCGCGGTGCCTCCGCGGGTCCTCTTTTTGTTCCTCGTCGCGGCAATTCCCTGCGGCGCTAAACTCGCAGGGTCCTCGGGAATTGCCGCGAGTTCCGCTTCGATTCTGTTGGAGGTGGGCAGATGAAGCTGTACGAGTACCTGGCGAAGGGCATGCTTGCCGAGTTCGGCGTTCCGACCGGCGGCGGCATCCTCGCCGAGACCCCGGAGCAGGCTGCCGAGGCTGCGGCGAAGATCGGCCCGTGTGCGATCAAGGCGCAAGTTCTCGTTGGCGGGCGTGGTAAGGCTGGCGGCATCAAGCTGGCCAACAGCCCCGAAGAGGCCAAGCAGAAGGCGTCCGAGATCCTGGGCATGAACCTGAAGGGCTACATTGTGGACAAGGTCCTCGTCGACCCGCAGCTGACGATCGAGCACGAGTACTACGTCTCGATCACGCTCGACGGTGTGGCCAAGCTCCCGCTGATCATGGCCTCCGCCTACGGCGGCGTGGAGATCGAGTCGGTCGAGCACGACAAGATCGTCTTCCAGCACGTCGACATCACCACCGGCCTTCTGCCCTTCCAGGCTCGCGAGGTCGCGCGCCAGCTCGGGCTGAAGGGTGACCTGGCGAAGCAGTTCGTCAAGGTCCTGACCGGCATGTACCAGGCCTTCCGCAAGTACGACGCTGAGCTGGTTGAGATCAACCCGCTCGCTCTCACCAACGGTGGCACCAAGCTGGTCGCCGCTGACGGCCGTTTCAACGTCGAGGACGACTCCCTCTTCCGCCATCCGGAGTTCCCGGTGGTCGAGGAAGGGACCGAGCTGGAGAAGAAGGTAAAGGCGATCGGCCTGGCCTTCGTGCAGCTTGAGGGCGACATCGCTGTTATGGCCAACGGCGCCGGCATGGCGATGGGCACCCTCGATGTGCTCTCCTACTACGGCGGGCGCCCGGCCAACTTCCTGGACGCCGGCGGCGGCTCCGGTGTTGAGCCGACGGCCCAGGCCTTCGACGCCCTCCTGGCGACCAACCCGAAGGGCATCTTCGTCAACATCTTCGGCGGCATCACCCGGTGCGACCTCGTTGCTGAGGCGATCATCCAGGTGAAGCAGTCGAGGGGCATCAACGTTCCGCTCGTCGTCCGCATGGTCGGCACCAACGATGTCCGTGGCCGCGAGATGCTCGCTGGCGCTGGCATCATGGCCTACACGGAGATGGGCGAAGCGGCGCAGGCGATCGTTAAGGCCGCCTACGGGAAGGAGGCGTAACCGATGGCCGTTCTGTTGAACAAGGAGTCCCGTGTCGTTGTCCAGGGTATCACCGGCTCCCAGGGCCAGTTCCACACCGGCCAGATGCTGGCGTTCGGCACGCAGGTTGTCGGCGGCGTCAACTTTGACAAGGCTGGCCAGGAGGTCCACGGCGTCCCCGTCTACGCCACCGTCCACGAGGCGGTCGCCAAGGGCGGCGCCAACGCCTCGATCATGTTCGTTCCGGCTCCGGGCGTGAAGGATGCCGCCTTTGAGGCGATCAACGCCGGCATCGAGCTGCTCGTCCTGATCCCCGAGCACGTCCCGACTCAGGAGACGATGGAGATCGAGGCCTACGCCCGGCGTAATGGCTGCCGCGTGATCGGCCCGAACACCTTCGGCATCATCTCCCCGTCCGCCTCGGCCAAGATGGGCATTATGCCGAATCATATCTATAAGCCGGGCCCCGTGGGCATCGTCGCCCGCTCGGGCACCCTCTCCTATGAGATCGCCTACAACCTGACCACCAACAACCTGGGCCAGACCACGGTGATTGGCATGGGCGGTGACCGGGTGATCGGCACCAACTTCGTGGACGCCCTGGAGCTCTTCCAGGCTGATCCGACGACCGAGGCGATCGTCATGGTCGGCGAGATCGGCGGCATCCAGGAGGAGGAGGCCGCGGAGTATATCAAGAAGCACGTGACCAAGCCGGTCGT
>DATGYC010000100.1:0-6405 GCA_035298385.1 Symbiobacteriaceae bacterium | reverse complement strand
GGCTCGGTTATTGGCGCCATTCTGGCTGGACTCCTTGTCCGCCGCTTCCGCTCGCCCGTCGCCGCCGTCGTCGGCGAGGTGATCGGGACTGGACTGATCGCTGCGATCCTCGCCTACCCGATTGCGGTCACGCTCCTCGGGAATACCAAGGCGGCATCGGCTGGCTGGACCTTCTACATCCTGCCGTTCACGCTCTCCTCCGCAGCGGGCGCCCTCATCGGCGGAGCGATCCTCGCTACGATCTGGAAGGCCTTGCCGCAGGCGACGGCAGGAAGGAAGAGCGCCTAGCACGAAGAGTCCTCCCCAGAGACTGCTGGCGTCCGGGCGCCCGGCGCAGCATGGGGAGGACTCTTTGTGTATCGTCTACGCTTGATCCTGGCTCTACTTCTTCTCGCCCTTCTGGCCCCTGCCGTAAGCGCCAACGGGATGCCGGTCGGCGCCTGGCTTGGCACCCCGGGCGGGGTGCTCCTGCCGACCGGTGGTCCCGCTGTTAAGGTGCATAGCGAGGAACTCCGCTTCGTCATCGCTGGGCAGACCGCCGTCGTCTCCGCCCTCTATCAGCTTGAGAACCAGGGCGGTCCCACCGCTGGTCAGGTCGCCTTCGCCGTCCCCAGCGGGGCCACGGAGATCCTGGTTGCGCTGAACGGCAAGGCGGTCCCAGTTCCCATGAACCTGACGGATGGCAACAAGTTGGGCGTGGCTGACGTCGATCGCCTGACCGCTCGACCGGTGGAGTGGCTGAACCCGTTCTCCGGCAAGCCCTTCGTCGCCAAGCTCTGGCGTAAGGAGCCCGGGGTCTACTGGCAGTCCTTTCAGCTCGACCTGCAACCGGGTCTGCAGGACCTGCTGGTGACGTACCGCTCGGCCGCCGGGCAGGATAACAGCCAGTTGCTCCTGCCGATGCAGCGCTTCGACTACCTCCTGGCGCCCGCAAGCCGGTGGGCTGGCTTTGGCGATCTGTCGATCAAGATTGAGACGACCGAGCCGAGCTCCCTCGCGGCCAACCTGCCGTTCACGCAGGTGGACGATCGCCACTGGGAGGCGCATCTGACCGCACTGCCGGCGCAGAACCTGGCCTTCTTCATCGGCCCGTCCGGCAACGGCTTCCTGGGCCTTCTCTGGTGGGGCAAGACAGGGCGCCTCGGGCTGCTGATCGGTTCGGCCCTTCTCCTCGGTCTGGCAGCCGGCCTGATCCGGCGCGGTGGCAAGCTAATCCGGCTGCCGATCGCTCTGCTCCCGCTTCTGCTGATCCATCGAGGGATCTTCGAGCCGAACCCAATCGGTAACGTGGCCTACATGGCGAGCTTCGCCGTCGCCCCCTTGCTCTACGTCCTCTGCTGGTGGCTGGCCGCCCGCGTGAGGCGATAGGCGAGGGCGAAGAGGACGACCAGACCGATCCCCGCCACAAGCCCCGTCCACTGGCCCGGCACGAGCGGCATGGCCGCGAGGGCGCCGATCAGCATGATGATGCCGATCCAGGTCAGGTAGGGAAAGCCGGGCAGTTGGCATCCCGTGCTGGGGCACCCCAGCTTGCGGCGCAGGACCAGTTGGCTGGCAAGGATCATCAGGTAGGTGAAGATCAGGGCGAAGCCGCCCGAGGAGACCAGGAAGAGGTAGACCTGCTTCGGCAGGACAAAGGCCAGGACGACGCCGAGGAGCATGCCAGCCGCAGACGCAAAGAGGGCGTTGCGGGGCAGGCCCTTCGGCGTCACGTGCTTTAGGAGGGCAGGCGCCTGGCCCTCCTCCGCTAGCGAATGGAGCATGCGGCTCAGACCGAACATGGCAGCGAGCATCGTGGAGATGGAGGCGCTCATGATGATCAGGTTCAGGGCGCCCGCAATCCAGGGGAAGCCGACGTGGTGAAGAGCTGCGACAAAGGGGCTTACCTCTGGCTCAATCGCCCCGACCGGCAGGATGAACAGGAGCGTTGCCATGCTGATCATATAGAGCCCGACAAGGGCGATCACGGTCAGCAGGATCGCCTTGGGCACGGTTCGGCCAGGGTCTCTGGCATCCGGCGCCGCCAAGCCCAGCACCTCAAAGCCCGCATAGGTGAAGAGGATGATCAGCATGGAGCCGGCCAGTCCGCCAATGCCGCCGGGCAGGAGCCCTTCGCCGCGCAAGGCGCCGAGGCCCACGGGGGGGCGCCCGCCAACGAGCCCCACGAGTACACCGACCATCAAGAGGATGAAACCGATGATGGCGAGGACCTTGATGGCCGACATGGCGGACTCGATCTTGCTGAACATCCCCACGTCCAGGAGGTTTAACAAGGTCACCAAGATGATGACGGCTAGGCTGAGGAGCCAGATCGGTGCGCTTGGGATCCAAAGGCGGGCCAAGAGCGCCACCGCCGTCGCCTCGCTGGAGAGGGCCAAGACCAGCCCGGCCCAGTAGAGCCAGCCGACGACGAAGGAGGCCATTGGGCCGAAGGCCATCTCGGCATACTCCCGGAAGGAGCCCTTGGCCGGCTGAACGATCGTCAGTTCAGAGAGCGCCATCAAGATGATGTAGACCAGGAACCCGCCGATGGCGAAGGCGATCAGGATGGATGGCCCTGTCGCCTTGAGCGGCGTCGCCGTGGAGAGGAAGAAGGAGCCACCGACGACGGACCCAAGGGCGAGCAGGAGCAGTTGCCAGACGCCCAGCTTCCCGCCTGTTCCGTGTTGCACCGGGCATACCCCTTTCAAATCAGACCTGTGGATGGGATGCCCAATGTGCGAGGGCCGGATACAAAGAGCGAACACCCAGGAGAGTCCCTCCTGGGTGTTTGCGTTCTTATCCCTTACGTTCCGGTAGCCAGCCGATGATCATGACACCGTAACGCTGCCCCTTCACGTAGAGCGGCACCGAGAGGATGTTGACCACGGTGCCGGTAAAGCGGGTGAAGGTCTGCACCAGCACCCGCCGATCGCCACCGAGCGGCTCGGACAGGTCCAACCCAGCGGCCAGGAACTCCCGCCGCGTATGGACAGTCCGCATGTTGCGGACGTCTGCCTCACCCGTGGTGAGCGACTCCTGCTCCGTCCAGGCCAGCCCCATCCGGGCGGCGCGTACCTGGGCGAAGTCGGCATTCATTCGCTTCACCCGGCTGTGTACGTCCACGTTCCAGTCACCGGTCCAAGGCCGGCAGTAGTAGCTGTTCTGGGCCGGGCTGTAGCCATTGAGGTCGGAGAGCACCAGGAAGCCAATCTCCTTGGACATCTCCCGGTATCGGTCCAGTAGCTCCTTCAGCTCCACATCGACGAGGGTGTCGTACGCGGTCCCGTACTTCGGCGGGGTAAAGCCGGCACGCGGCGCCCGGCTGATCTCACCGTTCCAGAGCCGCTTTAGCTTTTCAATGTGGGCGCCCTTGTACTCAAAGTAGGTGTGGTCGAGCATCGCTTCCAGGCTGACCTGGCCTTGGTCCACGACCGACTCCAGGACGGACTGGACATCACCGGCGAGCCGGCGGGCCAGGTTCGTCACCTCATCGACCTTCGACCCCGACTGGAACAGGCTGAGCGAGCTGAACGCCTTCTCGGTCATGCCGGAGAGGTCCGCGGTCATCTCCGCGACCGTCGACGCCTGCTCGGTGACGGCACCGACCGACTCCGCTACGAGCTGCAGGCTCGCCGTGACCTGCTCGAGTGCGGCCGACTGCTCCTCGGCGAGGCTGGCGATCGATGTGATCGGGTCCGCGGAGCGCTTGACGAGGTCCTGAATCTGGACCAGGGCGCCCTCCGCTTGGGCTGCCAGCGCCACCCCATCATCGGCGCGCTCCTTGGCGCTGTTGATGGCCGCCTCTGTCTGGCCCAGATCACCAGCGATGGCGCTGACCAGCGTCCGAATCTCCTTCGTCTGCTGGGAGGTGGACTCCGCCAGCTTGCGCACCTCATCGGCCACGACGGCGAAGCCCCGCCCGTGCTGGCCGGCGCGCGCCGCCTCGATGGCGGCATTGAGCGCCAGCAGGTTGGTGCGCTTGGCGATCGACTCGATGATGCCACTGACCTTACTGATCTGCTCGGACCGCTCGCTCAGGATCTCCACCCGGCCCTTTGCCAGGGTGATATCGCTCTGAATCTGATCGATCGAATCGATCGCCCGCCGGATGACCTGGGCGCCGGCTGCGGTCGCCTCTTCGGCCTGACCAGCCAGGTCAGCGGCGCTGGTGGCGGCCTGTGCGACCTCGCTCACGCCGGTCTGGTTCTGCTCCACGCCAGTGACAGCCTGGGCCAGTTGCTGGTGCGACTCGGACATATGGCGCGCGATCTGTTTTATCTGATGGCCACTCTTGGCGGCAGCAAGCGACGTCTCCTCGGTCATCTGCTCGAGTTGAAGGCGCATGCTGCTGACCTTGGCCATAAACGCCTCTACCTGTGTAACCGCTCGCTGGGCGACCGGATCCGTCACCTCAACCTCGATCCGCTTGGTCAGGTCCCCCTGCCCGAACTCAAGAAGATCAGCCAGTGCGGTTAGTGCCTGCTCTAGTGCTTGCTCCCGCGCCGAGGTCGAAGGAAGGGGCTGGTCCGGGACGGACGGAACGATGGAGTCTGGTTCCTCGGTTCGATTCTTACGTACGGAAAACATGCATGTTCCCCCAGTTACATGTTGGAACCATTCCCTTCGTGAACCAAAACAAAAGTTCCTTCTTTTTTGTTAAATATCTGTAAGAGTAGGAGATACCTACCGGATCTGCAAAGAAAGAGCGCACAGGTGCCTCAGGCGGCAGCTGTGCGCTCTTTCTAGGGGGCTGACAGGGCGCCGGCCAACTCGCGGAGGGAGGTGACCGTCACGTCTGGCGTCTCCATCGAGTTGCGTGGATGGCGCAACTTGTGGTTGGTGATGCGGACCCAGGCCGTCGCCAGTCCGGTCGACTTGGCCGGGGCGACCCCGAGGTCAACCCGGTCGGTGGCGAAGAGCGCTCGGGCGGCGGGGGCGCCCACCTTGCGGAGCGCCGCTGTGAAGAGCGCCCCGTCCGGCTTGCCGGTCGGCCCCATCCGGTGCGAGAGCCCGCTCTCCTCGCTGAGGAGGAGGAACTCGAGCTTGAGCGAGAAGCGCTCCAGCCGGGCCTTGGAGCCGGGCGCCCGGTAGGGCCCGACGACCGCTACCCGGTAGGTGGCGCTAAGTTGACCCAGGGCGAGTTGAACGCCAGCCCAGAGGGTATCCGCCGGGCGGGCCGTCCTGGTCACCTCTTGAGCCAGCGCCTCGGCCGAGCTTGGGTCAGGTGCGAGGGCCCGGGCGGCGCCCAGGAGGGGGTGCTGGGGCTGGGCAGCGCTGATGGCCGCCATCCAGGCTCGTTCGACCTGCTCCTGGGTGACTGGGCGCCCGCGCTTCTGGAGCAGGGCAGCAAGGATGCGCCGTTGCTCCCGCTCGGTCTCGGTCTCGTTTAGGATCAGGCTCGGGTCAAGAAAGAGCCATTGCAGGCCTGCGAGCCGTGGATTCATGCGTTCTCACCTACCGGCGAGCTTACTTGTGGCTCTGCTCCGAGGAGTGGCCCGGGAAGGCCGCCGAGCTGGGATCAATGTAGGCCTTGGCGTTGTTGACGGCCGTCGCCACCTCGCCGAAGCCGGTGGCGATCAGGCGGATCTTGCCCGGGTACCAGGCGATGTCACCGGCGGCGTAGATGCCTTCGATGTTCGTCTCGCCCTTGGAGTTGGTCGCGATCTGCTTCTTCGCCTCGATGGCGAGGCCCCACTCCAGCATCTTGCCAAGGGAGGCCTTGAAGCCGGTCCCCATGATGATCCCATCGACCGGGAGGATCGTCTCCTCGTTGGTCTGGTTGTTGAAGATGACGGCCTCGGTCACGCTTGAAGCGTTCCCGCGGACCTCCTTCAGCTCGTAGAAGGTCCTGACCTTCACCTTGGACTCGGCCAGTTGCTTCAGCGACTCTTCGTGCGCCCGGAAGCCATCACGGCGGTGGATCAGGGTCACCTCGGCCGCAATCGGCTCGGCCATCAGGGCGTAGTCGACAGCGGAGTCGCCGCCACCGACGACGAGGACGCGCTTGCCAGCGTACTGCTCCTTGTTGGTGACCGAATAGACGACGCCCTTGGACTCAAAGTCACGGGCGGTAGCCGCTGGGTGGCGGTTCGGCTCAAAGGCGCCGATGCCGGCGGTCAGGATGACCGCCTTCGCCCGGTGGACCTCGCCCTTGTCGGTCGTCAGGGTGAAGCTACCGTCGGCCTCCTTCACCAGGCTATCGACGCGCTGGCCCAGGACGTAGGTGGTGTTGGGGTTGGCCCGATCCGCCTGCTCCTTGCAGGCGTTGACGAGATCCTTAGCGCCGACGCGCGGAAAGCCGGCGACATCAAAGATATCTTTCTCAGGATAGAGGGCCGTCAGCTGACCGCCAACCTCTGGCAGGGCCTCGATCACCTTCGTCTTCATGCCACGCATGCCGGCGTAGAAGACGCCGAATAGGCC
>DATGYC010000099.1:0-1685 GCA_035298385.1 Symbiobacteriaceae bacterium | reverse complement strand
ACCTTCTTCGATTGGGACGTGCCGGCTGAGCGGCGCGGCACCCGCTCGATCACCCGGACCTTCCTGCGCGTCAACGGGCGCCCTGCCCTTGAGTGGTGGGCGCAGTGGCTCCCGCAGCATGGTGTCACCGTCAGCGCGATCGTGGAGCGGGACGGCCGCCTGACGCTCGACTTTGAGGACTTCGAGGGCCAGCGCCTCGCCCTCGTCGATGATGGCGGGCAGGGTGACGCACCCACCCCGTGGGCGCGCAGCCCGGTACCCGCTGCGTTCCAGATTCGCGGCCTCGGGCCGATCCTGCTCAGCGTCGCCAAGCTGGAGGGGACCGACCTGGTCCTGACGAAGGGCCTCCTGATGCGTCAGGTCCGCCAGTACCCGCACCCCGAGAACGCCAGCCAGACCGTCTACGTCTACGAGATGGGCAAGGGCGGCCCGCATGCCGAGATCCACGTGGGCGTCCAGCCGGACCTGCCGTTCGCCCGTCAGGGCGCCGGTGCCGTCCATCACGTCGCCCTGCGGGTCACGACGGAGGCCGACTACCACGCCTGGGCGGACCGACTGAACCGGCTGGGCCTGCCGAACTCCGGTGAGGTCGACCGCCACTGGTTCCGCTCGCTCTACTTCCGCGAGCCCGGCGGCATCCTCTTCGAGATCGCCACGGATGGCCCGGGCTTCGGCGTCGATGAGGAGATGGCGACCCTGGGTGAGAAGGTCGTCCTGGCGCCCTTCCTGGAGCCGCAGCGGGAGACGATCCTGCGCAACCTAAAGCCGATCGACTAAAGGGGGTCCGGACGATGCTTCGCTTTGACTCGTTCATCCCGGCTGACGTGCAGGAGGGCGCCCCTGTCTGGGTCCTCCTGCACGGGCGGGGGAGCAATAAGGAGGATCTGCAGGGGCTGGCGCCGTATCTGCCGGCGGGCTCGATCGTGCTGACGCCGGAGGCGCCGTTCGCGGGGGAGCAGTGGGGCTACGGCCCAGGTTGGGCCTGGTATCAGTTCCAGGGCCGGAACCGGCCGGAGCCGGAGAGCTTCGCGCAGAGCCAGCAGGCGCTGGGCGAGTTCCTGGCGGCGGTGCCGTCGCTCCTGTCGGTGAAGCCGGGTCCGATCATCCTGGGCGGCTTCTCCCAGGGTGGGGTGATGTCGATGGCCTACGCCCTGCGTAACCCGGGCGCCATCGGCCACGTGGTCAACTTCAGCGGGTTCCTGCCGGATCACCCGAGCGTGCAGCCGAGCCCGGAGAGCGTCAAGGGGACGCGGTTCTTCTGGGGGCACGGGACGGCGGATCAGATGATCACCCATGCGCTCGCCGCCGAGGGGCGCGGGATCCTGGCGGGAGTTGGGGCAGACCTGACGGCGAAGGACTACCGGATGGGCCATCAGATCTCGGGTGAGGAGATCGGGGACCTGCTGGCTTGGTTGCAGGGGAGGTAGGAGCGAGCGACGGCAGAAGGGTGCAGGCGGCTCATGCTGCCTGCACCTCTTTCGAACAGTGCTGACAGATGGAATAGTTCTGGTGTAGAATGAGTTCCGTCACGCTGAGAGAGCGGAGCAATCACTCGACTGAAAGGGGATCCCGATGCCACAGCGGTCAGGGCTACGTTCCCGCCCCATTGCACTCTTCTTCGTCCTCGCCTACCTCATCGCTTGGGCACTCTGGGCGCCCACCATCCTGAAGGCGCGCGGCATCAT
>DATGYC010000098.1:0-2071 GCA_035298385.1 Symbiobacteriaceae bacterium | reverse complement strand
GGGATCGTGACCGTCGTAGGCGGTGCTGCCTTGCTCCTTGGTTTGGCGGCCTTCGGACAGTTCTAATAGCAGAGGGGGCCGTCCCAAAAGCAGATTGATCTGCTTGGGACGGCCCTTTCATCGATTCTAGCCCTGCCACTTCCAGCCCGTACGGCTGGCCAGGGCCCGGCGCATCCCCTCGCCTACCAGGTTGAAGGCCAGGACCGCCACACAGAGCGCAATGAACGGCGCCCACAGCCACCAGCGGCCCGCCAGCAGGAGCATCATCGGGCTCTCCATCAACGAGCCCCACTCCGGCAGCTTCGGCGCGATCGGCAGGTAGGTCTGGGTGTCATAGATCGCCCCGCCGGGGTTCGCCCGGAAGTAGCCCAGCAGCGCCGTCGTGGTCAAAATCGCCGGGATCTCCAGCGTCAGCATCGTCGCTAACTGCGGGAAGATCTGCGGCAGGATGTACCGGAAGAGCGTCCGGCCCGTACCAGCCCCCACCGCATAGGCCCCCTCAACCATCGGTAGCGCCAGCACCTCCGCCGCCTGCTGCTGCACCGAGCCCGCCAGGCGGGGCGCCCCCGGCAGGGCGACCAGCACCACGCCCCAGAAGAGCGCCGTTCCCGGCCGATCCATGAAGATCAGGTTGACCGCCGGGATCAGCGCCAAGGGCAGTAGCACCTGGGGCACTGCCGTAAAGAAGATCGAGGTCCAGCGGATAATCTTGGCCCAGGTACCACCCCGGAAGGCCGCCAGCAGGCCAAACGGCACCGCCAGGAGGAACCGGGCCGGCACCGCCAGCATGGCGAAGACCAAGGCGTAGCGGGTACCGAAGAGAATCTGGCTAAAGACGTCCCGGCCCAGATCATCCGTGCCAAGCCAGTGCTGCCCACCCGGGGTAAACGGCGGCACCAGGATCACACCACCCGGGAGCTGAATCGCCTGGGCCTTCAGGGCCGGATCGAAGGGCGCGATCCAAGGCGCCAAGACCGCCACCACCACCAGCCCCAAGACCAGCAGGCTGCCAGCGAGGAGCATCCGGTCCCGCATCGCCTTGCGGAGCCGCCCAGGCAGAGCGACCACCCCCGCCAGCAGGGCGCCCGGAACCGATCGCAACCACGCACCCACGTTGGCGGCGCCCCGGATCAGCCCCTCGACGGAAGGAAGCTCGATCCGGATGCGGCCAGCAGCGGGCCCCGCCTCTGAGCCGCCCCTTGAGGCGGCGATGCGCGGGTCGAGCAGCCGCTGCACCAGTTCCGAGAGGGCGAGGACGATCGTGAAGACCACCAGCATGGGGATCAGGAAGGCGACACCGGCGTACCGGTCCCCAGCCTGCGGCCCCGCGTTGATGATCAGCGCCCGGCCCACACCATGCACTTCCGACATGTACTCCACGACGGCTCCGCCCGAGAAGAGCAGGCTGACGACAACCGGGAGGATCGTCGAGACCCGGACCAGTACGTTCTTGCCGATGTGTTTCAGCAGAATCCAGACCGGATGAAGACCCCGGGCGACCGCGGTGCGGATGTACTGCTGTCCGGAGATCTCATCGATCGCCGTTGCCGTCACCCTTGCTATGTACGGCAGGACGATCAGCGTGAGCGCCACCGTGGGCGCCCAGAAGTGCTGCCAGGAGTCGGAGCCCCGCAGCGGGCCCACCCCGCCGCGCAGCAGGGCGACCAGGAGGAACGCCAGGTTGAGCATGCTGGCGATCAGCAAGTCTGGGAGCGAGTAGAGGAGTGAGGTAACGCCCCAGAGGGGCGCCCGCAGCCAGCGTGGTGATAGCGCGCTCAGCAGGGCGCCCAGGAGGAGGCCCAGCACCAGGCTGACCACGAAGGCGGTCCCATTCAGCTTGAGCGTGATCGGGAGTGCCGTGGCCAACTCGGCCGGTATAAACTTGAGCGTACTCCGGGGCGGCAGGCTCGCCAGCGACGGGATGAGCTGCCCCTTTGCTAGATGTAGGAGGTGGTAGCTCACAACGCTCCAGTAGTGCCGAAGGTCCGTGTGGAAGCCCTCAATGATATACCAGTTGCCCCTCAGCCTTCCCTCCGTCACCACGAGAGCGGGAAGGAGCAGGGCGAAGACC
>DATGYC010000097.1:0-48219 GCA_035298385.1 Symbiobacteriaceae bacterium | reverse complement strand
TGACAACGTACGGACGGCGCAGGCGATCGCTCGCCAGGTCGGGATCGATCAGGTCCTGGCGGAGGTCCTACCGGACCAGAAGGCGGCGGAGGTTGCCAAGCTGAAGGATCGCGGGTTGGTGGTGGCGATGGTGGGCGACGGGATCAACGACGCTCCCGCCCTCGCTCTAGCTGACCTGGGCATGGCGATCGGCACCGGGACGGATGTGGCGATCGAGGCGGCGGATGTGACGCTGATCTCGGGGGACCTGCGGGCGATCCCGGCGGCGCTGAAGCTGAGTCGGGCGACGATGCGCAAGATCCGGCAGAACCTCTTCTGGGCCTTCGCCTACAACGTGGCGGGGATCCCCCTGGCGGCGCTGGGGCTGCTGACGCCGATGCTGGCGGGTGCGGCGATGGCGTTTAGTTCGGTCTCGGTGGTGACGAACTCGCTGTTGTTGAAGAGGTTTGATCCGCGTCGGTAGGTGTAGACGGTTTTTTACACAGATTACACAGATTAACTGATTACACAGATTCTCAGATGGCCCCCTAGAAGCAGCATCTGCGAAATGGGTCTGTGCCAAATTGGTTACATTCTCATTAATAGGTGTTCATCCATCGGGTCGGACAATCTGTGTAATCCTCAAAATCTGCGTAATCTGTGTAAAATGTATCCATAAGTCCCTACTCAATCTAAGGAGAGATCAGATATGCAGAACGTTACCCTGAAGATCACCGGTATGTCTTGCGGCCACTGTGTTATGGGGGTTAAGAGCGCCCTGAACGGCCTCACCGGCGTCACCATCGAAGAGGTCAAGATTGGCGAGGCTAAGGTCGGCCTGACCGCTCCGGCTACCATCGAGGCCGTCAAGGCTGCGATCGAGGAAGAGGGTTATCAGGTCGTTGAGGCTAAGTAAGTAGAAGCGGGAGAGGGGCTGCCAGCCTTGGCGGCCCCTTTTTCGGGCGAAAGGAGTCAGGCCGATGGTGCGTCTTAGTCTGGTCATGAAGCTCTGGCTGGCGATTGTCGGCCTGATCCTGGTGGTCTTCATCCCCTTACAGTTCGCCTTGGACCGGCAGATCACGAGCTTCTATCACCGCCAGGTGACCGATCCGCTCCTCTATCACAGCCATCATTACGCCGTGATGCTCGCCGAGGACCCGACCCAGATCGGGGTCGCCCCGGCGATGGCCCACATGGTTCAGGGTGAGATCACCGTCCTGGACAGCGCCGGGAGACCGATCCCCTTTCCCGGTAGCAGCCAGCTCCCCGTGCCCGCTGCGGCGGTGCAGACGATCCGGGCGGGGCGGACCTGGGATGGTGACCTGCGGACCCCTGATGGGGCGCGCTGGATCGTGACGGCGGTACCGATCGGGCGGAGCCAGGGCGCCGTCATCCTCTTGGCGCCGGCGGCGCCGCTGGAGCAGTCGCTCGGCCACGCCCGCCACTTCGTCCTGATGGCGGGCATCGCTGCCCTCTTGCTGGGCACGGCGCTCGCCCTCTTCCTCGCCAAGCGGCTCCTCCGCCCGGTGCTGGCGATGGAGCGGGCGACGGTCGAGATCGCGCAGGGGGAGTTCAGCACCCGGCTCCCCGTCACCAGTACGGATGAGATGGGCCGACTGGCTACCGCCATCAACGAGATGTCGGAGCAGTTGGCTGATCATGATCATCGGCGGCGGGAGTTCTTGGCGACGGTGGCGCATGAGCTGCGTACCCCGCTGACCTACATCCGCGGCTACGCCCAGGTCCTGGCGGAGGGGAGCGTGACGGGTGAGGCGGAGATGATCCGCTATGCCCGCATCGTCGAGGAGGAGTCGATCCGGCTGAGCCGCCTGGTGGGCGATCTGCTCGACATGGCCCAGATGGATGAGGGGACGCTCGCCCTGGCGCCCGATTGGCTCGATCTGCGCATCCCGATTGAGCAGGCTGCGGCCACGATCCGGCCGAAGGCGGAGGCCCAGGGAGTGGCGCTCCAGATCCACGTCTCGCCCGACCTGCCCGAGCTCTGGGGCGATGGCGGGCGGATCCAGCAGGTGGTGTTGAACCTGCTCGATAATGGGTTGAAGCATACCGGAGAGGGGGGCGCCCTGACCGTGACGGCGGTGCGGGCGCAAGACGGCATCAAGGTCTCGGTCCGGGACACCGGCAAGGGGGTCCCCCTCACGGAGATCCCGACGCTCTTCGACCGGATTCGGCCGGGTGGCCGGACGAAGCGGGGCATTGGGCTAGCGATCGTCAAGGGGCTGGTCTTGCTGCATGAGGGGACTGTTGGGGTCCAGACCCTGCCTGGGCAGGGCAGTGAGCTCTGGTTCTGGTTGCCCCTCTTGCGGGAATGAGAAAGAGCGCACCGCCGTCTGGCGATGCGCTCTGGTTTGGATCAGCTGGCCTTCACCACGAGCTGGCCTTCCATGCCGGCATCCCGGTGGCCAGCGACGGTGCAGTAGTAGGTGTAGGTTCCGGCTGCCTCTGGTGTGAACTCAACCGTGCCGGTCTTGCCGGCGGAGGCGCTGACGTGTAGGTCCGTCGTGTCGGCGTGCGCATGGTCGTCGTGGCCGGCCGCCTTCACCTTGACATCGATCTTCTGGATGGCGAAGTCATGGAGGACGGAGTCGGTGTTGACCAGGTCAAGCTTGACGGGGCGCCCGGCCTTCACCTCGATCTGATTCGTATTGAAGGTCATGGCGTTCGTCTCCAGGCGTACTTCCTGGGCCGGTCCGGCGCTCGCGCAGCCAGCGAGAAGAAGCGTGGCCAGTCCGAGCAGAAGGTATTGCTTTGTCACAGAGAACAACCTCCACATCGCTTATTGATCTCAGCTTAACAGGCAGATGTGAGGAAATTATGGAGGAGTCTACGATGTCGAAGGTCCATTTGGCGGTCTGTAAGTGCTGTGCTATGGGTGATCCGGCGATTGCGGCCGCTGTGGCGCGGATTGAGGCGGAGCATGGCGATGCGGTCTATCTCTCGACGCCGCGGTGCCTGGACGTCTGCCTGGAGAATGGGGCGGTGAAGATCAACGGGGAGATGATGACCCTGCGCGGCGACGAGGCGCCCCTCCTGGAGGAGAAGGTGGCTAAGGCGGTCAAGGGGTAGTGCTAAAGAGGAGGGCCGCTGCAGGTGCAGCGGCCCTTGGCATTCGGGGGTACGGCTGGGAGCCGTACCTCAGGTGTCTACTCCGCGGCCAGCCGCCAGACTGGTACGAGGGTCTCCAAGGTCTCGATGACTAGGCCTACTAGCTCGTCCCCACGGAGGGCGACGGCATCCGCGCGCGGGATGTCGATCCCGACCATTGCATCCGCCTGCTTGCGGTTGGCCAGCCGATCCGCAAGCCGCTCCCAGTCCGCCCGGGTCATCGCATCCTGGCGAATCCCCGTCGGGACCATGTAATCCTCCAGCCAGCGGTAGTGGCCTGGCAGGGCGGGCGGCGAGGCCAGGAGTCGGGCGCCAAACTGGGCCCGCCCCGCGGCCTCATAGATCACGCCGGCTTGGATGAAGAGGTGGCTCTCCCAGAGGCCAACCTGGAAGTGGGGCGCCATCTTATAGCCCCGGGGATTCGTCGACCAGGCGATCCAGGTATCGGTCGGCGGGTTGATCTTCCGCCGGGCGTGCTTCGCGATGTGGGGGAAGAACTGCCGGCCCGTCAGCCTGGCCAGTTCGGGGAGCATCAACTGGCCGAGCGCCTCCAGCTTGGGGCGGGGACCGGCCTTGATGGCGGCCATGCGATCCTCGAGACCGGGGACGTCGAAGGCGTCAAAGTCTGCTGGGGTGAAGTGGGGAAAGGTCATCAGGGGCGCCCGCCTCTCTAGTCGGTCTTACCCCTTTAGATTACGGAATCGGCTCGTGGGATTCCCCCTTGACGCGGTTTCGGCCCACTGCTAGAATCGTCGGTAATATCTTTCTAGCGATGAAAGGTGGTACCACGGAGGCGTCAAGCGGCCCTTCGTCCTTCTCGTGACACGAGGGGGACGAAGGGCCTTTTCTGGTATTCGCTCAAAGCCTAGAGGAGGGATTCTGGTGCTGCATGCGCTGACGGTCGGCTTTCTCGGTGCCGGGAACCTGACGGAGGCGATGGTGGGTGGCATCCTCAAGAAGGGCGCCCTCCTGCCGGGGCGGATCATCGTGACCAATCGCGGGAACGGGGAGCGGCTCCAGGATCTGCGGATGCGCTACGGCGTCCGGGTGACCAAGACGAAGGCCGAGGTGATTCGGGCGGCGGACCTGGTGGTCGTCGCCTGCAAGCCGAAGGATGTGGGCGCCCTCTTAGATGAAGTGGGCGAGCTCTTCCGGCCAGGGCAGATCCTCCTGACGGCAGCGGCGGGCGTGCAGACGAGCCTCTTTGCCAACCGACTAGCGGCCGGTGTCGAGGTCGTCCGTTGCATGCCGAACACGAGTTGCCTCGTGGGTGAGTCGGCGACGGGGATCGCACGCGGCGAGGGCGCCTCGGCTGAGGCCCTGGCCCGCTGCGAGGCGATCTTGGGTACGATGGGCACGGTGGTGGAGGTGGCGGAGTCGCAGCTCGATGCCGTGACGGGGCTCTCGGGTTCGGGTCCGGCCTACATCTACTACCTCGTCGAGGTGCTGATGCAGGCGGGCGCCGAGGTGGGGCTCGATCCGCAGTTGGCGCGATCGCTGGTGCTACAGACGATCAAGGGCGCCGCCCTGATGCTGGAATCGACGGGGGCAGACCCGGCGCTCCTGCGGGAGCAGGTGACGTCGCCGGGCGGGACGACGCAGGCGGGGCTGACCGTCCTGCGAGAGCGGGGCTTCCGGGAGGCGCTGGTCGCCTGCGTGGGCCGGGCGACGGAGCGGGCGAGCGAGATGGGCGCCCAGTTGGCAGCGGTAGTGGAGCGATCAGGGCATCAGGGCGAGTAGGGGTGGGCAGACCTAGCCGGAGGAAGCGAACGCTACGCCTTCTTGGTCCGTGCCATCTGGACCAGCAGGATGCAGAGCCCCGTTACCACCAAGGCGACGACCTGCCGCAGCCCGAGCGACCGCCCGAGGAGCAGCACGTCCAAGAGGGCGATCTGCAGGAGCATGGCGTTGTTCAGCAGGCTGGACTCGAAGGCCTGTAGCATCCGCTGTGACCAGGTCCAGAGCGTAAAGGCCAGCGCCCCGTTTACAGTCCCGAGCCAGAGAATCAGGCCGAGCAGTTGCCAGCTAAAGGGTGGCCAAGGCTCAACGGCCAGTCCGACCAGCAGCAAGCTGCACGCACCCACGGCCATCGGGATCTGGACGAGGTCGACGGGGCGGGCCTTCCCCTGCTGGAGCAGGCGGCGATTCGCGACGAGTTGAATCGCATACCCCGTTCCGGAGAGCAGGATGAAGCCGGCGCCGATGAGCGAGCTGCGCTCCAACCGCCACGGGTAGTAGTAGAGCAGAACGCCTCCGAGGGCGCCCATGAGCCCGAGCCACTGGACCCCCATCGGGCGCTCCCGCAGGGCGATGTACCCGGCGAGTAGGGCGAGCAGGCTGTTGCCGACCGAGAGGACGAGGCTCGCCTGCGTCGGCGTGACGAAGAACTGCCCCACGTACTGGAACCCCTGGGCCACGAGATAGCCCGCCACCCCAAGGCCGATCAGGTGGCGGAGAGGGGGGCGCTGACCACCTGTGCCCTTGCGCTGAATCGCCAGCAGGCTGAGTGCGGCGACACCATAGCGAAGCCCGGCGAGCGTAAGCGGACCGATCCCGGTGTTGAAGGCCCATCTGTTCAGGATGTAGGAGGTAGACCAGAGAAAGGTGACGAAGAGGGCGGTAAGGATGGCGCTCCACCGAGACATGGTCGTCCTCCTTGGCTTTGGGATGCGCTCATCTTCGCACAAAGAGGGAGGGAGTTCTGTGGTGGTCGTCACAAATCAGCTTAGCCGCTTTGAACTTCTCCAAGCCTTGCCCGAGGCGGAGCAGGCCCTCCTTGTGTCGGTGGCGGTCCGGCGCTCCCTGCCGGGTGGTACCCTCCTCTTTCGTCAGGGTGACCCGACGCCAGGGCTTCATCTGGTGGAGCAGGGCGCCATCAAGATCTACAGCTTGACGGAGACTGGTGCGGAGCGGATCATTGACCTGATCGGTCGCGGCGGCTGCTGTGGCGAGATGGGCATCATTGACAGGGTGGCCGCCTCGGCCTGGGGCGAGACGCTCGGGCCGACCGAGCTCTGGATCATTCCGGCGGCGGCGTTGGAGCGACTCCTGCTGGCCCATCCGGCCTTCTGCCTCTCGCTCTGCCGGGTGGTCGTGGGGCGGCTCCGCCAGACGGGGCAGCAATTAGAGGAAGCGATCCGGTTGGGCGCCCGCCAGCGTGTCCTGCGCAGCCTTCTTCGGCTCTTGGATCAGCATGGCGAGGCGGTACCCGGCGGGATTCGACTGGGCGTGCGACTGACGCATGAGGAGCTAAGTCGGCTAGCCGGCACCGCCCGAGAGACCGTCTCACGTGCTCTGTTGGATCTGCAGGATCGCCAGGTGATCCGCTTTGTGGGGCGCCAACTCACGGTGATCGATCCCGATCAACTACGCGCGCTCGCCTTCCGTACAGATCGTAATTCAGAGGTTGACAGACCCCTGCCCACCGCGGTAAGATAACGAAGTCAACGAGATGAACCGATCCTCAAAAGTAGAAGCCACCGCTTCTCACCGTGCAGCCGGTTGCTGGTACGGTCCCCGAGGGTTGAAGGAGTACATAGCCGTCTTTGCGGCTGTCTTCATCAACATTTTAGGGTGGGTGGCTTTACGCCATCCACCCATTTTAGTTTGTCGCCTGACAATTCCCTGGAGGTGTATGGGTATCAAAGAGCAGCTCCGCGTGAACGAGATGGTTCGGGCTCGTGAGGTCCGGTTGATTGGGGCAGAGGGTGAGGCCCTCGGCATCTTCTCCAGCCGCGATGCTTTGCGCATGGCTCAAGAGGCCAATCTTGACCTGGTTGAAGTGGCACCTACCGCTCGTCCGCCTGTTTGTAAGATCATGGACTTTGGTCGTTACAAGTACGAGCAGCAGAAGCGTGACCGTGAGGCGCGCAAGAAGCAGAAGGTCGTCGTCATCAAGGAAGTCAAGATGCGTCCGAACATCGAGGATCACGACTTCGATGTCCGCCAACGCCAGACAGAGACCTTCCTGAAGGAAGGCGACAAGATCAAGGCTACCATCATGTTCCGCGGCCGTGAGGTCGTCCATTCCGAGCTTGGCAAGGCGGTGCTCGATCGCCTGTTGGAGAGCGTGAAGGATCTCTGCATCGTAGAGCGCCACGCCAAGCTTGAGGGCAAGAACATGATTATGATCCTGGCGCCCAAGAACGCTCCGGCGGAAAAGGGTGGCCAGCAGGTTAGCGAATAGCACGGGTAGAGGAGGAACCTCAGAATGCCGAAGATGAAGACTCATAAGGGCGCCCGTAAGCGCTTTAAGGTGACCGGCTCTGGCCTTGTTGTTCACTTCCCGACCAACAAGCACCACTTCCAGGTGGGCAAGAGCGCCGCGCGTGTCCGCCGCCTGAAGGGCTCGACCATGCTCTCGAAGTCGTTCCAGAAGAACATTCGGGAGATCCTGCCGAAGTAAGGCCCCAATCTGCAGACATAGTCGGTCCGGCTCCGTTTGCCGGACTCTTTGAGGAGGAACATTCATGGCACGCGTTAAGTCTGGTATGACCAACCGGGCTCGTCATAAGAAGGTCCTGAAGCTTGCCCGCGGCTATTGGGGCGGCAAGTCCCGCCTGTTCCGTGCCGCCAACGAAACCGTAATGAAGGCGCTCTACTACGCTCGGCGTGACCGCCGCGCGAAGAAGCGCAACTTCCGCCGCCTGTGGATCGCCCGTATCAACGCGGCGGCCCGCATCAACGGCATGTCCTACTCGGCGCTGATGAACGGCCTGATGAAGGCTGGCATCCAGCTGAACCGTAAGGTTCTGGCCGACATCGCCATCAACGACGCTGTTGGCTTCACCGCCCTCGTCGAGAAGGCTAAGGCTGCTCGCTAGTCTGGCTATTGAAGACCACCTACCGCATTGGTAGGTGGTCTTTCGTTTTTTGTGTAACCGCGGATTACGCGGATGAAATACCTGTGGAAAGGGTGCGAACCTATCTGGTGGGTTTTTCGTTCTAGTGGTAGGGGGTGTACCAGATGACCAACTTGACACATCAGGGATTGACCGGAGAGATTCTAAACGCGGCCTTTGCCGTCCATAGTTCACTGGGTCCTGGTTTCGTTGAAAAGGCTTACGAGAAGGCGTTGATCGCTGAACTCCGCGATCGGGGTCTGCAGGTGTCGAGTCAGATCGAGGTCCCTATCCTATACAAGGGAGTCGAAGTGCACACACATCGATTGGATCTTCTCGTTGAGAACGCGGTTATCGTCGAATTGAAGGCCGTTGAATCATTGTCAGAGGTTCATGAGGCAGTTCTCATCTCCTATTTAAAGGCGGCACATGTTGGTGTTGGACTTTTGTTGAACTTCGCGAGTCAAAAGTTGACGTGGAAACGGCGCGTACTCTCACAGGGGAGGGCTTAATATATCCGCGTCATCCGCGTAATCCGCGGTTACAAAAAAGAATGCCAGAGGCCTACCAACGCCTGTGGTATACTATCCCCCGAGGTGATCAACGTTGGAAAAACGCTTCGCCGTCATCGGCCTCGGCCGCTTCGGCGCCTCTGTCGCACAGGTCCTCCATGACGAGGGCGCCCACGTCGTTGGTGTGGACCACTCCACCGACACCGTCGATGAACTCGCGCCGCTCATCAGCCGGACCGTTCGGGCGGACTCGACCAATCCATCAGCCCTCAAAGCCCTGCGGATCGACTCCTTCGATACCGTTATTGTCGCGATTGGCGATAACGTCGAGGCCTCAGTCATTACCTGCCTGAACTGCCGGGATCTCGGGGTGAAGCACCTGGTGGCCAAGGCCCAGGATGAGGCCCATGGGCGGATTCTGGAGCGGCTGGGGGTTGACCGGGTCGTCTACCCGCAGCGGGACATGGGCGCCCGGGTGGCCGCTAATCTCTCCGCCGGCCGGATCATGGATTTCATCCGGCTCTCGGAGGAGTTCGGCATGGCTGAACTGGAGGCCACGAGCCGGATGATCGGCCAGAGCCTCGCCCAGTTGGACATGTCTAAGCACTTCGGGCTCAATGTGGTGGCGATCAAGCGTGGCGCTGACGTAATCGCCTCCCCGGGTGCTGCGACGCGCATCACAGCCGGGGACGTGCTCGTGGTGATCGGCTCGTCAGCCGGCATCGACCAATTACAGGAGTAGTCATGCATAACCGAGTGAGCCGGCTGGACCGGCTGTTTCAGAGCTTCTCCCCGGCGGAGATCCTCGTCATGGGCTTCGCCCTGCTGATCCTCCTGGGGGCGATTCTGCTCACCTTGCCGATCGCTCATAACGATGGACAGGCCTTCCCGTTCGTCGACGCCCTCTTCACGGCAACCTCAGCGGTCTGCGTGACCGGCCTGATTGTGGCCGACACGGCTACCGAGTTTACCCTGTTCGGCCAGGTGGTGATCATCACCCTGATCCAGATGGGGGGGCTTGGGATCATGACGGTCTCGGCGCTGATCTTCCTCATGCTTGGGAAGAAGATCGGCCTGCGCGAGCGGCTCGTCATGCAGGAGCAACTGGGCGCCCATGGCATGTCCGGGGTGGTCCGGCTGACGCGTAACGTCGTGCTCACCTCGCTTCTGGTCGAGGGGCTGGGCGCCCTCTTCTTAAGCCTGCGCTTCCTTACATATCGGCCGCTGGGCGAGGCGATCTACTGGGGGATCTTCCACGCCATCTCCGCCTTCAACAACGCCGGTTTTGATGTGACCTTTGGCAGCTTGAAGCCGCTCCATGGAGACGGTTTCGTGCTGGTCCCGATCGCGTTCCTGATCTTCTTAGGCGGTATTGGCTTTCCGGTCTTGATGGAGCTCTGGCGGACCCGGGGGCGATGGGAGAGACTCTCGGTACACGCTCGCATCGCCCTCACCGTCTCGCTCTGGGCGGTGGGGATTGGCACCTTGCTCTACCTGCTCTTCGAGTGGGCCAACCCTGAGACCTTTGGGCCGATGAGCCCGCCGGTCAAGGTGTTAAACGCCTTCTTCGCCTCGGTCACGCCACGCACGGCGGGCTTTGAGTCGGTGGCGACGGGCGCCTTCCGCCCGGTCACGCTCCTGCTGACGGTCCTCCTGATGTTCATGGGCGCCTCACCGGGCGGCACGGGTGGC
The DNA here is from genome assembly GCA_035298385.1 of Symbiobacteriaceae bacterium. Taxonomy (GTDB): domain Bacteria; phylum Bacillota; class Sulfobacillia; order Symbiobacteriales; family Symbiobacteriaceae; genus DATGYC01. The sequence continues at coordinate 38,069 of DATGYC010000097.1, read as the reverse complement.
GGCGTCAAGACGACGACGCTGACGATGGTCGCTCTGACCGTTCGGCGGATCGCCAAGGGGGAGCAGGAGGTGCAGCTCTTCGGGCGGCGCTTTTCACAGGCGCTCTCGGAGAAGGCCTTTGCCGTCACGACGCTCGCTACCGTGCTGGTCGTGCTCTGGACGGCGCTCCTCATGATTACGGAGCGGCAGAACCCGGCTGCGACGATGGAGTGGATCCTCTTTGAGGTCGTCTCGGCCTTTGGTACGGTTGGCCTGACGGCGGGACTGACTCCGATGCTGACGGTGGCGGGGAAGCTGCTGATTGCGCTGATGATGTTCATCGGGCGCCTGGGCCCGCTCACGCTGGCGGTGGCCCTCGCTGGTCGGACGAAGCAGAAGGTGCCCCTATCCTATCCGGAAGATCGGGTGATGATTGGATGATGCGCAAGCAGGTGGCAGTGCTGGGGATGGGCCGCTTCGGTGCCTCAGTCGCCCGTGCCCTGACGGAGATGGGACATGAGGTCCTGGGTATCGATCACGATGAGGAGCGAATGGATCTGATGGCACAGGAGCTGACCCATACGGCGGTCTGCTCCTGTACGGATGAGGACGCCCTGCGGGCCCTTGGTCTGCGCAACTTTGACGCCGTGGTGGTGGCGATTGGCTCGGACGTCCAGGCATCGATCCTGGTGACGGTCCTCCTGAAGGAGATGGGGGTCCGCTTCGTCCTGGCCAAGGCGGCGAGCGAGCTGCACGCCCTGACGCTGCGCAAGGTTGGGGCCGATCGGGTCGTCCAGCCGGAGCGTGAGATGGGCGCCCGTGTCGCACACTCTCTCCTAGCGGGCACCCAGACGGATTACATGACGATTGGGGATCGGCATACCTGCGTGGAGTTGGGCGCCCCGCCCGCCTTCGTGGGACGATCGCTGGCGGATCTGAACCTGCGAGCGCGCTTTGGCGTCAACGTGGTGGCGATCAAGTCCGGCAGTGAGCTGAAGGCGGCGCCGGCGGCAACGGAACGGATTCGGGAGGGCGACGTGCTTGTCGTCGTCTGCGCCAATGAGAATCTACGCCGGTTGGAGCGGGCGATCGGGCGGGACTAAGGGCTGAGGGTCCCGGTAAGAGAGTGGAGGTCGTGCGAAGATGGAGCCGCTCGGTCCTAAGAGTCAGGTGGTCCAGTTGTGCGAGCGGTTGGGGCGGGAGCGCCGAGCGCGCGAGGAGTCCGGTCTTGCCCTGTTGGAGGGCGTGCGCCTGGTCGAGGAGGCGCTGCACTCTGGCGTAGCGCTCGAGCAGGTCCTCTGGTCGGAGGAGCTGACGGCGAAGCCGCGGGGGGAGGCGCTCCTGGCTGAGTTGGCCGCCGCTGGGGTGAAGTTGACTGCGGTGACGCCGGCAGCGCTGGCCCGAGCGGCTGATACGGAGTCGCCACAGGGGATCGTTGGGCTCTTCCGGCCCCGGCACTGGCGGCTGGATGAGTTGGGGCCGGGACTGGTCCTCCTGCTGGAGAATTTGCAGGACCCCGGGAATCTAGGGACGATCCTGCGCTCGATGGAGGCGCTAGGTGGGGCGGGTGTCGTCTTGGCGGGTGGGGTTGACCCGTACAACCCGAAGGTGGTCCGCTCAGCGATGGGCGCCCTCTTCCGCCTGCCGCTGATCCGGACTTCGCTGGCGGAGGCGATTGGCGGGCTGCGGGGGCGCCCTCGGGGCTGCAATCTCCTGCGGGGCCAAACCGGCGATCTCCTCGGAGATTGCCGCCCGGTCTGGGTTGCGGACCTGGGTGGAGCGCATGCCCCCTGGCAGGCTGACCTCGCCACGGATGCGGTCCTGATCATCGGCAATGAGGGCAACGGTCCTTCGCCGGAGGCGGTCGCAGCAGCGGACGGGGTGGTCACCATCCCCATGCCTGGTCCGACCGAATCGCTCAACGCAGGGGTCGCTGCCGCCCTTTTGCTTTATGAGGCGATGCGCCAACGAACTCTTCGTTGAGGATCTCATCTCCCTGTGCTAGAATGAAAGAGTAGTCAGAAGATAGCATAGGGAGTTGACGCGTCGTGGCAGAGCACGGGACCGGTGATCTCTGGTGGGCGGTCTTCCTACAAACGGGCTCGATTCTGGCTTACCTGCGCTACCGTCGCTTTACAGTCCAGTAGGCGGTCTGGTAGAATGGTTGGCATAGCATATCCAAGGCGTTGACGGAGGAAAGTAACCCTTCGCAGGTGGTGTACAGGGAGGCGGGCCGTGACTGGAAGCCCGCTCACTACCGGATTGGTGAAGTTCCCTCCCGAGCCTCTCCGCTGAACCCCTTGCGGGTCAAGTAGGTGGAGACGGGACCTACCCGTTAGCGTGGGGTCGCGTGTTAGCGCGGCGTAGAGGTGGGGCCGTCATGGCCCAAACCGGGTGGTACCGCGGAAGCAACGCTTCCGTCCCGAACTGGGACGGAAGCGTTTTTTTATTTTGTCTGGTCTGCCCCGCACACGCGGGAGTTTTGGAGGAGGTGCTCTCAAAGATGAAGGAAGAGTTGCTCGCCCTTCGGGATGAGGCCGTCGCTGCGATTCGGGCGGCGACCGCGTCCGCTGAGTTGGAGGAGATGAGGGTTCGGTATTTGGGCAAGAAGTCGCCCCTCTCGCTCGCTCTGGGCGGTCTGGGGAGGCTGGGCTCGATCGAGGAGCGCAAGGCGATGGGCGCCCTGGGCAACGAGATCAAGACCGCCATTAGTGAGGCGCTCGATGAGATGGCATCTGGCCTGAGCGCGCAGGAGCTGGAGGCTCGCCTAGCCGGGGAGCGGCTGGACGTCACCCTGCCAGGGCGCCCGGTTCGCCGGGGCCGGCTCCACATCCTGAACGAGACGGCGACCCGCCTGGAGGAGATCTTCATTGGCATGGGCTATGAGGTCGCCGAGTCCCGCCAGGTGGAGACCGACTGGTACAACTTCGAAGCGCTGAACATCCCGAAGGGCCATCCAGCTCGGGATGCGCAGGACTCACTCTTCATCTCTGACGAACTCCTGCTGCGGACCCACACCTCCAACACTCAGATTCGCTACATGCTGGAGGAGGCCAAGGGGCGGACCCCGGTCAAGATCGTCTGCCCGGGCCGCGTCTTCCGGCGTGACTTTGAGGATGCCACCCATGGCGTCCAGTTCCACCAGATCGAGGCACTGGTGATCGACAAGGGGATCAACATGGCGCACCTGAAGGGCGCCCTGCTGGAGATGGCCCGGGCGATGTTCGGCCCCGAGGCCCAGATCCGCCTGCGCCCCTCCTTCTTCCCGTTCACCGAGCCGTCCGCTGAGATGGATATCTCCTGCCCGTTCTGTAAGGGCAACGGCTGCCGCACCTGCAAGCAGTCTGGCTGGATCGAGATCGGTGGCTCGGGCATGGTCCATCCGAACGTGCTGCGCTTCGGTGGCTACAACCCGGAGGAGGTCTCGGGCTGGGCCTTCGGCTTCGGCATCGAGCGGATCGCCATGCTGGTCTACGGCATTGAGGACCTGCGCCACTTCACGACCGGCGACCTGCGCTTCCTGCATCAGTTCTAAGGAGGGGATCCGCGATGAAGGTCTCGTACAACTGGCTGAAGGAATACGTCGCGTTCGATCTCTCCCCGCAGGAGCTGGCGAAGGCCCTGACCGCTCGGGGTGTCGTCGTCGAGATCCTGACCCATCTGAACCAGGGGGTTGAGGGTGTCAAGGTCGGCCGAGTGGTGAAGATGGAGCGTCACCCGAACGCTGATTCCCTCTGGGTGACCCAGACCGACGTGGGCGGCGAGGTGCTGACCATTCTAACCGGCGCCCAGAACGTGGTGGAGGGCGCCCTGGTCCCGGCGGCGATTCCTGGCGCCAAGCTTCCCGGTGGCAAGCAGATGGCGGCGAAGGAGCTGCGCGGCATCCTCTCGCATGGCATGCTCTGCTCGGCGCCCGAGCTCGGCATCGACGGCGACGGGGAGGGGATCATGCTCCTGCCCGACGACGGTGAGCTTGCTCCTGGCATGGACGTGGCGGACGTGCTGGGGCTGAACGACTGGGTCCTGGAGTTGGACCTGACCGCTAACTACGCCTCCCACTGCCAGTCGATGGTCGGCGTCGCCCAGGAGGTCGCCGCCATTGTGGGTGGGCAGGTGGCCGGGGTTGAGTTGCTGGCTGAGGGAGAGATGGTGGAGCAGAGCGCCTCCCCGTATCCGGAGGCTGATGAATCGGCGGATCAGGCGCTGATGGTGGCGGAGCCGGTGGCTGAGTACGGCGTTCGTGCTCCGGAGTCTACGGAGTCCGTCGTACGCACGCCTGAGACCAAGGCGCCCGCCAAGACCGGGACCAACATCAAGCGGATGATCGGTCTGGAGATCCAGGCGGTCGATCTTTGTGATCGCTACGCTGCCCGGATCGTCCGGGGGATCAAGGTTGGTGAGTCGCCTGCTTGGCTACAGGCCCGCCTTCGTGCCGCCGGGATGCGCCCGATCAACAACGTTGTCGACATCTCTAACTACGTGATGCTGGAGCTCGGCCAGCCCCTGCACACCTTCGACTACCAGAAGATCAAGGGGCAGGAGATCATCGTCCGCCGGGCTGAGGCGGGCGAGAAGATGGTCACCCTGGACGGCCAGGAGCGGACCCTCGACCCGGAGATCTTGGTGATCGCAGACCGTCAGGGCGCCATCGCCATGGCGGGCGTGATGGGCGCCGAGAACTCCGAGGTGACCGAGTCGACGACCGAGATCCTGATCGAGTCGGCCCACTTCGACAATATCAACAACCGCCGGACGGCGCTGCGCCAGAACCTGCCGTCCGAGGCCTCCCGTCGCTTCACCAAGGGCGTCGATCCGTCGGGGGCGCCCCGTGCCGCCGACCGGGCCGCCTTCCTCTTGACCGCTCTCTGTGGCGGTCAGGCGGTGCAGGGAGTCGTCGACCTCTACCCTCGCCCGAGCGTACCTTCGGTCATTCTACTGCGGCCAGCCAAGGTGAATGCCCATCTGGGCATGGCCATCCCGACGGAGCGGATGGTCGCCCACCTGGAGGCGCTTGGGATGGCGGTCCTTTCGCCGGAGGCGCTGGCGCTGGATCTGGTCCAGGGCGCCCCTGAGGACGAGGAGGAGGGGGCAGACCTGTCGGGGCGCCCCGTCTGGACGGCGCTTCACCAAGTCTCGCCGGTCCCGACCGAGATCCACGCCTACGAGGGCTGGGCTTCGACGGCCTGGGCCGCCGTCGAGGCGGCGGGAGAGAGCTTGGGCGTCGACGGTGAGGACGAGGTGAACCTCGAGGAGACCCTGGTGGTGGTCGTTCCGACCCGTCGACTGGACATCAGCATCGAGATCGACCTAGTCGAGGAGATCGCCCGGTCGGAAGGCTTTGACGCCATCCCGACCGCCCTGCCGGTCCTGGCGACTCGGCGGGGTGGCCGCTCCGTCAGCGCGGAGCAGGTCCTGCGGACCCGCCGAATCCTCGCTGCCTCAGGCCTGGACGAGGTGATCACCCACTCGCTGACCCACCCGCGGATCTACGACCGCCTCCAACTGGCGGCAGATGCGACCGAGCGGAACGTGATCACCCTCGCCAACCCGATGTATGAGGACCGGGCCACCCTGCGGACCCTCCTCTTGCCGGGGCTGATCGAGACCCTACGCCACAACGCCAACCGGCAGACCAAGAACGTGGGGATCTTCGAGCTCTCGACGGTCTACCTGCCCAAGGGCCACGAGGGGCTGCCGGAAGAACGGCGCCATCTGGCGATCGCTCTGATGGGCGATCAGGCGCTGCCGGGCTGGAGCGGTACGGCTCGCCCGGCGGACTTCTTCCTCCTAAAGGGACTGCTGGAGTACCTCGTTGAGGCGCTTGACATCCCGGCGTGGGCGGTGAAGGCATCCAGCCATCCGTCCTTCCATCCGGGGCGCCAGGCAGCGCTCTACGTGGGCGACGAGCTGGTCGGTCACTTCGGTGAACTCCACCCGGTGGTTCCCGCCGCCTGGGATCTGGATGAGCGAGTCTACGCCGCTGAGCTTGACTTCGCCACGCTGATGGCAGGCGCCCGGGCGCTTCGGCCCTACCGCTCGATTCCGAAGGTCCCGGCGGTTACCCGTGACCTCGCGATGCTGGTACCGGACGCCCTCCCGGCTGCGCAGGTGGCCGCGACCATCCGGGAGGCGGCAGGGGCGACGCTGGAGTCTCTCTTCCTGTTCGACCTCTACCAGGGCGAGCATGTGAAGCCGGGACACCGGTCCCTTGCCTACCGGATCACCTACCGTGACCCGGAGCGGACCTTGACGGATGCAGATATCGAGGCCGCACACGGCGCGGTCCGCCAGGCGCTGGGCGCCCTGGGGATCGAGTTGCGCTCCTAAACAAGCACAGAACCCTCCCCATCGATGGGGAGGGTTCTTCGTTAGCGCAGGGCCTGCAGGGAGTATGTCATGATCGTGCCGTGGCGGAGTTCATCTGTCGCTAGTTCGAAGAAGAGCCGCTGATCGGCTGGGTCCGTGTGGGCTAGGTAGGCATCCCGGTACTTGCGGGCGTCGCCGAACTCATCGCCCAAGGCCTCCGTTAGGGCGGTCTTCAGGTCCTCGACGGCCGTGCTGCCGATGACGGGCTTATACGTGGAGCCGAAGAGCGTGCGGTAGCGCTGCTGAAGGAGTGTGAGGTGCCGCTGCTCATCCTTGCTGGCCTCGCGGACCCATTGGGCGGCCTGCTCCAGTCCGTCCTCCTGTAGCGCATCGGCGATGTTGGCGTAGAAGATCGAGGCCGTGGCCTCACCGTTCATCGAATCGGTGAGGAGGGTACGGTACGTATCATCCGCCTCGGCGCTTTGAACCAGATGGCCGGACTGTGTTTGCGGCTGACGCGTGGCTACCTCCGCCATGGCGGGCATCGACTGCCACTCGGTCGTCGCCCCGGACGTGCCTACCCACTGATCGATCCAGGCTGCCGCACGCTCGGGCGGGTAGCCTCGGCCGAAGAGGTAGCCACCCAGAATGGCTCCGGCGTAGAGTTGTGCGTCGGGCTGTCCATCCCGGTCTGCACGCCAGATTGTAGCGAGGATTGGGCCCATTCGGTTCAGGAGGCCCTGCACATGGTGCGGCGGGAGGAGAAGATTCGGGCCGAAGGCACCGTGGGGTTGGAACATGCGAATGCGCCCCCTATCGATAGGTGGATTGCGTTCTACTATACGCGGGGGCGCCCCTACTGGTCGCGCTTGCAATCAGGGCTGATTTCTTGTATCATGAACAAGTCATCACTCCTGCGGGTGTAGTTTAGTGGTAGAACTGCAGCTTCCCAAGCTGCTAGTGTGGGTTCGATTCCCATCACCCGCTCCAAACTTTAGACCGGCGGCCATCAGGTCGTCGGTCTTTTCGTCTTTTCGTACAATGCTTGACGCCAACCCGGATCTTCTCATACAATCACTGTAGTCTGTGTTGAAGGGGGAAGGAGATCGCCATGGCGCCCATCGCTCTGCGTCTCGTCAGCCGTCCGTAACCCACCAAGGGGGGAGTCTGCCCTTTTCCAGGGTGGGCACCGCACGGAAGTTGCGAGGTGTAGGGGGATCCCCGGTAATGACTGGGGTGGGCCTTCCATGTGCACTCCTGCCCAAAGAGCGCTCGTAATGCGCCGGCAGGGGGAGCCCTGTCGGCTTTTTCGTGTGTGGATCTCCTCTCTACGTGGGGGATAGCAGTCTCTTTATCAACCGCGGATTACGCGGATGACGCGGATAGGGAAGAACCAGCCCCAAAACAGATAGTGGGGCACGCAGGGGATGCGTGGTATCCGCGTAATCCGCGACATCCGCGGTGACAAAAAACAACCAGCAGGGGTTAACCCCACATTTGAAAGAGGGTCGCCAAGATGGCGGTTTTGACTGTACAGAACGTTAGCAAATACTGGGGCGCCGATATGCTCTTCGAGGGCGTCTCCTTCCTTCTAAACGAGGGCGAGAAGATCGCCCTGGTCGGCCGGAATGGGGCCGGGAAGACGACGCTCCTCAAGATCCTGATGGGTCGCCTTGAGCATGAGAGCGGGTCGATCAGCGTCAGTGGGGGCGCCCGGGTTGGCTATCTGAGCCAGGACCCTGAGTTCACCGCCGGGAACACCCTGCTCCAGGAGGCGGAGACCGTCTTCGCCTACCTGCGCCGCTGGGAGACGCAACTCCGCGCGATGGAGGCCAAGATGGCTGAGGCCCAGACAGATGAGGCCTTGCAGGAGTTGATGGACGAGTACGCCCGGATCACCGCCCAGTTCGAGGCGGCGGGGGGGTATGGCGCCCCGGCCCGAGTCAAGTCGGTTCTGTTTGGGCTTGGGTTCAATGAGGCTGACATGACGAAGCCCGTCGAGTTCCTCTCCGGCGGTCAGAAGGTCCGGCTTGGCCTGGCCAAGCTTCTCCTTGACGAGCCTGAACTGATGCTCCTCGACGAACCGACCAACCACCTTGACTTGAAGGCGGTTGAGTGGCTGGAAGGCTATTTCCGATCCCTGAAGTCGGCCGCGATTCTGGTCTCGCATGACCGCTACTTCCTAGACCGGGTGATCACCCGGACCCTGGAGATGGAGGGCGGCAAGGGCGAGATGTACCATGGCAACTACTCCTACTATCTAGAGGAGAAGAAGCGGCGGACCGAGTCTGCCCTCTCCCAGTGGGAGCGCCAGTCCAAGGAGGCTTCCCGTCTGGAGGCCTTCTACCTGAAGTGGCGAAACACGCCCTCGCGTAAGGACCAGGCCCAGGATCGCAAGAAGAAGCTAGACCGCCTGCGCGGCCAGATGAGCGACCGCCCGCAGGATCGCCACAAGTCGATCAAGCTGAACTTCGACATCGACTTCCAGTCCGGTGAGGACGTCCTGGTGACGCGGGAGTTGGCGGTCGGCTACGACAAGCCGCTCGTCGACGATATCAACCTCTTCCTCACCCGGGGCGAGCGGGTCGCCCTGGTCGGCCCGAACGGCGCCGGCAAGACCACCTTCCTGAAGGTGGTGCAGGGGATGCTCCGCCCGTTGGGCGGCGAGATGCGCTGGGGTGTCGGGATTCAGAAGGGCTACTTTAGCCAGGACCTGGACGACCTTGATCCCAATCGAACCGCCATGCAGGAGATGCTGGAGATCCCTGGCTTCACCAAGTTTGATGCCTATTCGCTGTTGGGCCGCTTCCTCTTCTCTGGCGAGGATGCGGACAAGGTGATCGGCCTCTGCTCGGGTGGTGAGCGGAACCGGCTGATTCTGGCGAAGTTGATGGTCGCCGGGGCGAACGTCTTGATTCTGGACGAACCGACCAACCATCTGGACCTGGAGTCGAAGGTGGTCCTCGAGGAGGCGCTGAACGATTACCCGGGTACGGTGCTCTTCGTCTCGCATGATCGCTTCTTTGTCGACCAGGTCGCCACGACGATCTGGGAGTTTGCGGATGGCACCGTGACCGAGTTCGAGGGGAACTGGACCAAGTACCGGGAAGAGAAGGAGCGGTTGGCGCAGCTCGCCCTGGCGAAGGCGCTCACCGAGGAGCCGGCCGTGAAGGAGGAGGCTCCGCGCGGTTCGACCGCCGCCAGCGTCGCGGCTGAGGTGGAGAAGATTCGCAAGAACCAGGAGCAGGAGCAGGCTCGCCAGAACAAGAAGGAGCAGCGCAAGGCCGAGGCGGCCGCTCGGCGCATGGAGATTGAGATTGAGCAGGGCGAGGCGCGGAAGGCCGAACTGGAAGAGAAGCTGGCCGATCCGGAGATCTACCGCTCCGCAACCGGGCGGGCCCTTGTGGCGGAGTATGAGGCGCTCAAGGCGGAGTTAGAGCGACTCTACGAGGAGTGGGAACGGCTTCTCGGCATAGAATAGCGCAACCGCGCGCTGGGGCGCCCCCTACGGGGTGAGTCTCAGCCAAGGAGGTGGCGCTATGTGGGCCGTCGTGCTTCCGGCTAAGGATGAGGCCGCTCGGATCGGTCCCCTGCTCCAGCAAGTGCTTCGACTGCCGGTGGGGCTGATCATCCCGGTGATCAACGGTAGTAACGACATGACCGAGGGCATCGTCGGACGGGTGGAGGATCCGCGGGTGCGGTCGCTCTACTTCGCTGAGCCGCTCGGCTATGACGTCCCGCGAATCGTGGGCGCCCTCTACGCCCGGCAGCGGGGCGCCCGAGCTGTCCTGTTCGTTGACGCGGACCTGACCGGAAAGCTGGACGGGCTACTGATTCGTCTGGCCCAGGCGGTCACGGAGGATAAGCTTGATCTGGCCCTGACCGATTGCTATGCCGAGACCCCGGTCCCGTTCCGTGAATCCGCTGCCAAGCGGGTCTATGAGGGGCGCGTCGCTCTGAATGAGGCGCTGGGGCGCCCCGATCTGGGACCCGCCATCCCCTCCCACGGCCCGGTCGCCATCTCCCGACGGCTCCTGCAAGAACTGGACCCAGCCCTGCTGGGCGTTCCGCCGCTCTGTCAGGCGGTGGCGGTCAAGCGGGGTTTACGGGTGGGTGTGGCCGGTCGGCTGCCCCACCGGGCGCTGGGCTCGGCGCCCCGACCGGTCGAGCATCAACTGAAGATCGCCGAGACGATCCTTGGTGACTGCCGGGCTGGCACCAACTGGGCGAAGAACGGCAGACCGGACCGGGAAGGGCATGATGGTTACCATTCCGAGCGCCGATTCGATCTGACGGGGTACGAGGCGCCCGAGCGAGCGCTGGCGACTCCCGTGAAGAAGAGCACCATCAAAGTAGGCTGGCCTACGTAGGCTCCGGTTCAGATCCAGCAGATTGGCTGCTAGACTGCCCTCGGAGGGACCTCATCATGGAGAACACAGAGATCGCCCGACGCCTGTGCCAGATCGCAGACCTGATGGAGCTTCATGATGAGAATCCCCACAAGGTAGGGGCCTTTCGCAAGGGCGCCGAGGCGCTCCTCCTGGTCCCCGAACAGGCGGTTAGCCTTGCCAGCCAGGGCCGTTTGGCTGAACTGCCGGGGATCGGTCCGTCCTTGAAGGCGCAGATTGAGGAGTTGCTGGCTACGGGCTCCACCAGGCTTTGGGCGGACCTACAGGGCCGGACCGAGCCGGCCCTGCTCGCCCTCTTGGCGATACCTGGTCTGCAGCCACGGCTGGCTCGGTTACTCTGGGAGCGGCACGGGATCGACTCGCCGGCAGTGCTCGTGGAAGCACTGCTGGCAGGGCGCCTGCGTGACCTGCCGGGCTTCGGCCCGCGTGAGGAGCAGGCGCTCCTGCGCGCTATCGCGCGGACAATCGCTTAGACGGGTATCCTACCGGGGAGATTGATCCTCGGGAGGGAGTCCCGTGACCTGGCAGAAGTTCGCCCTGATCTGGACCGATACGGACGGCAACGTCTATCACATCATGCTGACGCTCTTTTTGCGCACCCTGATCACCTACATTGTGGTCTTGAGCGTGGTGCGCTTCTCCGGCAAGCGGGCGATCGCCAACTTGGCGCCCTTCGACCTCGCCATGGTGATTCTGATCGGCGAGGTCTCCGCCCTGCCGGTAGCCGGGCTCGAGCCGCTCTACAAGGGGCTCCTGCCAGCTGCGCTACTAGGTGCCTTCCATATGCTGACCACCTACATCTCCGTTCGCAATCAGAAGTTTGAGAAGTTCACGGAGGGCGTTCCAACCCAGTTGGTTAAGGACGGCAAGGTGATTCAAAAGGCCCTGAAGAAAGAGCGAGTCTCCATGGATGACCTCCTGACGGCGCTACGCCTGGCCCAGGTGACAGACGTCAGCACGGTGAAGGAGGCCTACCTCGAGCATGCGGGCGGCATCTCGGTCATTCTAAAAAAACCGGAGCAGCCCGTCACGGCCCAGCAGCTCGAGCATAAGCTGAACGCCGCGATTGAAGAGATCGTGCATCGGGGCGCCCAGCAGCTTCACCGCGAGGTGATGCAACTGCTGGAGCAGGAGCGGAATCGGAACTAAATTCGCCCGGGTGACGTCCATAGCAAAGGAATAGCCCCCGGGCTTTACGTGTAGGAAGGAAGTAAGTATGGACGACCGTACCCTGCGAACCCTGGAGTGGTCCAAGATTCTGGACCGCCTTAGCGAGCGGGCACATACCCGCATGGGCAAGGAGTTGGCTACGGCCCTCCGCCCTTCGACCAACTATCTAGATGTCTTGGCTGCCCAGCAGGAGACGAGCGAGGCCCGGCGTGTCATGAACGCTGGCCGCTCCTTCCCGTTAGGTGGTCTACATGATCTGCGTCCCTTGATCAAGCGGGCGGTCATTGGGGGAATCCTCGAGCCGAACGAACTGCTCGATGTGATGGATACGATTAGCTCAGCCCGTCGCCTGCACAAGTTCCTGGCCGACGTGGAGGAGGAGATCCCCCACCTGCTCACCCTGACCACCCTGATCCACGCCCCCGGTCATCTGGAGGCGGAGATTCGCTCCGCGATCACCGATGCCGGAGAGGTGGCGGATGATGCTTCGCCGCTGCTCGGGCAGGTTCGGCGCGCCCAGCGGACTTACCAGGGCCGGATCAAGGAGAAGCTGGACTCGTATCTGCGCGGTCCTTCCGCCAAGTACCTGATGGAGCCGATCATCACCATCCGGGACGACCGCTACGTCATCCCGGTTAAGATCGAGTACCGTTCTCAGATTCCGGGCATCGTCCATGATCAGTCCGGCTCGGGTTCGACCCTCTTCATTGAACCGATGCCGATCGTGGAGATGAACAACGAGCTAAAGGAACTGGCCTTGAAGGAGCGGCAGGAGATCGCCCGGATCCTCCAGCGGCTCTCGGGCCTTTTCGCGCAGGAGGCTGAAGGGCTCCTCCGTACGCTCGATAGCGTCGCACAGATCGACTTCGCTGCCGCCAAGGGGCGCCTGGCGATGGATCTGGACTGCGTCGCACCGGAGATCGAGGAGGAGCCACTGCTGGCGATCAAGCGGGGGCGCCATCCGCTCCTGGGACCGGGCGCCATCCCCTCCGACGTGAACCTGGGCGTCAACTTTGACACCCTCGTGATCACCGGCCCGAATACGGGCGGCAAGACGGTCACGCTGAAGATGATGGGTCTCTTCGTCATTATGGCGCAGTCGGGCCTGCAGGTGCCGGCCGGTTATGGTACCCGTATGGGGATCTTTGACCAGGTCTTCACCGACATCGGGGATGAGCAGTCGATCGAGCAGTCGCTCTCGACCTTCTCCTCGCACATGACCAACATCGTCCGGATCCTGGGCGAGATCGACGGTCGGGCCCTGGTGATGGTCGACGAATTGGGCGCTGGCACCGATCCGAACGAGGGCGCCGCCCTGGCGATGTCGATCCTGGAGCATCTGCACGCCCGCGGTGCCAAGACGGTCGCCACGACCCACTACTCAGAGCTAAAGTCCTTTGCGTATACGCGGGCCCGGGTCGAGAACGCCTCGGTCGAGTTCGACGTCGAGACGCTTCGCCCGACCTATCGGCTCTTGATCGGCGTGCCGGGCTCGTCGAACGCCTTTGAGATCTCCAAGCGGATCGGGCTGCCGTCGCTGATCGTCGATCGGGCCCGCCGGTTCCTGACCCAGGACCAGGAGCGGGTGGAGGATATGATCGCGCAGATCCATGCCACCAAGTCCGCCCTGGAGCGGGAGAAGGAAGACGCACACCGCATCAAGGCGGAGGCGCAGAAGCTGAAGAGCGAGTACGAGCGCCGCTTCGGCGGGGCGGAGCAGCGGGCGACGGAGATCGTCGAGAAGGCGAAGCTTCAGGCTCAGCAGCTCCTGACCAGCGCCCGGCGCGAGTCTGAAGCGATCATCGACGAACTGAAGGCCGCTCGTAAGGCGGAGCGTGAAGCGGAGCGGATGGGCGCCATCCAGTCGGCGCGCGGTCGTCTCAAGGCGGCTCGGGAGTCGATTCTGCCGAACACCCCCCGCCGTAAGGGCGAGGCGCCTACCGGCCTGAAGCCCGGTGATGCGGTTCGCATCCTCTCCTTGAACCAGACCGGTCAGGTCCTCTCCGAACCGGATGCCAGCGGGTCGGTGATGGTTCAGGCCGGGATCCTGCGGGTCACGGTCCCCCTGACCGACCTTGAGCGGGTCGACGCCCCGGAGGCGCCGGCCAAGGTGGTGAACAAGTCCAGCGGCCGCTCCATGGCCGTCCAGAAGGCGAAGACGATGACGACCGAGGTCGATCTGCGTGGCCTGATGGTCGAAGAGGCGCTGGACAAGCTCGACAAGTACCTGGATGATGCGATTCTGGGCGGGATTCCCCAGGTTCGAATCATTCATGGGAAGGGGACGGGCGCCCTGCGCAAGGCGGTCCAGGAGTACCTAAAGGGACATCGGCAGATCGCCTCGCAGCGCTTCGGCGTGCCGGGCGAGGGTGGCGATGGTGTGACTGTCGCGATGATTCGCGACTGAGTATCGTGCGAAAATCTTCTGAGAACAACAATATGATAGCAGGAAAATCGCTGTTAGAAATCGTATAGGATAATTCCAAAGCTGGAGGGCGAGGGGGGCATGACCGATGGTCCCGGACGAACCCATCCTAGTCGTGGACGATGATCCGAAGATTCTTCAGTTGATCTGCCTCTATCTGGAGCGTGAAGGCTACCGTACCATTGCGGTCGGCGATGGGGCGGAGGCCTTGGAGATCGCGCTGAAGCAGCGGCCGCTGTTGGTCGTGCTCGACCTGATGCTCCCTCATCTCCCCGGTCTTGATCTTTGCCGCCGTCTGCGCGAGGTGTATGATACCCCCGTTCTGATCGTCACGGCGAAGGTGGAGGAGGAGGACAAGCTCGCGGGGCTGGCCCTAGGGGCGGACGATTACATGACCAAGCCGTTCAGCCCGCGGGAACTGGTGGCGCGTGTTAAGGCGATCCTGCGGCGGGCGGGCGCCCGGCTGGAGCGTGGACCTCGCCTAGCGGCCCACGGTGTGGAGCTAAACTACGACCGGCGCCATGTGCGGGTCGACGGACGAGAGATTCATCTGACCGCCTTCGAGTTCAAGTTGCTCACCACCCTGATGGAGTTTCCGGGCAAGGTCTTTACCCGCGAGGCACTCCTGGGCCAGATATACTCCTTTGATGAACTCTATGTAGTCGATCGGACAATCGATGTCCATATTGGTAAGCTACGACACAAGATCGAGCGTGATCCGTCCAATCCAGAACGACTCCTGACTGTACGCGGGGTTGGCTATAAATTCCGTGAGGTGGGCGAAGAGGAATGGGTCGGCTAGCGGAGTGGTGGCAGTCTTACCGAACGCGCATCATGCGGCCCGTGATCCTCATGGGGGCGCTACCGGCCATCGGCGTGACGTGCTTGGTGCTGGGTCTTACAGGCGTCGCGTTGGCCGGGCGCCCTGATTGGACTGCCCTTATGGAGGGGAGAGGAGTGCTGATCCTGAACGGATCGGCACTCCTCTCGTTCGCTTTTGCCCTGGTCCTTGCGATCCCTCTTTCTATCTGGTTGGCGATTCGGCTAGTCACGAACCAAACGTCGCCCTTGCTACGGGTGGAGGTGGGCGCCCGGGCTCTTGCCGAGGGTCGCTACGACGAACGCATCCAACTCCCGCCGCATTCCGGCCCATTCAGCCAGGCTCTGGCCGGCCACCTGAATGGACTGGCGGATTCGCTGGAGCGAACGGAACGAGCCAGACGGGAGTTAGTGGCTAACCTGGCGCATGAGCTCAGAACTCCGCTGACGAACGTCCAGGGCTATCTGGAGGCGATCCGGGATGGCGTCGTGGAGGCTACGCCTGGCTCGATCGGGTCGGTGCATGAAGAGGTGATGCGCCTCGTCCGGCTACTTGAGGGCATCCATCAGCTTGCTCGGGTGGATGCCGCCCGGACGCGCAAGATGGTCCCTCGACCGACTGATCTGGACCAGGTGGCCCGAGAGATCCTGGACGTTTTGCGGCCCATGTATGACGCGAAACGGATCCGGATTCGGACAGACTGGGGCTTGGCGGGTGGCCAGGTCTCCGTGCACGAGGACTCGCTTGCGCAGGTCCTGCGCAACCTGCTCCGAAACGCCGCCCTGTACACGGAAGAAGAGGGCATCGTGCATATTCAGAGCAGCCTGATCGGCGGAGTCTACCGCTTCGTCTGTATCAACTCTGGACTGGGGATTGATGAGCAGGATCTGCCCCACATCTTCACCCGATTCTACCGGACGGCTCGGTCGGCTCAGGCCCACCCAACAGGCGTTGGCGTCGGTCTGCCGATCGCTCGTGAGCTACTGGAGGCCCACGGCGGTCGCATCGGGGTGGAGTCGAAGCAGGGCTGGACTACCTTCTGGCTGGAAGTGCCCGATCGAAACAGTCAGGAGGCTGCCTCCTAAACGGAAGACGGACACCGCATCTGCGCGGTGTCCGTCTCTTTAGTCGCCGCTGTCGTACTCGCTCTGGAGTCCCAGCAGTCGCTCACAGACCTTCTTCACCTGTGTGACCTTGTCGGCGGGGCAGAAGACGAAGGTGCGCCAGAGTGCCTCGTACTGGCGGGCCATGGCGGAGACTTCGCCAGCGGGATCGAACTGGTAGAGCGGCTTGATGCCGCCTACGGTCCGGACCGGAACCCGGACCTCCTTGAAGAAGGAGGCCTTCGGGCAGTAGAGGATCACCTGGCCGGGCTTAAGGCGTGCCTTGGCTGCGATCTGGTTCTCCAGTTCTTCCCGGAAGACAGACTGGCCGCTGTAGCGCTGGATGAACGCCCCCAGTCCGTCGCTAAGGCCCCGAGCGGAGAGGACGAAGGCCCGCTTGTAGAGGCGGCGGTTCATCACCCCGTCGATCAGTTCGGCGCTAACCGCTGGGCCGGGGAGGCGGGCGATCAGGTCGAGGAAGGTCTGGTCACCCAGGCCGTAGAGCGCCTCCTCACGCAGGCCGCCCTTGGCATGCAGTTCAACGGCCTTGGAGATCATCGCTCCGGAAGCGATCTTGGCATGGTGCAGGTAGATCCGTTCGGTCAGGACGTAGCGCATCCGGAGGAGATGGATGATCTCGGTCCGGGCATCCGGTCGGTCCAGGCCGTGCCGGGTCATGTTCATGAGGAGGCGGTCATCCTCCAGGCCGAAGTAGGCGAAGATCCGGTCGTCATAGTCCTGGCGGAGGCCGGCGAAGAAGGAGTCCCGCCGCAGGTAGTCGAGTAGATCGGCATCGATCGTCGACGAGACGACCTGCATCATCCAGGGCTTGCGGGGCTGGTCGGTCAGGATCGCCTTGACCTCGTCCAGGTAGCCTTCCCCAGCTAGGGTCCGGCCTAGCTCGGTCTGTAGGGAGAGGAAGTGGTCCAGACGGGGACCGGCGTCATGGCGCGGGAAGATCTGGCGCTCATCCTCAAAGGTATGGCCGTACGGGATGTGCGTGACGTCGTGGACCAGGATCGCCAGCCGGACGATCTGGGCTTCCTCGGGATCGATCTGGTAGCCAGCCCGGGAGAGTTGCTCCAGCATGCGGCTGGCAACGGCCAGGGCGCCCAGGGAATGATCAAAGCGGGTGTGGACACAGCCCGGGTAAACGAGGTGGGCGGTACCTAGTTGCTTGATGTTGCGAAGACGCTGGAACTCCCGGCTATCGATCACCCGGGTCTCGACAGGGGTCAGGAAGAGGTCGCCGTGAACAGGGTCGCGCACGAGCATGGGGCGTCACCTTCTTAGGAGGCTAACTGCGATGAAGAAGCATGGGGGGAGTGGATTCGCCGCTGACCAGAGTCTTCCCTTCTCGTGACTGACAAAAGCCGAAGCAGCCGGGGGGCCAACCCGGCTGCTTCGGCTATGCTCGACAGATCCCTGCGGCGCTAAAATCACAATAGGTTCTCTTGGCTTAGGAGGCACCTGAGGCCGACTTGACCGCTGGCAGGGGCATGGAGACCGGGGTGAGGTTCTCTGGAAAGACGATGACGGGATTACGTTCCTCCCCAGTGAGCAGGTCTAAGTCGACAAGGACTACGCTGACATCGACCAGGCGGGCTGTCCCAACCACAGTCCCATTAAAACCAGACCGAGTAATGACACGACAGCCCTGAACCAGTTCCCGCAGTCTCGCCATGGAGCCTCCTCCTCTCCCTGCCCTAAAGTTGGACTGGTCAGCTCCATTATACCACTTTTCGGAAATAAGGGAAGAAGTCGGCGGATTTGCCGACTTCTTCCGATTTGGACCTATCGACCAGTGCCGGGCGGGATAACCGGGGGGACGATCGGCGGAAGGATCGGCTTCTGCCCGTCGTCCGGTGGCTGCGTACCCGGTGGCTGCGTACCTGGCGGTTGTGTGCCCGGTGGTTGTGTGCCTGGCGGCTGCGTGCCCGGCGGTTGCGTGCCGGGAGGCTGCGTGCCAGGAGGCAGTGTGCCTGGCGGCTGGACGAGGCATTTCTCCGTAGGCACCTCGTTGACCCAGTCCCGCGGCCAGTAGCGCTCGATGTTCCAGGGATCGCTCGGGTGCTTGGGCCAACTGGTCGGCCGCTTGATCATCACCCGGTCTTCGGGGACGCCGGTACAACCCTCTTGCCAGAGGAAGTAGCGATCGATCGGCTGGAGCGTCTTCGGGCTGACCCAGGGTTGCTTGACCACCTTAGCCATCACGAGGACGTCGTCCTGCTTCTTTGGCTCGGTGCCCTTGCGCCACCAGTCGGTGGCGATCTGGTCGGCCGGGCAGAGAGAGGAGGGGAGAAGGCCGGTAAGCTTGCAGACCTGGACCTGCACGAGGCCGCTCGGACGCTCCCAGTCAGCCGGGCGCTCCTTGATCAGCTCGTTCATGATCGCCGTCCAGATGCGGGTGGGCGGGCCGGCGCCCGTCCAGGCGCCGTTGCCGTTTGCTGGCAGTCGGTGTTTGGTGCCGTCATCATAGCCGGTCCAGACACCGGTCACGAGCTCCGAGGAGAAGCCGATGAACCAAGCGTCATGCCAGTTCTCGGTCGTACCGGTCTTGCCGGCGACCGGCCAGCCGTGGAAGCCCTTGGACTCGGAGGCGGAGGTACCGCGCTGGATCGAGCCCTTCATGACGTCGACCATCAGCCAGATCGATTCCTTCTTGAAGACCGGGGTCTTCTTCGGCTGGGCCTGGTAGATCACCTCGCCGTTCCGGTTCTCAATCCGGGTGACGAAGACGGGATCGACCTTGATGCCCATGTTGCCAAGGATCCCGTAGGCGGCGGTCATATCCATCACCGTGACGCCCTTGGTCAGGCCGCCGAGGGCCAGCGCCAGGTTCTGGTCGTTCTCACCGGGGGATTCGGCCGCCGTCAGGACCGTGTTCAGTCCGAACTTCTTGGCGTAGTCGATCGCCTTAGCCGGTCCGACTGCCTGGAGAGAGCGAACGGCCATTGTGTTGATCGACTGCTCGAGGCCGGTTCGCATCGGGAGCATGCCCAGATAGCGGAACTCGTAGTTGTCCGGCCAGAGCTTCTTCATGTCGTTGCTCA
The DNA here is from genome assembly GCA_035298385.1 of Symbiobacteriaceae bacterium. Classification (GTDB taxonomy): domain Bacteria; phylum Bacillota; class Sulfobacillia; order Symbiobacteriales; family Symbiobacteriaceae; genus DATGYC01. The sequence goes on along the minus strand of DATGYC010000097.1, from coordinate 18,804 downwards.
GCATGACAGGCGAGTCATCGATCACCGTCGCGGGACCCCAGCCAAGCTGGTCGATCGCCGGGAAGTAGGCGACGAGCGGCTTGATCGAGGAACCCGGCTGGCGGTAGGCCATCGTCGCCCGGTTGAAGCTAAGCATGCCCTCATGCTGCAGTCCACCGGCGATCGCCAGGACTTGGCCGGTCTTGTGATTCATGACGACGGCGGCGCCCTCGGGGACGTCGGTGCTGCCGTAGAACTGGGTCCGCTCTGGAATGATCTCCTGGAGCTTCTTCTCGGCCATGGCCTGGACGTCCTTGTCCATGGCCAGGTAGAGCTTCAGGCCGCTCGAAGAGAGCTCCTTAGGATCCAGGTACGGCAGGTTGTACTGTTGGGCGAGGGTCTCATCCGTCAGGATGCGGATCACGTGATCGACGTACCAGTCGCCGGTGAAGGTGACGGCCGTGGGGGAGACGGGCGCCTGATCGATCTTCGGCTTCTCTGCCTTCAATTGATCCGCCCGCTCCTGGCTGATGTACCCCTGACCGACCATCAGGTTCAGGACGGTCGCCCGGCGGTTCATGGCAGCTTCAGGGTTGAGAACGGGGTGGTACTGGGTGGGACCCTTCAGGATGCCAGCGAGGAGGGCGCCCTCCGAGAGCGTCAGCTCCTTCGCCCTCTTGTTGAAGTAGGCGTGGGAGGCCGCCTCGATGCCGTCCGCCTGATAGCCGAAGGAGACCTCATTGAGATACTTCTCAAGGATATCGTGCTTGGTGAAGCGACGCTCCAGGCCGATGGCGATCATCATCTCTTGGATCTTGCGCATCGGGGTCTGGTCCAGGGTCAGGAAGGAGTTGCGCGCCAACTGCATGGTGATGGTCGAGCCACCCTCCAACTGGGCGCCCTTCATGCCGAGGACGTACTTGACGTCGGACCAGATCGAACCGCCCAAGCGCCAGACATCGACGCCGAAATGGTCATAGAAGCGGCGGTCTTCGGTCGCGACAAAGGCTTGCTGGACTTCAAGGGGGATCTCGTCCAGCTTGACGAGCGTCCGGTTCTCTTCGCCCGCCAGTTTGTAGACCTCACGCCCCTGGGCGTCGTAGATGGTCGAGGAGAGGGAGGGGGTAAAGTCGCCGTAGACCGGCAGGGTCTGGTAGGCTTGATAGAGGAAGGCCCCCACTGCAACCGCTACGACCAGGCCGCCCCCAAGGATCACCATGAGGAGGGCGCGTAGCCAGCGCCGCTTCTTGCGGGGCTTCCGGCCGGCCTTCCGAGGGGTTGGACCGCCCCCGGCTTGCCCAGATTTCGACAAGAGAAACACCTCCAAGGGGAAGATGATTCGCCACCCGTGGCCCTTTTCCTTGTTTTGGGCATGGAACGCGTTGCGGGGCTGGTTTGGGTGTGCTATCATTCATGCAACGGCAAGGAAGGCGACGAGTAGGACGGGGCGCCTGATCCACAGCGAGGGGCTGGTTGGTGCAAAGCCCTGGCAGGCCTGTCCGAATACACGCCCGAGCTGCCCACCGAAGCCATGATCAGGCAGGAGTCATACTCCCTTCCTAGATTAGATGGATAGGCTGGGCCGGTGGTTCCACGTTATGGGACATGTAGAGAGGACTCCCCTACCCGGGGGTCAACCAGGGTGGTACCGCGGCGCACACAACTCTTATGTGTACGTCGTCCCTGGGGGATCATGCCGGGTGGGGTTTTTTTGTACCCCGCTCGGGAAACTTTTCGTAGCGGGAGGATGGGCAGCATGGCGAACTTGAGTGTGGAAGAGCAGTTGAAGCTCCTGATGCGGGGCGCCGCTGACGTGGTGAGCGAGGCGGAGTTGAAGGCGAAGCTTGAGAAGTCGGCGAAGACCGGTAAGCCCCTGCGGGTGAAGCTGGGCATCGATCCGACCGGTAAGGACCTGACCCTGGGTCATACGGTTCCGCTCCGCAAGTTGAAGCAGTTCATGGACCTGGGCCATCAGGCGGTCCTGATCATTGGCGACTACACGGCGATGATCGGCGACCCGACCGGCCGGAACGATGCCCGGCCGCAGCTAACGCATGAGCAGACGACGGAGAATGCGCAGCGCTACCTCGAGCAGGCGGCGCGGGTGCTGGACGTCTCCCGGCTGGAGATCCGGCGGAACTCCGAGTGGCTGGCGCCAATGACCTTCGCTGACGTCACCCGACTGGCGGCCAAGGCGACGGTGGCGCAGATGCTCGAGCGCGAGGACTTCAAGAACCGGTACGCCGAGGGGCGCCCGATCTTCATCCACGAGTTCTTCTACCCGCTGATGCAGGGGACGGATTCCGTCGCCCTGGAGGCGGACGTAGAGCTCGGTGGCACGGACCAGAAGTTCAACCTGCTGACCGGTCGTGACCTGCAGCGAGCGGCCGGGCAGGAGGCGCAGGTCTGCCTGATGACCCCGATCGTCGAGGGCTTGGACGGCGTTCAGAAGATGTCGAAGTCCCTGGGGAACTACATCGGCCTGGACCATCCGCCGCTGGAGATGTTCGGCCGGACAATGTCGATCCCGGACCACCTGATCGTCACCTACTTCACCTACTTCACGGACGTCTCGCTGGCGGATCTGGAGGCGATCAAGGTGACGATGGCCGCTGGGGAGAACCCGATGGCGCTGAAGAAGCGCCTGGGGCGTGAGATCATCACGACCTACGGCTACAGCACGGAGGAGGCGGACGCAGCGGAGGAGGCCTGGGTCGCCCAGTTCTCCCGGGGTGAGGTGCCGGCGGATATCCCTGATGTGGAGGTCCAGGCTTCAGCGCTCCCGATCGGGGCGGGGAAGCTCCTGGTGGATGCCGGGATGGCCACCTCGATGTCCGAGGCTCGCCGGCTGATCCAGCAGGGCGGGTTCTCGCTCGATGGGGAGAAGGTCGCCGATCCGCAGGCGATGCTGTCGCTGGTGGATGGTCAGGTGATGAAGGTCGGCAAGCGTAAGTGGGGTCGAGTCAAGATCCTAGCGTAGTAGTTGGGCGCCCTCGCAAGCCGAGGACGCCTTTCCGGTGGACAACCTCCTGCGGAGCTAAAATCGCAACATCCTCGGAGGTTGCCCACCGCCTCATACCCAAGCCTCTCTCCCCATACGGTACAGGGAGGGAGGTGAGCCCCATGCGTGGCTACCGGAAGCGGCGGTCGTTACGAGTGCGCAGCTTTCGGCCGATGCGAGGGTTGGGGCTGATTCTCCTTGGTCTGTTACTCCTGGTCTGGGTCGCAGACCGCACGGCGACGGGCGCCCTGATGACCATCGCCGAACAGGAGGCCCGTCGTCGGGCGATCGACGCTATCGACAAGCTGGTTATGGGGCGGGTCAATCGAATCGCCGACCCGGCGGAACTCGTCGTCTTTGAGAAGGATGTAGATGGGCGGATCGCTGCCTATCGGATCAACACAGCGAAGGTGAATGAGGTTGCGGCCCGGGGGGCGGAGGCCGTCGCCAATGAGTTTAACAACTTGGTCGGCAAGAGTTTCGGCATCCCGCTGGGCGACCTGACAGGGTTCCGCTTCCTGGCCGGCACCGGGCCCGTCATCCCGGTCGAACTGACCCACACGGGATCGATCAATACCGACCTGAAGCAGGAGTTCTCCGTAGCCGGGATCAACCAGACCCGCCATCGGATCTGGCTCGAGGCGGATGTAACAGTCCGGGTCGTCCTGCCGATTACGGCTAGGGAGATGACGATCATCGGGAATGTACCGATTACGGATACAGTCATCGTTGGTCCTGTCCCTAGCTCCTTTGTGAGCGGTCCATTGGGGGGTGTTACCCTGCCGGTGGAGCCGGCCAAGCAGACGGGCCACTGAGGGCGCCCCTATCCACGATGGTCGGGGCGCTTTCCGCTTGGTCAGAAGGTGAACCGGTGTGCCCTGTGGTAGAATCATCCTTACCTTAATGGCTCTCCGCCACCTTGACTCGATTGGAAGGAATTGGTAATCTATGACTGGATTCTCGCTGGCAGAGAGAGCCCGTCTGCAGAACGCCTCGGTGCTCCTGATCGGTCTGGGCGGACTGGGCTCTCCGATCGCCCTGCAGTTGGCGGCGGCGGGGGTAGGACGCCTGGGGCTTTGCGACCCGGATGAGGTCGATCTCTCCAATCTACAAAGGCAGGTAGCACATGGGGACCCGGACGTGGGGCGCCCTAAGATCGAGAGTGCAGCCGCGAAGCTCTGGTCGATTCGCCCCGAGCTTCAACTTGATTTGATCAAGGAGCCGCTCACCTCATCTAATGCCTTGGACCTCTTCCGCACGGTTGATCTGATCGTTGACGGGAGCGACAACTTCGCCACCCGGTACTTGGCTAATGATGCGGCGTTCCTGACCGGCAAGCCACTCGTCCATGGCTCGATCTCCCGCTGGGACGGACAGGTCTCCGTCTTCGCTACTGGAGGCCCCTGCTACCGGTGCCTGCATCCGGAGCCCCCGCCGCCGGGGTCGGTTCCCTCCTGTGCGGAGGCCGGGGTGATCGGCATCCTGCCCGGGACGATCGGCTCCGTCATGGCGATGGAGGCGATCAAGTGGTTGCTGGGGCGGGGCGCCCCGTTGCAAGGGCGCGTCCTAACCTATAACGCCCTCTGGCAGGAGTGGGGAGAGCTACGCCTTCGCCCCCGACTCGACTGTCCACTCTGCGGGCCAAACCCGACCCTGACCAAGCTGATCGACTACGAACAGTTCTGCGGAGGGATGTTAGGATGAGCCTCTCCGAGTCCGAGATCCTTCGGTTCAGTCGGCATATCATCCTTCGGGAGGTCGGCGGGCGCGGGCAGAAGCGCCTGAAGGGCGCCCACGTCCTGGTCGCCGGCCTCGGATCGGCAGGCTCCAGTGCCGCCCTCTACTTGAAGGCGGCAGGGATCGGGGCCATGACGCTCTGGGACGATGGCGTCGTCAGCTCGGGCGACCTGGCCGGCTCTGTCGTGCACGCCCAGGAGCGCATCGGGATGGCCCGGGCCCGTTCGGCTGCCTTTACGCTGGCTCGGCTCTACCAGGAAGGGGAGCTAACCGTCCTTGACCGCGAGACTGATCTGCTGATGGGCCTTGCGGCCTTTGACGCCATCCTCCTGGCCAATGGACCTTGGGAGGCGATCATCCAGGAGGCCGAACGGCTCGGGATCCCTGTCGTCCTGACCGCCGCTCATCGTGGCGAGGGGGCTGTGACCGTGATCGCCCCAGACGGTCCGTGTTTTGGCTGCATGCCCGAGCGGCTTCGGCTACTCGCCGGCCTCTACCAAGAGGAGGGCGATGGGGCGGTCGCTCCGGCCGCTGGGGTGGTGGGGACCATGGCGGCGGCCGAGGTGCTCAAACGCCTCCTAGGCGTAGGGGAGGGCCTCGCGGGACGCATCCTGCGCTGGGATGGGTGGGACGCGACGGTCCACGAGTTTGCATGGGGAGAAAATTGTGTTCACAAAACAGAAAAGGCCTAGCCAGATTGGAAAACCGCGCGTATAATTGGGGCAGCAACGCATTGCTTTTTCCGATCGGTTTTATCGGAAATAAAGGAGGTTGGCTCTGATGGCGCGGATCTATGAGAACATTGCCCAGACGATTGGCAACACCCCGTTGGTCAAGCTGAACCGGGTGGCAGAGGGAGCGAAGGCGACCGTTCTGGTCAAGCTGGAGTACTTCAACCCCGGGGGCTCCGTCAAGGACCGGATCGGCCTGAACATGATCGAGGCGGCGGAGAAGGCGGGCCTGATCAACGCGGAGACGACCATCATCGAGCCGACCTCCGGCAACACCGGTATCGCCCTCTCCTTCGTAGCGGCGGCGAAGGGCTACAAGTGCATCATCGTCATGCCCGACACCTTCACGGTTGAGCGCCGGAAGCTCATGAAGGCCTACGGGGCGGAACTGGTGCTCACCCCGGGCGCCGAGGGCATGAACGCTGCCATCGCCAAGGCCCAGGAGATCGCCGCTCAGATCCCGAACAGCTGGATCCCCCAGCAGTTTGAGAACCCCTCCAACCCCGAGGTCCATCGCAACACCACGGCTGAGGAGATCTGGCGCGACACCGACGGCAACGTCGACATCTTCGTCGCTGGCGTGGGTACCGGCGGCACCATCACCGGTGTTGGCGAGATGATCAAGTCTCGCAAGCCCGATTTCAAGGTCGTCGCGGTGGAGCCGACCGAGTCCCCGGTGATCGCGGGTGGCAAGCACTCTCCGCACAAGATCCAGGGCATCGGTGCGGGCTTCATCCCGAAGAACCTGAATACCGAAGTGATCGATGAGGTCTTCCACGTCAACTCGGATCAGGCCGTCGCCTTCGCTCGACGCCTAGCGCGTGAAGAGGGCATCCTCTGCGGGATCTCCTCCGGCGCTACGGCGTACGCCGCCGTGGAACTGGCCAAGAAGCCGGAGAACGCGGGCAAGACGATCGTCGTCGTCCTCGCCTCGACCGGTGAGCGGTACCTCTCCTCGGTCCTCTTCGCTGATATCCAGGTATAGGAATGGCTCATTGGGAACCCCCGTAGCTTGGGCTACGGGGGTTCTTTACTTGTGCGCATGATCGGTGGAACATTCAAAGAGTCCGCGTCGTCTCACCTTATGGGATTGAGTTGTACAAGGAGATGACCAGGACCATGGGGACGATGCCGACACGCAAACCGGTCCACCGCTCTGCCCTACGAATGGCCCTAGGCCGAAGCTACTTTCGCTTCAGGCGCTGGCTGACGTGGCACCAACCTGGCCGGGCTTGGGCCATAAACCGGACGGAGCTAGCGGCAGTTCCGCATGTGATCTTCCAGCATCGCACCCCGCTACTACGACGGCTGAAGAACGTCGATATGTGGCTGCAGCAGAACAAGGTGACCAACTTGCAGATTGCAACGAGCTGTGTGGACAGGATCCGCCTTGCCCCGGGGGAGACCTTCTCCTACTGGCGTTTGATCGGCAATCCGACCGCCCGGCGCGGTTTTCTGCCGGGACTTGTCCTGCATAATGGGGAACTCAAGGCGGAGGTGGGCGGTGGGCTTTGCCAACTCTCCAACCTGATCTACTGGATGACGCTACATACGCCGTTGACCGTCGTCGAGCGGTGGCGACACAACTATGATGTCTTCCCCGATTCGAATCGGGTCCTGCCCTTCGGCAGTGGCGCGACCTGTGCCTACAACTATGTAGACCTGCAGATTCGCAATGAGACGAGCGGGACCTTCGTGCTGCACGTCTATCTGACCGATACCGAACTGGTGGGTGAGTGGCGGTCGGACCAGCCGAGTGATAGGCAGTACCAGGTCTATGAGGCCGCCCATGAGATCGTCGGGGAGGCGTGGGGGGGCTACACTCGTCACAACCTCTTGCGACGCCGGGTCTTGACTCAGGACGGCCGGCAGACCGATGATCAGTTCGTGACCGAGAATCATGCTGTGATGATGTATCAGCCACTGCTGGGCGCCCCCCAGGCATAAAGAACCGCTCCGTGCCAGTTCCATCGGCGCGGGGCGGTTTGTCTCTACTCTTGGTCTTTTGCCGTCCTCTCGTAGCGTAGATCATACGTGGGATCTCGAGGAGGGTGCGAAATCATGCGTCTATGGCGGGTAGTGATTCTGGGCTGTAGTCTGGCTGGGCTGGTCGCGGCTACCACGGCGGGCGTCGTGGCTGTCCGATTCACCACGGTTCGTTCGGCGCCACCCAACGAGCCCGTAAGGGGCGCCCTGGTCGAGGAGAGGGCAGCGCTCCGGGCGGAACAGGTGGTCGAACATCAAGTGGTAGCCCAGGAACGGGCGATCTGGGACCGGTCTACCTGGGAGGGGGCGGCGCCGGCCCTGCGCCCGATCGAGCCGCTCCGGCCCGAGCCAGGGGTGGTTCCGGCGCCCTGGGCGCCCCTGGACCAGGCGGTTCGAGAGATTGCGGGGAGCTTTGCGGGGCGCCTCAGCGTCGTGGCGATCGACCTGGAGTCGGGCGTCCGCTACGAGTTCCGGCCGCACGATCGCTACCTGCCGGCCTCGACCTTCAAGCTCCCGGTCACCCTCTGCACCGCCCAGGCGATCGATCGCGGGGAGTTGACGTGGGAGAGCCTGGTCACGTTCACGCCGGCGGACGACGATACGGTTGGGCAGGGTGGCTTCGCCACGGCGCCCTATGGCGGACTCTACCCGGTCCGCAACCTAGTCGATCGCTCCCTCATCTCCTCGAACAACGTGGCGGTCAAGATGCTCGCCCGTACTCTGACCTGGGACGGACTCGCCCGCTGCACCGAGGCGCTGGGCGGCATGGTGACCCGAACCGAGGAGGGCTCTACCCCGGTCACGGCCCAGGATGAGGCCGCCTGGTGGCTCGCCCTTTGGCAGATGAAGCAGGCGAAGCCTGCACTGGCGGAGAACCTGCTCAGCCCCCTGCGGCGGGGAACCTACCAGGGCCGGATTCAAGCCGGGACCCCCAGGTCTGATCTGGTGACGCATAAGTTCGGCACCTTCCCGCCCTATGAGCATGATGGGGCGATCATTTGGTCGGAGCGCCCGTACATCCTGGTGGTTATGACCTACGGCGGCGACCACCGGACGGTAGACGGGACGATCGAGGCGATTGCGGGGGCAGCTTGGCGAGCCGAATCGCCGTGAGCGGCAGGGATCTCCTTCGTTACATAGTATTTTAGAGGTAGAAATGTTTTTGTTACGAAGGAGGAGTCCCACATGGCGCAGACCCCTGAAGAGCTCCGCCAGTTGGCTGCTGGCGTTCACGCCTATGCTGTCTCTGCCCGTCGTCACCTCCACCAGAACCCCGAACTCTCCTTCCACGAGCAGGAGACCTCGGCCTTCGTTGCCGCTGAACTCCGTGCGATGGGCTACGAACCAGAGACGGGCGTCGGCGGACACGGAGTCCGGCTGGTCGTGCGGGGCGCCCGCCCCGGCCCGACGATCGCCCTCCGAGCTGACATGGACGCCCTCCCCATCCACGAGGAGACGGGGCTCCCCTTCGCCTCCCGGAACCCGGGCGTTATGCACGCCTGCGGGCACGACATGCACACGGCGACCCTGCTCGCCACTGCGAAGGCGGTCAAGGCTTGGGCCGGGGAGTTGACTGGGAACCTGGTCTTCCTCTTCCAGCCGGCCGAGGAGTCCCTTCCCGGCGGTGCCAAGCTGATGATTGAGGCGGGCGCCCTGCAGAACCCGAACGTCGAGGCGATCTTCGGCCTGCACGTGATACCCTCCCTGCCCGTCGGGCAGATGGAGTTCGGCAGTGGGCCCGTGATGGCGGCCCCGGACTCCTTCCGCATTGTGATTCGAGGCAAGGGCGGTCATGCCGCTTTTCCACATGAAGCGATCGATCCGGTGCTGGCCGCTGGCCACGTGATCGTCCAGATGCAGCAGGTGGTCTCCCGGAACCTCTCGCCCTTCCAGCAAGCCGTGATCGGGATTAGCACGGTCCACGGCGGGAAGGCCGACAACGTGATCCCGGATGAGGTTGAGCTCGTCGGCACCGTCCGCTCCCTTGATCCGGCAGTCCGGGCGATCATCCCGGGCCGGATCGAGGCGGTGGTCAGAGGGGTCTGTGAGAGCGTCGGGACAACCTACACCCTCGAGTACCAGCACGGCTACCCGCCGGTCGTCAACACCGAGGCCGAGACAGCGGTCGCACGGTCTGCCGCTCAGACGGTCTTGGGTCTCGACCAGGTTGGTCTGATGCTCCCGGTGATGGGTGGTGAGGACTTCTCCTTCTATCTGGAACAGGTGCCAGGCTCCTTCGGGCTCCTGGGCGCCCGTCCCGCAGGGGAGGGAGAGGTCTACGGCCTGCACACCAGCCGCCTGTTCTTGGATGAGGCTGCGATGCGCCATGGCGTCGCCTACTACCTCGGCCTGATCCAGCACTACCTGGCCTAACCACAACCGAGAGACCCCGCCAACGGGCGGGGTCTCTTGCTGAATTCCTGTCGTGGGAAAGCTAGAAACTGACAGAGGGGCAGGAATCCTCTTCCGTTAAGCGGTATTTCTACAGAGATTATGCCCATCGCCCCACAAGGAGGAGAGTCCAATGGCCATGACCCCTGAACAGATTCGCACTCAGGCCAAGGCGGCCTTTGATTATGCGGTAGAGGCTCGTCGTCATCTGCACCGACACCCCGAGCTCTCCTTCCAGGAGAAGGAGAGTTCGGCCTACATTGAAGCGGAGCTGCGCAAGCTGGGTTATGAGCCCCAGACCGGGATTGGTGGCTTCGGGATCAAGGCGGTCCTGCAGGGCGCCAAGCCCGGCCCGACGATCGCCTTGCGCGCCGATATCGACGCCCTCCCGATCACGGAGGAGACCGGCCTCGACTTCGCCTCCGAGAACCCAGGTGTTATGCACGCCTGCGGTCATGATGCCCACACGGCGATCCTGCTTGGCACCGCCAAGACGCTGAAGGACCGGGCCGCAGACCTGGCCGGCACCGTCGTCTTCATCTTCCAGCCCGGCGAGGAGAAGGATCCCGGCGGCGCCTCCCTGATGATCGCGGATGGCGTCCTGGAGAACCCGACCGTCGACCACATCTTTGGCATCCACGTCTTCCCGCTCTTCCCGACCGGTCTGATCGGTCTGGGCGCCGGTCCCCGCCTCGCCGCCCCGGATGAGATTCGGATTACGATCAAGGGCAAGGGTGGCCACGGCGCCTATCCGCACCTCTGCATTGACCCGATCATGACCGCCGCCCAGTGCATCACCCTGCTGCAGCAGATCGTTGCCCGCAACGTCGGACCCTTCCAGCAGGGCGTGATCACGATCGGCTGGATCAAGGGCGGCTCGGCCGGCAACGTCATCCCGGACGAGGTCACCTTTGGCGGCACCGTCCGGACGATGGATCCCGCCCTGCGCAAGCTGATGCCCCAGCGGATCGAGGCGGTCGTGCGCGGCGTCTGCGAGGCGGCTGGCGCCACCTATGACTTCCATTACGGGAACGGCTACCCGCCGCTGGTCAACTCGGTCAAGGAGACAGAGGAGGCGACCAAGGCGGCCCTCTGGGCCTTTGGGCCGGAGCAGGTCACGGAGATGCCCGCTACGATGGGCGGCGAGGACTTCGCCTTCTATCTGGAGAAGGTTCCCGGGACCTTTATCCGCCTTGGTTCCACGACCCCAGGTATTCAAAGCGCTCCCGGGCTGCACACTAGCAAGCTGATGATCGATGAGCGCTGCATCGAGACGGGGATCGGTTACTACCTGGCCGTTGTGGAGCGCTACCTGGGAGGTCTGCTGGATGCGTAAGGTTCATCATGTGGGGTCGGTCCAGGAGCGCGCCGCCACCGAGCGCGCCTACATGGAGCAGTACGGGCTGAAGGCCCTGGTCAACTCGCTCTCTGGCGGGATCGACTCGACCACCTCGGCGGTGATCTCAAAGGCGGCGACGCCGGAGGGCGCCCTCGGGCTGATCCTCCCCTGCTCCTCCGAGGCGGAGCTACAGGGCGAGCGGCTGAAGGATATCGTCGATGGCCAGCGGGTCGCTGATCACCTCGGGATCCCGGCCGTCACGATCAACCTCTCCTCGCTCTGGGAGGCTGCGACCGCCCTCTACACGGCAGCGGCCAAGGAGATGGCCGCCAAGTCTGGCCTGACCCTGGACGAGAAGAAGCTGGCCTGGGCGGTCAACAACCTGAAGCCGACCCTGCGGATGATGAGCGCTGGCTTCTTCGCTGACGCCTTCCAGGGGCTGATGATGGGGACCGACAACGCCATCGAGAACTTCCTGGGCTACTTCTCGATCCGCGGCGATGGGATCGCCGATCGGCAACCGATCCGGGATTGCACGAAGGCCGAGGTGCGTGGCCTGGCGGCCTCCGCTGGCTTCGAGGAGGATCTGGTCAAGCGCATCCCGACCGCCGGCCTCTGGCCCGGCCAGACCGACGAGGGCGAACTCGGCTTTAGTTACGACCAGGCGGATTCCTTCTTCGTCTGGCTGCTTGAGAAGCATCTAGAGACCCCGGTGATGGACGACTACATGACCGTCCTGCCGGCGGCCATTGAGACGATCGTGGCAGATCGCGATCTGCCGGTGCCGGGGGAGGTCGCCCGGAAGATCATTGCCCAGAACCGGAAGACCGCCTTCAAGCGCAAACCAGACGACCTTGATCAGGTCCTGGCCAAGCGGCGGCTCCGCTAAGAACGGGTCGAGGAGGGGCTTCCGCTGCTTTTTCGCAAGCGTCCGACTGCTGCCAAGCGACCCGTGCAGCGCTCCCTCTACCTGTCGGAGCGCCTCTACCGTAAGATGATCGCTCACTGCCTGGAGGAGAAGCCGCTTGAGGCCTGTGGCCTCCTCCTGGGCGCCGCCGACCGGGCCGAAAAGGGCTACGCGGTCGATAACGAGCTCCGCTCGCCGGTCCTCTACCGGGTCGATCAGGCGCAGATGCTGACGGTCCTGTCGGAGGCGGAGCAGGCAAAGCGAAACCTGGTCGCCATCTATCACAGCCATGTGAAGACGGCCCCGGTCCCGTCTGAGACCGATATCAAGATCGCCTACTGGCCGGAGGCCTTCTACCTGATCGTCTCGCTGGCCCTACGTGAGCCGCAGGTTCGGGCCTACCGGATCGTTGATGGCCAAGTGACCGAGCACCCGCTGGTGGTCCTGCCTGAACCCGGCGGCGAGTGGTGCGACCTGCGGCGCGTCGCCCGGAGCGACCAGGAAGCCTAATCGACGTGGCAAGGGCGGGACCCGGTGGGCATACCCTGAGCGACAGGGGGTGTGCGGGATGGAGGAGCGTCAGCTCTTGATCAGCCAGCGACTCTTGCGCTACGTCGTCGAGCACTGTCTTGAAGAGAAGCCTTACGAGGCCTGCGGGATCCTGACCGGGAGAGGTAACCGGATTCTGACCGCCTGGGCGACTGAGAATGCCCGCCGCTCGACCACCGCCTTTGAGGTAGAGCCGAGCCACCAGGTACAGGCACTCAATGGCGCTCGCAAGCGGGGGGAGTCGCTCCTGGCGATCTACCATTCCCATCCGACGGCGGTCGCCTACCCGTCTACCAGTGATATTCGCATGGGTATTCACTGGCCTGAGGCAGCCCGGGTGATCCTCTCCCTCTCGGGAAGAGTGACCCAGCGTGCCTTCTACATCCGGGGGAACGCAGTCCGGGAGATCGCGTTTGAGGTCGATGAGGACGTCCGAGGCGAGTGGCTGGACCTGCGCCAGTCGTCTCGCACATAGGCAAGAGAGGGCGCCCCCGCTGTCGCGGGGGCGCCCTCTCTACACGCTTACTTTAGTTCAAAGAGCTCGTCACGAAGCTCCGTCGTCTTGGCGGGATCGGCCTGCCAGACCCAGCGACCATCCTTCATGGTAAAGTCCTGACCCGGAATGGTCTCCATCCGAATCTGGTCCATCTTCACCTCGGTCGCCAGTTTCGCGAGCCGGACCGCCGTCGAGAGGTCAAGCTTGGTGTCGACGTACTTCATCATCCCGGGCGCCAGACTGGCCAGCTTGGCCGTCCCAGACTTCTCGGCCTTGCTTGCCACAGCCTGGAAGAACCTCTTGGTGTGTTCAATCCGTCCGATATCGCCGGTGTTGCCGCGGTAGCGGACATACTCCAAGGCCTGCTTGCCGTCCAGATGCTGCGGCTCGGCCTTGGCCTTGAAGTGGATCTGCAGCGGCGGTTTGGCGTACGGGTCCTCATAGTTCATATCCTTGTCGATCAGGAGATCGACGCCGCCCAGCCCGTCGACCAGGCTCTGGAAGCCCTCAAAGTTGACCTTGACGTAGCCGTCCACCTTGACACCAAGGAAGTGTTCGACGGTATCAACGGTCAGATCTACACCACCGTAGGCGTGGGCATGATTCATCTTGTCCGGTGTGACGCAGACCTCACGCTTGCCACAGTCGATCTCCACCAGGGTATCCCGTGGGATGGAGAGCAGGTTGACCTTCTTCTCACGTGGATTGATGTGGGCCAGGACGAGTACGTCGGTCCGCATCCCTTCCTGATCGACGCCCATGAGGAGAATGTTCTGGTTCGAACCCGGTGTGAAATAGGCAGCTAGCACCCAGCCGCCAGCTACGACGCCCACGAGGAGCAGCGTTAGCAGGACGGGGAGGAGCCAGTTTTTGCGCTTGTTCCGCCCCCGGTCACGGCGCGAGGGGAGTGTGGACATGTAAACGGTCGCCTCCCTAAGGGTTCGTTACCCTCTAGGCATACCACGACGTCGGATGATTGGCAATAGCCTAGAGGGGGCTGGTGGAAGTTGGAGGGGCAAAATGGCAGGAGCAGAGTTCGTCTACCCCGAACATAGATACGGTATCTGACTTTTGGCGCCCGAGTGATCGGGGCGCCCAGGTGGTGACCAGCATGCGGATCTTGGGAATCGACCCCGGTACGGCCACAATGGGCTGGGGAGTTGTTGAATCAGCGGGATCGAAGGAGCGTGCGGTCGACTACGGCGCCCTTCTGACCCCATCGACGATGCTTGCTGAAAAGCGGTTGCAGACCCTCTACAGAGGGCTCTGTGACCTCATGATGACGTACAAGCCCGAGGCCGTTGCGGTCGAAGAGCTCTTCTTTGGCCGGAACGTGACCACGGCGATTCACGTTGGTCAGGCCCGTGGTGTCGTCCTCTTGGCGGCGGCCGATAACGGCCTCCCCATTCGGGAGTTTACCCCAATGCAGGTGAAGATGGCCGTCACGGGCTACGGACGGGCTGACAAGGCCCAGGTCCAGCAGATGGTCAAGGTCCTCCTTGGCCTGCGCGAGACGCCCAAGCCAGATGACGTGGCCGATGCCCTGGCCGTCGCCATCGCTGCCCTACACGGTTCGAACCTTGCCTCTCGTTTAGGAGGGTTGGTATGATCGCTCATGTGCGTGGCGAACTGGTCCGGGCGGAGGCAGAGGCCGCCGTCGTCGACTGTGGCGGCGTTGGTTACCGGTGCCTAGTCCCGGCCTCGACCCGCAACCGCCTTCCGGCGATCGGCAGCCCGGTCTTGCTCCACACCTCGTTTCAGGTGCGGGAAGACTCCATGACCCTTTACGGCTTTCTGAACGCTGGGGAGCTCGAGTTCTTCGAGTTGCTCCTAAAGGTCGATGGCGTGGGTCCGAAGGTCGCCCTGGCCGTCCTCTCCACGCTGACACCCGACCAGGCCCGCCGGTCGATCGCCCTGGAGGACGTGACCGCGCTCTGCCGGGTGCCCGGCATCGGCAAGAAGACGGCCCAGCGGATCGTGCTGGAGCTGAAGGAGAAGGTGGGCGCCCTGCCCGTCGGCTCCATCGCGCCGATCGAGGTGGGCGGTCTCTCGCCGGCCGCCCCAGGCGACCGAACGGCCGAGGCGGTCGAGGCGCTCCAAGCGCTCGGCTACAGCCGGTCCGAGGCGGCGGAGGCCGTCGCCCGGGCGATCAAGGAGGCACCAGAGGGCGCCGAGGTGCCCACGCTGGTCCGCCTCTCGCTCAAGCAGCTCTACCGGGGGTAACGACAGATGAACGAGGATCGGATGCTCTCGGGCGCCCGGCGCACCGAGGAGAGCCGCTTTGAGGAGTCGATTCGCCCCCAGCGGCTGACCGACTACCCGGGCCAGGAGCGCGTTAAGGAAGAACTCTCGATCTATATCGAGGCGGCCAAACGCCGGGGCGACGCTCTGGACCACGTCCTGCTCTACGGACCGCCTGGCCTGGGCAAGACTACCTTGGCACAGATCATCGCCCAAGAGTTGGGCGTCAACTTCCGGGTCACCTCTGGTCCGGCCATCTCGCACCAGGGCGACCTGGCGGCGATCCTGACCCAGTTGCAGGAGCGGGACGTGCTCTTCGTCGATGAGATCCATCGGATGAACCGGCTCGTCGAGGAGACGCTCTACCCAGCGATGGAGGATTTCTGCCTGGATATCATCCTGGGCAAGGGGCCGAGCGCCCGAACCCTCCGACTGGATCTGCCAAAGTTTACGTTGATCGGGGCGACGACTCGCTTTGGCGCCCTCAGCTCACCGATGCGCGACCGCTTCGGCGTCGTCCTGCAACTCCAGTTCTACACGCCTGACGAGTTGATGCAGATCCTGATCCGAGCCTCGCGCATCCTCGATGTCGAGCTGGAGGCCTCTGGAGCGATGGAGATCGCTCGGCGCTCTCGCGGGACGCCCCGCATCGCCAACCGCCTCCTCCGCCGCCTGCGCGACTTCGCTCAGGTAAAGGCGAACGGGAAGATCACCCGGGAGGTAGCGGATGCCGGACTCCGCTTGATGGAGGTCGATCAGCTCGGACTCGACCAGGTCGACCACAAGATCCTTCATGCGATCATCGGCATGTGGGGCGGTGGCCCTGTCGGCCTGGATACCCTAGCCGCTGCGACCGCCGAGGAGTCGGAGACGATCGAAGACGTCTACGAGCCCTACCTGATGCAGATCGGCTTCCTGCAGCGTACCCCGCGTGGGCGTGTGGCGACGCGGGCGGCCTACGACTATCTGGGTATGCCTTACCAGGAACATCCCGATTCGCAGGGGAGATTGCTGTAAGGGTTGGCGTAGGACGAACAACCATCGCCAACGTCTGCAACGGAATCACAAAGGAATCCGTCCAATTCGACAATGCGCCGTTCCATCCCCCGACCCCCACAAAGATTGACCCATATCCGTATCACTAAGTACAGGCAGATGAGGGGTGATTCATTCGTGCGGTGGCCCTGGACACGCCGTCCCCCTTCTACACAATCGCCGGAGGAGCTGATCGCAAGGGCCCAAGCGGGTGATGAGCTAGCTCGGGAGCGCCTGCTCCGGGACTGGACCCCGTTGGTGCTTCGAGTGGGCGCCCAGTCTGCCGGTCGCTATGTAGAGGTAGGACGCGACGAGGAAGTCTCCGTCGGCCTACTCGCCCTGAACGAGGCGATCGACCGCTTTCAGCTCGACAGGGGCGCCCCGTTTGCCCCGTTCGCCGAGTTGGTGATCAAGCGGCGACTGGTCGACTTCTACCGGCGCCGTAAGGGCGCCCAAGAGATTCCGCTCAGTCAGCTTACCAGCGAAGATGAGGAAGGAAACCCGCTTCGATCGGCGGACGAGGCTGCTGCGGTCGCACTCTTTGAGCGTGAACGCGAGGCCGAGGACCGCCGGGACGAGATTGGCCGGTACGCCAAGCGACTGGCCGAGTTTGGTGTTGCCTTCTCAGACCTTGTCGAGTCCTCGCCCAAGCATGCAGATGCAAGAGAGCGGGCGCTCGAGGTGGCGCACACCCTGGCAGCCGATCCGGCGCTGGCAGCACACTTCCGGACCAAGCGGGAGCTCCCGCTTAAGTCGCTGGAGGATCGGGTGGGCGTCAGTCGCAAGACCCTCGAGCGGCAGCGGAAATGGATCGTAGCGGTAACACTCCTCATCTTAGAGGACTTTGAACACTTGAAGGGATACGTCGCCTTGTAGGGGCGGGGGGGAAAGCAGTGGAACGCGGCATCTTATTGGAAGTGCGGGGGCGGCAGGGGATTCTCCTGACCGGAACCGGCGAGTTTCGGCGGGTCGACTTGGCGGTGGGGCGTTGGCAGGTAGGCGAGGAGATCGCTGCGCCTCTCGCCCGGGCGGGGCGCCCGTGGTTGCGCACCGTCGTGGCGGTAGCGGCGGCGGCCCTCGTTCTCTTCGGCGGACCAGCTGGCTACTGGCAGTGGTCGTTGCTCCAGCCGTCGGTCGTCCTGGCGATGGAGATCAACCCGACCCTGGAGTTCACGATTAATGGCAAGGGTACCGTGATCGATGCCCGAGGCTTGAATGCCGACGGCGTGGAGTTGCTCAACGGCATGAACTGGCGGAAGCTACCGGTCGCCGATGTCGTGCAGGCAGCCACCAACAAGGCCGTCGCCATGGGCAAGTTGGACCCGGCCTCCGTCGAGGGCGCGATCGTGATCACCGCTGCTCCGGTCAAGGGCGAGGCGATCTCGGACGAGCGGGCACAGGCGATCACTCAGTCGGCCCAGGTGGCTGCTGAGACGGCGGTCAAGGCGGCCGCAGTAGCACAGGGCAAGAAGCCTGAGGCTCAGGTAGCGACCACGCCGACCACCAAGACCGAGGTGGAGGAAGCGAGGTCGGAAGGGCTCACGCTACCGGAGTATGTCCTGTACAAGAAGGTGCAGGAGACCCATCCTGAGGTAACGGTGACGCCGGAGACCTTCCAGCACAAGGGGCCAGGTGCGGTACTGAAGGACCTCGGTATCTTGCCGTCGGAGGTACTTCCCTCGATCAACAAGGGCCGAGGCAAGGATGACGGGGCCGATCACAAGAAGTCGGATGAGAAGGACCGCAACCAGGGGAAGGGCGATCAGAAGGGTGATGAAAAGCCCTCGACTCAGGGGCAGAAGCCTGATGATCACTCCAACGGTGGCGCGTCTGATAAGCCGGGCAAGGACAAGGCCACTGACGAGCATTCTGACTCTTCCTCTAACAAGGGCGGGCAGGGGTCTGACTCCCGGTCGGGAGTTGGGCTCCCTGGCGTTAGCCTCAAGCCGGATTCAAAGCCCGATTCTAGTGACCACGGGCAGGGCTCTGGTCAGTCTAAGGGCGATGAGAAGGGCAACAACAAGAGCGACGAGAAGAGCCCGGACAAGGGCAAAGAGAAGGACAAGGGAAAGTCCGGTAAGGACCATTGAGCAGACGAAACGGGTGGGGCTGAGAGGCTTCACCCGTTTCGTCTGCCCATTTCCCGAAACTGGTATAGGTTGTAACCGAATACAGCAGGAGGATGACGCAGAGGGCGAGAACCGTTTTTGAAGAGATTGAGCAAAGGGGTGAACCAGGTGAGCGGTTTCCGATCCGCCCGATCCCGACCGCTCGTGGTGGCAGTCCTGCTGTTGGCCGGTGTGGGCGGTCCGCTCCAGGCGGCGCCCAGCCCGACCGAGCAACTCCTCCTGATCGCCGACACCACGACGACCCAGTCTGGGAGCACCCAGACCGCAACGCCAACCGGTACGA
>DATGYC010000096.1:0-1920 GCA_035298385.1 Symbiobacteriaceae bacterium | reverse complement strand
GGCGTCTCGATCGATGAAGAGATGACCAAGATGATCCAGTACCAGCAGTCCTACAACGCCGCCGCTCGTGTCATGACGGCGGTCGATGAGATGCTTGATACGCTGATCAACCGCGTCGGCCTGGTCGGGCGGTAAGGGAAGGGAGAGCTGACCCGTGCGCGTCACTAACAACTGGCTCGTGGCCAGCGCCATGCGCAACCTGAACCGCCTGCGAGCCGACTCCACGAAGGCCGAGCAGCAGGTCTCGACCGGCCTGGCCTTCACCAAGATGTCGGAGAACGTCGTTGGTGGCTCAGAGGTCCTCAAACTGCAGCACCGCCTTGGTCAGCTTGACACCTGGGGCGAGCAGCAGAACGATGCCCTGCAGTGGCTCCAGACCTCTGAGCAGCACCTGACCGACATGAGCGACTCGCTCGCTCGCCTGCAGGAACTCGCCCTTCAAGCCCGCAATGCGGCGATGGAAGGCAACCGGGCAGATATCGCCAAGGAGGCACAGGAGATCGGCAACCACCTGCTGGAGCTCCTGAACGGCCGCAATGGCGACAAGGCGCTCTTCGGTGGCTTCCAGACTCAAGCCGACCCCTTTGCGATGAACTGGACGACCGGGACGCTCGCCTACAACGGTGACACCGGGAAGCTGATGCGCGATGTTGGTCCGAACACGACCTTGGCAGCGAACATCAGCGGAGACCAGCTAGCCAGCTTCAGCTATGTCGACGCTGGCGGCACGACGCAGACGGGCGACATGGTGAACACCGTCTTCCGGTTGATCAACGATATGATCCCGACAGCACCCCCGGCGGGCGCCCCCGTCGATAATCCGCCTCAGGATGATACGATGGCTCGCTTGGACGCCGCCTTCAATCAGGTCAACGCGCTGCGCACGCAGGTGGGCACTCGTCACCAGCGCATCACGCAGCTCGAGTCCAAGCTTGGCGATACCTATCTCTATCTACAGTCGGCCATGAGCAACGCACAGGGCGCCGACCC
Source organism: Symbiobacteriaceae bacterium (assembly GCA_035298385.1). Lineage (GTDB taxonomy): Bacteria > Bacillota > Sulfobacillia > Symbiobacteriales > Symbiobacteriaceae > DATGYC01. The sequence continues at coordinate 930 of DATGYC010000096.1, read as the reverse complement.
TGCCAAGGCCATCCTAGAGTTGGAACAGGCAAGCACCGCCTACAAGGCGGCTCTGGCGGTCTCTGGACGCACGCTGCCGGTCACACTGGCAGACTTTCTCCGGTAAGTAGGACAAGGGGGGAACGTAGATGGTAGAGACCCAGGCACCAGCCCAGTCGCAGGAGTTGCAGTTCCCGGCTGGCCTCTTTGGCTTTCCTGATGTTCACCGCTTTCAGCTCGTAGACGTGCCGGGCGCCGAGGGCATCCTCCGGCAGCTAGTCGCGGCGGATGGGCAGGCTGGCTTGGCCTTTACGGTCGCCTACCCGTTCGCCTTCTTCCCGGAGTACACCCCAGAGATCCCAGATGAGGAACTGGCGGAGATCGGAGCACCGACACCGGAGTCGATCCTGCTAATGGCCATCCTACAGGTACCGGCCAAGCTGCAGGAGACGACGGCCAACCTGAAGGCGCCGATCGTCGTGAACACGAAGACCCTTCAGGCCCGCCAGGTAATCTTGTCGGATGAGCGCCAGCCGACTAAGGCACGCCTCTTCCGGTCATAACAACGGCTGGAGGGGGCGCCCATGCTCGTACTGACCAGAAAGCTTGACGAAGCGATCATCCTGGGTGATGGCATTGAGATCCGGGTGGTGCAGGTGCGCGGCACTGGCGATAATGCCGTCGTTCGCCTGGGCATCACGGCGCCCCGCAATGTGACCGTCCTGCGCAAGGAGGTCTACGATGAGGTCGTCGCTGCTAATCAGGCGGCGGCGGATAAGGGTGCTGTCTCCACAGAACTGCTCCAGGTCCTCTTACAGCAGACGAAACCATCCAAGTAGTAGTCAGGCGCCGTCCGGATTCTGGGCGGCGTTCTTTTCATGAGGTGGAAACCCCTATGGTAGAGAAAGTGGATGAGACGCAGGTCACCTGGTTTCGCGGCTTGAAGGGCAC
>DATGYC010000095.1:0-5581 GCA_035298385.1 Symbiobacteriaceae bacterium | reverse complement strand
CGCCGGGATGAAGAACCAGATCTGGATGGACTTCCACGACCAGGCCCAGATCGAGCCGGGCGCCCGGAACGCCGTCGCAGTCCTCAACGGCCTTGGGGTGATCCGGGGCACGCCGGAAGGCTACTTCCTGCCCAAGAAGTCACTGACCCGGGCGGAGGCGGCGCGCATCCTCTTCCAGTCCCTGGAGCACCGGCGCTTCGGCTTCTACAAGTAGACCAAAGCGAGGGGGCCGACCGCTTAGCGGTCGGCCCCCTCTTCTCTGTTAGCGTTTGATCGAAGGTGGGCTCTGCGTTGAGCTCTGCGAATCCACCCAGCGAATCTCGACCGGGCCCGTAATGGCACTGGTCTTGTAGTAGGCGGTCGGGGTGGTCAAGGCCTGTGTCACAATCGACCCAGGGGCGGGCGGGACGACCCTCGCCTGAATGACCCACGTCCCGTTCTCTTGGAAGGTATTCTGCACCTCTACGCGGTAGCCGCCCGTCGGTCGAACGCCGCCAGCGAGGGCGATCCAGGTCTCCGTTCCGACCGTCAGTGTCTTACCTTCCGGCTTCGGAAGCCCCCGCTGGCTAGCGATCCAGGTCTGGAGAGCCTCCGGGGCCTGGGAACTGGAGGCCGCCTGCAGGGAGAGCGTCTGAACCTCATCCGGCTTGCCGCCCGTTTGGACATCACCCGTCACGTTAAAGCTGATCGCTCCGCTCAGTGCCTGGACCCGGAAGAAGCCGGTTGCGACCGTGACGGCATCGATCGACGGGCCGGCCGGCGGCAGGAGGCTCGCCTCAACCCGGTAGCCGCCATCGACCTGGACAACACGGTCGACGTTTACCTGCCAGCCACCCGTTGGCCGCTCACCGCCGGAGATCGCCAAGAAGGTGAATCCGCCTTCGTGGTGAGCAAAGCCGCCACTCGTATGCGCTGCTTCAGAATCGGCCCATTTGACTAGGGCGCCGGGAGCCTCATCACGGGAGAGCTTTACCACTTGCAAGGAGCCAATCGTCTGGTCCAGTTCATTTTCCAGTTCCTTTAGGACTAGCCTGCAGGCGGCCTGGTTCTGCGCGCAGGCCTTGCGGGTCAGCGCAAGGTCCGCAGCGGAACAACCGGTCAGCAGGGCTGTGGTGGCCACAAGCAGGAGCGCTGCGGCCTTGGGGTATCGGGGCAGACGCACGGGCCTCGACCTCCTTATCGTGTAACTTTTCCGAAACGACTCCACCAACAAGGACGAGAGTTAGGGGGTGGAGGGTTTCACGGGAAGATTGGGGCATGGCTATCCTCTGGAGGAGTAACCGCTCGCTTCGGCAAACGTCCAAATGCTGATGGATTGGATGCACAGATGTAGAGGAGGGCTGCTTTCGTGAAACCCATCGAGAAGGAAGAACTGCAGCCGGTCCTGGAGAGCTTCATGGGGGGGCCTGTCTGGCTCCATTTGGAGACGACCAACGGCGCCTACGCCGCGACCGGTATGCTGGGCCAGAAGCAGATGGCGGTCTGCGCCTTTATCCGTAACGGTGAGGTGGAGATCAGCCGGGCCCAGGTGGCGGGCGAGGGCCCATTCCGGACTGGCCTACAGATCAACGGTGGCTGGATCTACGCGGAAGGACTGACCGATTGGGAGTTGGATGACCAGGGGCGCCTCTTGCTGGCCGGTCATGATGAGGGCGGTCGGATGGCGATCTGCGTGGAGCTGTCGCGGACCCCGTTCCCGATCTAGGCAGGGAGGAGAGCGATGATGAAGCACGAACGTCATGTCCTGGTCTCGCTCGCCCATCCTGACGACGAGACCTTTGGTTGCGGTGGGACGATCGCCCTCTACACGAAGGCGGGGGTCCCGGTTACGTATATCTGTGCCACGCGTGGCGAGATGGGCCGCAACATGGGCCGCCCCGTGGCCGCCACCCGGGAGTCGCTACCGGCGATCCGGGAGGTCGAACTGCTGGATGCGATGCGCATCCTTGGTGTTCAGGATACCCGCTTGCTGGGCATCTGGGACAAGTTGGTCGAGTTCCAGGACCCCGAGCACCTCGCTGGCCGGATCAAGGCGATCATCGAGGAGCTGAATCCGTCCCTAGTGATCACCTTCCACCCGGAGTTTGGCGGTCATCCTGATCACTGCGCGATCGGCCGGGCCACGATTCGGGCGGTCGAGTTGCTTCCGGCGGATCGGCGACCGGTCATCCACGTCAAGGCTCCCCGGGCGCCCAAGTCCCTGGGCACGCCGGAGTACCACGACATCAGCAGTGTGGTCGAGGTGAAGGACCAGGCCGTTAAGGCTCACGCCTCGCAGAGCGGGCCGATGTCGGTCTACTGGGAGAAGCGGTACCAGGAGGCCTCTCCGGAGGAGAAGGCTGAGATCGATCGTGGGCGCAAGCGTGAAGGATTCTGGGTCTATCCGGTTGAGTAAAGACAGGCCCCACTTCGACGATCGAAGTGGGGCTTTTCCAATGGGGGGGAACCCTACTCCTTTCGTACACGTCAAATAGTTATGCTCGGATAGACGGTGTATAAAAAGGTGAAACTAATGAAACGACGTGGACCAGCGTTTGTAATCGCCCTGCTTGTCATGGGGGGCGCCCTGCCGGCCCAGGCGGCCACGACGGCGCCGGCAGTGGTAGCACCGACGGCCACGCCGGTCGCGCCGACGAGCGCTCCGGTAGCCAAGGGGCTCACAATCTCGAAGCAAGAACGCTTTGTCGCACAGGGCGTTACCCTGACGCGCTATGAACGGATCGAGCCGATCGGCGGCTGGGTAGAGGCGCAGGTCCTGACGGTCGATCTGACCCAGAGCAACGTCAAGACGGACCTGCTCTGGTCGGGGAAGGTCGCCGATCGGAATACGGTCAGCAGCCTCGTCCAGTCGACTGGGGCGATTGCCGGTATCAACGCCGACTACTTTGACACCGCGACGGTGGGCGCTTCGCTCTCTGGGGCGATGACCGGTGGAGAGATGATTAGTAACCTCGCACCTGGGCCGGGTTGGGGCAATGTGGCCGGCGTGGGCAGTGACCGTCTCGGCCACCTGACTACGCTCGCGTTGGCGGGCCAGATTCAGATCGCCACCGGGCAGCGATCGCTCGACCGGCTGAACCAGCAGTTGAATACGGATGAGATCGGTCTCTTTACCGCTGCGTGGGGTACGACGCCCCGGCGGAACGCCGCACTCTGGGGCGCCCGGATCAAGGAGGTCCACGTGAAGGACGGCAAGGTGATCGCCATCGCCGACCAGGCGGGCGAGGGCGCCATCCCGGCCGATACCCAGATCCTCCTAGGCCGAGAGGCAGGGGCCGACTGGCTGGCTGGCCTCAAGGTCGGCGACCCGGTCTCGATCACCTGGGGACCGAAGACGGGTGATGGCCAGTCCTATCGCTATCTCGTCGGCGGTGCTCAGGTGCTCCTTCAGGGCGGACAGGTCCTGCCGACCGACCAGACACGAGAGCCTCGTTCGGCGATCGGCTTCACTGCCGATGGCAAACGGATGTTCCTCGTCGCCGTCGATGGCCGCTCAGGTCGTTCGGCGGGGATGAGCCTGGTCAGCCTCGCACAGTTCCTGAAGGAGCTAGGCGCCGCAGACGCACTCAATCTAGATGGCGGTGGCTCGACCGACCTGGTCGCTAGGCCTGCCGGGAGCGCTACTCCCAGTGTTGTCAATACGCCCTCGGATGGCTCCGAGCGCAAGATCGCGAACGGTGTGGGCGTCTGGGTGAACCCTGGTTCTGGTCAGGTGAAGCAGATCCAGGTCGATCTGGCCACTGACCGCATCTTCCCGGGGCTCTCTCGTCAACTAGCCCTCGGCACCTGGGATGACTCCGGCGCGGCCGTGGCAGCAAACGTCACCTGGACCGCTTCCAAGGGGCAGGTGAGCGGCCTTCGCTTCCGCGCGCCGACCGGCACGGCGTCAAGTCCGTCCCGCATCACCGTGACGGCTACGGCCGGCGGTCAGTCCGCGGGCAGGACGATTCAACTGCTTGGGCCGCTCCAGACGTTGACGGCGGATCAGCCCAAGCTCTCCCTGAACGGAGGCCCGGTGGCGATCACCTTGATCGGCCGGGATGCAAACGGCCTGACGGCCCCTGTCGATGCGACCGATGCCGTGCTTAGTTATGACAAGGCCCGCTTGAAGGTCGTGCCCTTGCCCGATGGGCGACTCGAGGTAACGCCCTTGCAGGCGTCCTTTACGACGTGGTTGACCGCTGTGGTCCAGGGGAAGATCGCCATGATCCAGGTCAGTGCCGCGCAGTCGCTGAACACCTTCAGCCAGCGCTCTGCGTGGAAGACCAGTAGCGCTCCGCAGGGGCTTGCTATCACCCTGGAGGCCAGTCCTGGGTATCTCTCCCCGGGTCTGAAGTTGAGCTATGATTTCACTACCAGTCAGTCGACGCGGGCGGCCTACCTGCTTCCGGCCTCGACCCTCGCTCTGCCGGGGCGCCCCGAGCGGATCGGCCTCTGGGTCAAGGGCGATGGTCAGGGCGCCTGGCTTCGCACCGTCTTGCTGGATGCCAGTGGCAAGAAGCTGACCTTGGACCTGGCCCGGAACGTTACCTGGACCGACTGGCGGTACGTGGAGGCCTTGATTCCGACGGGCGTGAGCTATCCGCTTACCCTGGCGCAGATCTACCCGGTCGAGCCGACGGCGACTCGGCAGTACAAGGGCGCCCTGACCTTCTCAGACCTCCGCCTCAATAGCGGTACGGTTGCTGCCCCAACGGCCCCGGCGAAGGGCGGACCGGCCGACTCCCTGGACCTGACGCTGTTGACGAGCGGTGACCTCACCGGGGGTGGCATCCGCTTCGCCTTCCTCCCGCAGAACGCGACGACAGCCATGCGGCAGAAGGCGCTGGATGCGGGCGCCCGGGTCATCTTCACAGCGGGCCCGGCGCCCACCCTGGAAGGGGTCACGGGGGCAGCCGCACCCGATCATCCGTCCACTTCGGTCACCAGCCTGGAGACCGCGGGGACGCGATTCCTGCTACTCAACGCCTCGAAGGGCTCCCTCTGGGGGACCGACCTGGCGCAGCTAGCCTCGCTTCAAGCGGCCCTGAAGGCGGCTGAGACTGCTCCAGTTCAACAGGTGATCCTCCTGGCCAACCAGCACCTGGGTGCCTGGACGGACTCCCGAGAGGCGGGGCTAATCCGCTCCTGGCTCAGCGACTTCCGGGTCCAGACTGGCAAGGGCATTGCCCTGATCGGTGCCGGCGGCACGACCGCCGGGGCGACTCGCCTGGACGGCGCTCGCTTGGTTAACCTGCCGGTAGGCACCGGTTGGTATCTCGGCCAGATCGGGACAGGGGCAGAGTGGCTGCAGGTGGCGCCCCGCTCCTAATGCAACAAGAGCCTAACCGCCAACGGCGGTTAGGCTCTTTCCCTGTTAGGCTACTTCTTGCGCTCCTTCGGATGGACGACCTCATCGATCAGGCCGTACTCCTTGGCTTCCTCGCCGGAGAGCCACTTGTCACGCTCGGTGTCCTGTGTGATCCGCTCGATCGTCTGACCGGTGTGCTTGGCGAGCAACTCGTTCAGGCGCTGCTTGGTATGGAGCAGCTCACGGGCCGAGATCTCAATATCCGTCACCTGGCCACGAATACCGCCCTGG
>DATGYC010000094.1:0-4911 GCA_035298385.1 Symbiobacteriaceae bacterium | reverse complement strand
CTTGGATCGGCCTGTTTGATCGAGAGCGCAAGCTTTCCCTTGGCGTCGAGACCGAGGATCTTGACTCGGACCGTAGCCTGCTCTTGCACGTACTCCCGTACGTCGCGCACATAGGCACTGGCCACCTCGGAGATGTGGACGAGACCCGTCTTGCCATCTGGCAGCAAGACAAAGGCGCCAAAGGGCGCAATCCCGATCACTGTACCTTCGACCACCGAGCCAATTGTTGTCTCGTCCACCCCGATCACGCAAAACCGCGCTCCTTTACCCCAACGTTAAGAGTGTACGAATATTGTACACAGGGTAATCGAGCGCGGTCAATAAAGATTTTGTGAATTTTTAGTTCTTTCGAGTTCCGGACTGGTAGAGCTGCTCGCCCGGATAGGTGTACCCCAAGGACTTCGCCATCAGCTCCATGTACTCATCTGTCCGCTGTACCTTCGCGTCCTCCTGCAGCCGCTCGAACTGCCGCTGCTTCTGGGTCACCTGCTGCTCGAGCGCCACCCGCTGGGCTCGAACCTCACTCAGTCTTGATTCGACCCGAGCGAGCGAGAGGCCGACCCAACCTAACAGACCGCAAACACAAAGAAGGCTGATCCAGGTCAGCCAATTGCGCCGCCAGCCCCGTTTCCTTCCTCTCATGACTCCTCATCCTCCTCGCTCCCTGCACTGTCAAACAGGCCGAGCGAATCACCAGGCAGGATGATCACTACCTGGTACCCTTTTGTTTTAGCTCGGTTATAGAGGGTCGCGACCGTGGCTGGGGAGAGCGTGAGGCGCTTGGCCACCGCTTCATTGCTTTGGCCCATCTCCTTGAGAACGACGACCTGTCGCTCGCGGAAACTCAGCTTCTCTGCTCCCCGAATCTCGATCTGCATGGCGACCGCCTCGTTCATTGTGCACAGGCTGTGGACAGCCTGTGTACAAGATCAGTACAAAATGTGTACAAAACCACTACGTGGTCATTACTTTTTCTGGACGAACGTCGGAAATCCTGCTTGATTGACACAAGAGAATGTAAAATTTCGCCGATCACGTCTCCACCATTCTAGCTATATGCAGAAAATAAACATCTCATTACCCACTTGACCACAGTTCGCAACTAACTTATAGTAAGTTACATCGACGCCACCAACGAATACGCTATCACGGAGGTAATCATAGATGTTTAACCTTGGTCTGCTCCTGATTCGGCTCGTCTTCGGTCTGACCTTTGCTGCTCACGGCACCCAGAAGCTCTTTGGCTGGTTCGGCGGCTACGGGCTGGAAGGGACCGGCGGATGGCTTGAGTCGATCGGCATCAAGCCGGGCAAGCTGAACGCCCTGGTTGCCGGCCTCGGCGAACTGATCGGTGGTCTGCTCCTCGCCCTCGGTGTTGGCATGCCGATTGCCGCCTTCCTAATCACCGCCGCCATGCTGGTTGCGATCGCGAAGGTCCATGGCAAGAACGGCTACTGGGCGACCGCCGGCGGCTACGAGTACAACCTGGCCATCATCGCCGTGGCGATCGGCATGGCTCTGGTTGGCCCGGGCGCCTACACCCTGCTTACCCTGTTCTAATCCACCGTCACGGAGAGCGGCCTGGCTACAAAGCCAGGCCGCTTCTTCCTTTACCGCCGAGGACCGAGGAGCTTGTGGCGCAACCAGCGCTTCCAGCGCCGCTTCGTCAGCAGGTAGTGCAAACGTAGATAGCGATACGGGCCACGTACCAGTGGGCGAAAGAGCCACTCCAGCAGGTGCAGAAGCCCCATGCCCATGCCGTTCAGGAAGGACCAGAGCTGCATTCCTAGCGCCAGGAGAAGGCCGACCATCCAACGGAGCGGGCGCCAGACCAAGCGGTCCACGAGCATCAGCAAGAGATCCCAGAGCCAGTCCAAAAAGCGCAAGAGGGCCCACAGCATCCGGCTTACGACCGGGGAGGCTAGCAGGAAGTAGACCCCCAGCCCAAGCAACAGGCTGACCAGGACATAGAAGCGGGTCGCGCCCCAGTTGCCAGCAAAGAGGCCGGCGCCCAGGAAGAGCCCACCTACCACCCAGAAGAGCAGGTCGGCCACCGCACCCACCACGAGGCCCGGCTGGTAGTAGGACCGCCCCACCCGCAAGAGTTCGTAGAGAACACCCATCCCTATGCCGCAGAGGACCACCATGAACAACGAGTAAAACTGGAGTTGCACCTGAAGCACCGGCCCTGTCCCTCCCTGCGGAAGCGAAGCCCCATGCCGCTATCCAAGGTTACTTCAGCAGGCGCTCCAGGAAGCTGCGTCCCCTAGGTGAGCGCCGGCCACCCTGTCGGGGCGCCGTGTAGATCAAGGCTGTGATGTAGCCCTCCACGGCGAACTTGCCAGACTCCAGGTCGAGCTGGCGAATCTGCAACTCCTCACCCCGCAGGGTTAGGCCGCCCAACTCGGTCTCCAGCAGAATCTCTTCCTCATCAAAGGCATCAACGGCGGTCACGCCAGAGACCATGACCTGCTCCCGGTTAACAACCTGAAGGGAGTGCGACCCCGTTGGGCGCCCCTCGGTCGGGCCATAGACCCCGCCCCCCGGCCGCCCCTCAGGGGCGGTGTAGCCGCCACCCGGTAGAACGGTCCCACCAGGGCGCCCTTCAGGTGCCGCCATCCCGCCTTCCGTGCCGACAAAGCCACCGCTCGGGCGGCCTTCGGGCGCCCCGTAGCCGCCGGTCCGATTCTCCGGCGAAGCGAAGCCCCCACCCGTCCGCCCGTCCAGGTAGAAGCTCGTCAGCGTTCCCTCGCGATCAAATCCCTTCCCATTCATAGCGACTTCCCCTCCTGCGTAGGCCGCCCAACAGCCCGTCAGTTACCTTGTCCTATACCTATGTCGCCTTCATGACCATATGACGGCGCCCCCCACACTTTGTCCAAACTTTATGGAAAAACATCGAACTTTTACGGCTGTAAACTCGTATTAAGAGGCAACAAGGGTATTCGCGGGAGGGATAAACGCATGGAGAACATCCTGAAACGGCTCGAAGCACACCGGCAGAATGAGAGCAGCCTGGCCTGGGAGTCCACCTTTGCCGACTATCTCAAGCTGGTCGCCCAACGACCGGCGGTCGCCCAGTTCAGCCATGCCCGCATCTACCAGATGATCGTCTCGCAGGGTGTCACCACGGTGAATGATGTCCGGCGCTACGCCTTTTTCGAACAGGAGCTCTTCGGCCTAGACCGGGCGCTCGAGCGCCTCGTCGAGGAGTATCTCCACCCCGCTGCTCGCCGCCTGGACGTCCGCAAGCGGATCCTGCTCCTGATGGGCCCCGTCTCCGGCGGCAAGTCCACCCTGGTCACCATGCTCAAGCGTGGCCTGGAGGCCTACAGCCGCACGCCGGAGGGCGCCATCTACGGCATTAAGGGCTGCCCGATGCACGAGGAGCCGCTCCACCTGATCCCGCATGAGCTGCGGCATGAGGTTGAGAAGGACCTCGGCATCGTGATCGAGGGTGACCTCTGCCCGAGCTGCCGCCTGATGGTCCGTGAGCTCTACGACGGCCGCGTCGAGAAGGTCCCCGTCGAGCGGGTCCTCCTCTCCGAGACCGAGCGCATCGGTGTGGGCACGTTTAGCCCCTCCGACCCGAAGTCACAGGACATCGCTGACCTGACCGGCTCGATCGACTTCGCCACGATCGGTGAGTACGGCTCGGAGTCCGACCCGCGGGCCTACCGCTTCGACGGCGAGCTGAACAAGGCGAACCGGGGGCTGATGGAGTTCCAGGAGATGCTGAAGCTGGATGAAAAGTTCCTTTGGAACCTCCTCTCCCTCTCCCAGGAGGGGAACTTCAAGGCCGGCCGCTTCGCCCTGATCTCCGCCGACGAGATGATCGTCGCCCATACGAACGAGACCGAATACCGGGCGTTCATCGCCAACAAGAAGAACGAAGCGCTCCAGTCCCGCATCATCGTGATGCCGGTCCCCTACAACCTGAAGGTCTCGGACGAGGTCCATATCTACGAGAAGCTGATCCAGCAGTCCGACATGCACCACGTCCACATCGCTCCGCACGCCCTAAAGGCAGCGGCGATCTTCTCCGTCCTCTCCCGCCTGAAGGAGTCAAAGCGGGCCGGGGTCGACCTCGTCAAGAAGCTGAAGCTCTATGACGGCCTGGAGGTCGAGGGCTTCAAGCAGAAGGACGTCTACGAACTCCAGCAGGAGTACGACGGGCTCGAAGGCATGTCCGGTGTCGATCCGCGCTACGTGATCAACCGGATCTCCTCCACCCTGATCCAGAAGGGCGAGAACCAGGAGCGGGCCTGCATCAACGCCCTGGACGTTCTCCGCTCACTGAAGGACGGCCTGGACCAGCATCCCTCGATCACTCGGGAGGAGCGCGAGCGACTGCTTGGCATGATCGCTGTTGCCCGCCAGGAGTTTGATGAGCTGGCCAAGGTGGAGGTCCAGAAGGCCTTCGTCTATGCCTATGAATCGTCAGCAGCGAACATCTTCCGCAACTACACGGATAACGTCGAGGCCTTCTGCCAGGGCACGACGATCCGGGATCCGATCACCGACGACCTCCAAGAGCCGGATGAGCGGCTGATGCGATCGGTCGAGGAGCAGATCGGCATCTCCGAGAACGCCAAGCGCCAGTTCCGCGAGGAGATCATGATCCGGATCGCCTCCTACGCTCGGCAGGGCAAGTCGTTCGACTACCGCTGCCACGAGCGCCTGCAGGAGGCGATCGAGAAGAAGCTCTTCGCTGACCTGAAGGATGTCGTCAAGGTGACCACATCCGCCAAGAACCCGGACCCGGAGCAACTGACCCGCATCAACGAGGTCGTCAAGCGACTCGTCAACGAGCACGGTTACTGCGCGACCTGCGCCAATAACCTGCTGACCTATGTGGGCAGTCTGCTCAATCGGTAGGGCCAACGCAGAACGGGCAGGGGCGTGGCTACG
>DATGYC010000093.1:0-2283 GCA_035298385.1 Symbiobacteriaceae bacterium | reverse complement strand
GATATCATCGAGTTCCTGCGCGATGGGTGCATCGTGGACCGGGTGGAGCAGGGGGATGTGCCGGTCGAGATCATCGCCCACCGGGTGGCGATCCTGAGGCGCCACCGGGGCGCCCTCGAGGAGCAGCGTCGCCAACTACATGAGCTGATGGGTGCAGTCGATGAAAAACTAGACCTGTACGACCGCCTCCTTGAAGAGGCCGCCCCCAAACAGAGACAGGGTGCTCGCTAAGCGGGCGCCCTGTTTTTTGCGAATCGGGTGTTGACTTCGAGTTGACTCGAAGTTGTAGAGTCCGTGGTGAAGGAAAGATTGAGGAGGAATTAACGAATGTTTCGAGGGATCATGCTGCGGCAGACGGACTCTGGGGTGACGCCAGCGCTGGAGGTGCTGGCGGAGGAGGCATTGCCGGCCGGTGATGTGCAGATTGCCGTCCAGTATTCGAGCCTGAACTACAAGGATGCGATGCCCTTGACTGGGAAGGCCGAGTTCGTCCGTACCTTCCCGATGATCCCGGGCCTCGACCTGGCAGGCGTCGTAGAGCGCTCCACCGCGCCCGAACTGCCGGTGGGTACGCCGGTCGTCGTGACCGGGTGGGGGCTGGGCGCCAGCCACTGGGGCGGCCTGGCGGAGAAGGCCCGGGTGCCGGCTGACTGGGTTGTGCCCCTGCCGGAAGGACTCACGCCCCTGCAGGCGATGGCCGCAGGTACGGCTGGTCTGGCGGCGATGCTCTGTGTGATGGCCCTCGAGGAGGGCGGGCTGCGCCCGGGTGATGGGCCGGTGCTGGTGACGGGGGCTGGCGGTGGGGTGGGGAGCCTTGCAGTCGCGATTCTGAGCAAGCTGGGGCATGAGGTGGTCGCTTCGTCGCAGCGGGCGGAGACGGAGGGGTACCTGCGTAGCCTGGGCGCCCGCGCGGTGATTGGCCGGATTGAGCCGGTGCCTGGGCATCTGCACATGCTCGGCGAGGAGCGCTGGGCTGGTGCGGTAGACGTGGTGGGTGGCCCTGGGTTGGCGGGGGTGATGCGGCAGATGCGCTACGGTGCCAGTGTGGCGGTGACGGGCTTCGCCGGTGGGATGGAGTTCGCCACCTCGATGCTGCCGCTGGTGGGCTTGGGCGTGAGCCTGCGGGGGGTCAATACGTCGCGCTGCCCGCAGGAGCGGCGGCTGGCGGCTTGGCGCCGGCTGGCGCAGGACCTACCGCGGGAGGCGCTGGCGGCGATGACGCAGGTAATCCCGCTGGCGCAGGTGATTCCGGCGAGCCATGAGGTGGTGGGGGGCCGGGTGCAGGGGCGCCTGGTTGTGGCGGTGACCGAGTGATCGGATGGGGCGCCCTCAACCAGGCTGACACGGCAAGCACCTCGCTTCCAGAGATTGGGATCGTGAACAAAGGCATCATTCGGCAGAAGGTACGTCCGACTGGGCGCCCCTATGCTTAGTAGTGTTCATGCGGCCACAGCTTACGTAGAGGGATTCTTAAGAGGTGCGCGACTCGCTCCGCGTGATCTCTTGTGGGTACACAGACGTCACGCTCCCAGTTGCTGACGGTGCTTCGGCTGACGCCGAGAGTACGGGCAAGGTCTTGTTGCTCTATACCGAGGACCAAACGGTAGAAGGTGAGTCGGTTCTTCCGGAAGGCCGGAGGCAAGGGGATCACTCCTACTTATCACATGCTCCCCTTGATGATCGACCGGAATCTGGAGCGGTAAACAAGAGAGCGCCACCCAACGGTGGCGCTCTCTTGTTTAGGTGTGTACGCAGGGGTCACCAGGTTCGACGGTGAAACCATACATCTCGTATAATGGGGTCTATGTGTTTGGTCCGGAGGTGGGTTCTGTGGCTAAAGCGACCCATGGGATCCTGGTGATTGCAGGCTCCGATGCGCCCGAGGCGCGGGCTCAGTTGGAACGGCTGGCGGAGGCGGGCGCCCTGACCCTGACCCTGACACGGGAGGCGGTGCTCGGTCAGGATGAGACGCTCCTGATGGCGCTGCGCTCCGCCGCTGGGGCTGCGGTGAAGGAGGGGCGCCCAGTGGTGGTGCGCTCGGAGAACTGGCCGGGTGCGGTTGAGGTGACCCGGCGGCTTGCCGCTAAGCGGTACATCCCGGAGATCGAGCAGCGGGTCGCGACGATGCTGGGGCGGGTCGCGGAGGGCGTGGTCAAGGCGGGCGCCGGCAGTCGGCTGATCGTCGTGGGTACGGATACAGGGGAGGCGGTCTGCCGCCAGCTCCAGATTACGGAGCGAGCGGTGACCCGCGAGGTGGCCCCGGGCTTGCCTGTGCTGCGGGCA
>DATGYC010000092.1:0-15044 GCA_035298385.1 Symbiobacteriaceae bacterium | reverse complement strand
GTGATGCAGGACGAGCGGGCCGTCTTCCAGGCGGACTGGCTGCACCGGCAACTGGCAGGGGAGTAGCCAGGGGCTATCGGCAAACGACGGACGGTCTCCGGTAGGGCTTGGCCCTCGGAGACCGTCCGTCGCTCATTATCCCCGATCCCAGTGAATCGGCTCACCGTAGAGCGGGATCATCTTCGTACTTCCACCGGAGAGCAGCCCCGTCACGGTGGGCATCGCTCCTGGTGCCGGTTGATTCAGTACATAGTCGCCATCGGGGGCGACCAGGCCAATCGGTGCCGTCCAGACATCCTTCAATGGGACTAAACTGCTGTACTCTAAGCGTCCCACCAGTCCCTCACAGCCAAAGCCGTGCGCGACAAAGAGCAGGCTTGCCTCTGACCGATAGAGGGCGCCCGGGTAGCAAGGCCGTGGCGGGGTCTGATTCTGGTTCTGCGGGTGGTCTGGGAAGACCGGTAACAGGTGGAGGTGAACGGGTGTTCCTGGGAGGTTTACGCTCCCGATGGCGAAGCGAGGATTAACATCGGAGTAGAATTTGAGCGTAAAGAGGATCTCGGCGGGGTTGTAACCCCCTTGAATCGAGGTCAGGTGCGGTATCGCGCCTTGAATGTCTGCCACCTCGGGGTTCGCCTGCAAGAGATCAGCCACACGAGCCAGGATCACCTCGTGCCCATCGGGCTTGCGGAGGACCAGTTCGGTTGCTAGGCTCCCTTCCTGCACGTAGCGTCCAAAGATAAGCCCTTCACCATTGGGCGCCCAGAACGGATGGCTGGTCGGTTGTGTAATGCGTTCAAAACCGGTGGGTGACGACAGGTCCAGCACTTCGATCGTGGACGTCTCAGCACTCGGCGGGGTGACTTCCATAGCCAGTCGCTTTCCGTCTGGCGCCCAGACCGCTTGGGTAAGACGAACCCCATCACCACCCTGCACGAGACGGTTCCCCCGGTTAAAGCCAAAGATCTCCAGGCGACTCCCAGCCCACACAGCTAGCTGTTGACTGTCCGGCGACCAGAGCATCTCTCCCGGCTCCGAGGAGCCGAGACGGGTGACCGCCCCGGAGGCGAGGTCGACCGCATCGAGGAAGGACTGATCCCCTTGGCGGGTAAACCCTGCCACCCAGTTGCCGTTTGGGGCGAAGGCGGTACGGGCATCGCCGGGCAGGGCAAACGGAGTCGGCAGAGCAATCGACCGCAGCTTGCGATCCGCAAGCTGCTGGAGTTCGTTACCGGAGCGGAAGATCAGGCGGCCTGGCAGGTCTGGATAGGCCACAGTCGCCCCCTGGTCACCCTGGGGCGCCGGGGTCGGCGTGACCGCTGGCTTCTCATTCATGGAGACAAGGTTGGCCAACAGGAGCAGGCCAATCAGGATCCCCGGGAAGAGCCGTTGACGGAGTCGTTCCATCGTTCGATGCTCCCTTCAGTCGGACGCCCTTTGGTGAGCCAGGGCGCCTCTCTCATGGGCGCCCATCCCAATGAAGCGGTGTTCCTGGGGCAGAGAAGGTATTTTTCATAGCCTGAAATTTCTAGCAGCGATCTGAAACTCCTGCCACCGAAACGACGGACTGCTTCCTGCGGGGTAAAACCGCCTGGAAGCAGTCCGTCGTGTATCAAGCGAGAATGTGCCCGTCCACCATCTCGATCACCCGATCACAGGTCTGCCCCACGACCGGATCATGGGTCACGATCACAAAGGTCTGCCCCCGCTCTCGGCAGAGATGCCGCAGGAGGGCCAGCAGTTCCGCTGCCGTCCGGGAGTCCAGCGCCCCTGTCGGCTCATCCGCCAGCACGAGGGCCGGGTTGTTGACCAGCGCCCGGGCGATCGCCACCCGCTGCTGCTGACCGCCCGAGAGTTCAGTCGGGCGGTGGTAGAGCCGATCCGCTAGGCCAACCGCCGCCAAGGCCGAGCGGGCCCGGTCGAAGCGATCGGCCGGATAAGGCCTAGCGTAGCGCAGGGGCAGGGCGACGTTCTCGAGCGCCGTCAAGCTGGGGACCAGGTTGTGCGCCTGGAAGACGAAGCCGATCTTCTGGAGCCGAAAGGGCGGAAGATGCCGCTCCGGCAGTCGGGTCACCTCCACGCCATCAAGCCAGACCGAGCCGGCGGTCGGCCGGTCGAGGCAGCCGAGCAGGTGGAGCAGGGTCGACTTGCCGCTCCCGGAGCGCCCCATGATGGCGAGGAACTCGCCCCGATCGATCGTCAGGGCGGCCTCCGCGAGGGCTGTGACGTTGGGCGGGTAGCGCTTGGTCAGGCCTTCGGTGCGAACCAGCGGCTGGCCGATCAGCCCCGCCAACCGGTTGCCACCTGACCCCCCCGCCGCTCCATCCGTCCATCTACCGTCCAGTCGGCTGTACTCCGCATGGTCGATCCCCTCATCCAGCAGATCACCCGTGCCGCCCCAGCCCAGTCGCCGCCAGAAGCTCATCCCCATCCCCCCTACATCTCCCGCAGCGCCCGCACCGGGTCAACCGAGGCGGCCCGGAACGCCGGAATCACCCCCGCCGTCACGCCCAGCAGGACCGCGAAGGCCATGGCTCCCGTTACCAACCGGGGCGTCAGGAGGAAGACCGGCGTCCCCTGACCCGCGGTCCAGCCGTTGATCAGGGTGATCAGCCCGGCGCCCATGGCGATCCCCAGGGCGCCCCCGAGCAGCCCGATCACTGTCGACTCGATCAAGAACTCCCGCAGGATATCCAGCCGCTTCGCCCCGATCGCCTTCTTGATCCCAATCTCTCGAGTCCGCTCACCCACGGCGACGAACATCGTGTTGATCACGGCCAGGGCGCCCACCAGCACGGCGACCGCCCCGGCGCCCAGGATCGCCGTATTTAGCAAGGTGGAGGCCTGGCGTGCCGCCGTGATCAACTGCTGCGGCGAGTGGAGCAGGAAGCCCTTGCGCAGGCGGAGCGCCATCTCGGTCGTGACCGCCTCCCCCTGCGCTGGATCGACCACCGCGTAGGCGTTCGTGTAGAACTCATTCAGCCCGAGCGACTTGAGCATGGTACTGCCCTCAAACATCAGCTCCCGCACATCGGCTTGGTCAACGATCGCCCAGCCGTCCGGCAGGGAGAGCGTCTCCTTGAGGACCCCAACCACCCTAAACCGTCCATCGCGGGCGCGGAGGGTGTCGCCGACGTCCAGTCTCATCTTGCGGGCGATGGCGGCACCCAGGACGGCGACCCCGCGCTCCTTGGGCGCCCACCAGCGCCCCGCCTTCAGATGAAGCGTGGCGGCGGGGGGCGCCCACTGCTGTAGCTGGTGGAACTGATCCGTCTCGATCCCCACCAGGAAACGCGGGGCCAGTTCAAACCCGGCCGTCTCATCCAGCGGAAGCATGATGTGCGTCTCGACCGCCTTGACCCCGGGCGTCCCCCGCACGATCGCAATATCGTTTGGGAAGAGCAGATTGAGGCGGACGAGCCCCCCTGTCGACCGGATCGCAATCCGGTTGAGGAAGTAAGCCTCGCCGCCCTGGATGATGCGATTGAACTTCTCAGCCATACCGCCCATCACCGTAAAGGCCAGGATGCCAACGGCCACGCCCAGCACCGTCAAGGCGGTCCGCAGCCGGCGGCGGAATAGATTCCGGAGCATCAGCGCTGCCCCCTCGCTAGCGTTCTGCGAGTAGTCTGCCCGGAATCCGGCCGGACAGTCAGAATCAACTCGGTTCTTCATGCGACCAGAATTTTTTCGCCAGATCGTCCGCTCGCATCGAACATTTTGGGCCTGTCCTCCGTATTCATTGGCAGAAGGGTACGCGGCCATCGGCGCACAAGAGGGGGCGAGCGCATGGGGGTCTGGCAACGTCTGAAGCGGTGGATGGCTCCGAAGGAGCAGCGCAATCCACTCCTGGATATCTATGAGTCCCAGATGGACGAGGCCCTGGAACGGCTCCGCCTAGCGGAGCAGCTGATGAAGGAGGCCGGGACCCTGGAGGACCTGGACATTGGTCGGACGATCTTCCAGTCCGCCCAGGCCGAGGTCTCGCAGCTGATCCGGCTGGCCAAGAAGGAACGGGGAATCGCCCTTCGGCCGATCAGTGAGGTCGAGGAGCGCTTCGACCAACTCATGCACCAGATGGGCATGCTGTCGAAGGAGTCGCCCCCCGTCGCAGCAAGTTGGGCGCCCTCGGCGGCGCAGCCCCCGGTCGCCCAGATTCTGATCCGCACGCCAGGATCCGGTATGGGGGCTGTGTAAAATGTGGACAAGGCGGAGGGATATCCCTCCGCCTTGCTGTGTGCAATGTGGATAAGTAGCTGGAACCCGCATGCAACGGTCCAATGCTTATACAAGGTTATCCACATAGATCACAGGATGTCCACAGTTTGTGTGGGAATCTCCACAGGGCTGCCTGATTCTACCTAGGCACCCAGACGCTCCGCTCGTAGACAGGGACGAAGCCCAGGTGGCGGCAGGCCAATCCAACCACCGGCGAGCCGACCTCTGTCTGCAGGTAGGCCCAGCTGGCGCCAGCCGCCGCCCCGTCAGCCATCCGGTGGTAGAGCGTGGCCCGCTCCACCCCGTTCCCGCGCGCCTCGGGCCGGACCGCCCCGGCGTAGAGGCCGAGCAGTTCGCCCCGCTGCCAGGCAAGCCCGGTCCCGACCGGGCGCCCTTGCCCCCCGAATGGGGGCTCCAACTCGCCCAGGTAGAAGCGGGCCTGGGCGGCTGCACCGGGATCGGCTGCCAGTGCGGTGTAGCCGTCGTGAATGCCGGGGGCCGCCAGGGGTGAGACCTCATAGGCCTCCGTCAGCAGAGCGCCCCACGCCGCCAACTCTGTCGGCTCCGCCCGCCGGACCACGACCGCTGGGTTTAGCGTCGTAACCGGCGGCGGCAGTGGGGCAGCCAGGACGACCTGTCGGGCGACCTCCCGCCAGCCTAAGTCCTGCAGAGCGTGCGCCGGTATCGCGCTAACCAAGGGGCCCAGGAAGAGCAAGGGCGCCCGCCCCTCCCCTGCCAGCACCGCCTTCCCCAGTTCCAGGGTGGTGGCTAGATCGGCTGACTCACGCAGGAGGATGAAGTTACAGAACCCCGCATCGGAAGTCGGGTTGACCAGGACCTGGGCGCCCGGTACCCGGACCAGTCGACCGCCCCCGCCCGCCGAGGCCGCGAAGGAGAGCCAGTGTTGTTCAAGACGGACAGCCTCAACCAAAGCAGAATCGCCTCCCCTGCCAGCTTAGCTTAGCAGAGGAGGCGACCAGACGCCTAGATTGTAGCATAGGCGAGTCATTAACCAAGTTAGGCGATCTCCGTCCCCCGGGCGATCAGTTCGGCCAGACCGGCCCACTTCAGGTTGCCCAAGGGTTGCCCAAGGCCGTCCAGCCCCCAGGTCAACTCCCCCCAGGGGTTGACCCGCAAGAGGCGGGAGGGACCGAGCGCCGGATTCTCCACGCTGCCGTCCAGCGGAGCGACCTGGGTTCGGGTCGACTCTGCCTCCAGGGCCGCCGCCACCGCCCGAAGTTCGGCCCGCTCCTCAGCGGAGAGGCGCATCGCTGCGAGCCCGGCTGAGGGCCAGCCGCCGTCCGGCACGGTCGACCAGAGTAAACGGGAGAGTCCCTGCTCCCGGGCCAGATTGGCCAGGGCGGGCAGATCGCTCATGGTGCGGCGGGTGACGGTCGTCAGGATGCCGAGTCGCTCCTGCAGACCCGCTGAGCGGAAGATATCAAGTGCGGCCATCGCCCGAGCGTGGGCGCCCGCCCCATGCAGGGCATCATGCTCTGCCGGGTTCATGGCGGAGAGCCCAACCAGCAGGTGGACGCCGGAGGCGGTCAACTGCCGGACGACCTGGGCCTCCAGGAACGCACCACTGAGATAGACGGTGACACGCGGGATCTTCAGCTTTTGGCCACGGCGGATGAGAAGCGGTAGACCGGGGAAGGCGAGTGGCTCAGCGCCGCCCAGGAAGAGTTCCTCACCGCCCATGGCAGCAAAGGCCTCCACCAGGTTGGACCACTGCGTGTTGTTCATCTCCCGGCCGGTCTGACGATCCAGAATCCGGGGCAGTACCAACAGCATCTGCGCCAGCTTCATTCCTGCAGCCCCCCACGCTCCCGGTTTTCGCTATCAGCGTACCGCATTTGGAAAAAACTGTCAACACTCTTGTTCACCATGAGAGAACGTGACCGCAACAGGGACCAGTCGAAAGGGCGCCCCACGACAGATCGTGCGGGCGCCCTTGTTCACGTGTAGAGAACCTAGCCCACGTAGGCCCAGAGAACCAGGTTCTCCTGCTCACCAGTGGGCTGGAAACCGGCGCGCTCCAGGACCCGCATGGAGGCTTGATTGGTCGACTCGGTCTCCGCCGTTACTCGCCGGACCAGGGGCTGCTGGAGAGCCCAGGCGGTCATCGCCCGGACGGCCTCCGTAGCGAAGCCCTGCCCGCGGGCAGCCGGAATCAGCGAATAGCCGATCTCCACCATCCCCTGCTCGTCCGGCCGACCCTTAAAGCCGATGTCGCCGACCACCTCGCCCTGGTGCAGGATCAGCCCCATCCAGTCGGCGAGATCGGGATCTGCCTGCATCTGGGCCAGGAAGAACGGGAGCGCAGCCGCCAGGTCAGGACCGGGCCACGCGGCAGGCACTCGGGCGCCCAGCGCACCCTCGAGGGTGCCACTCATAGCCGCTTCGATCAGGGTCTCGGTGAACGGCACGATCTGGAGCCGTTCCGTCTGAAGGGTTGGCATCGCCCTAGACGCCTCCCGGGTGGTGGCAGGCGACCTGGTGGCCGGAGCCGACCTCCACCAGCGTCGGCTTGGTGGCGCAGGCGGCAGAGGCGCTCTGGCAGTGGGGCGCCCAGGGGCAACCCTGGTAGACCTTGCCGACCATATCCTCCTCGGCCGGCATCGGGGCGCCCAGACCCAAGAAGCGCCGGCTGTAGGGATGACGGGAGTCACCCAGGACCTGCGCCTTCGGTCCGACCTCATACAGATGCCCAGCGTGCAGGACGGCCACCCGGTCTGCCATGCGCGAGAGCAGCCGGAGGTCCTGACTGATTAACAGGAGCGCAAAGCCCTGCTCCTGCTGGAGCCGCTTCAAGAGCTTGATCAGCTCCTCCTGCAAGCGCGGGTCGACCCCCGCTAGCGGCTCATCCGCCGCGATCACCTGCGGATTCAGCATCAAAGCCCGGGCGAGTGCTAGGCGCTGTTGCTGCCCACCCGACATCTCGCGCGGGGTGCGCCCGAGGAAGGAGTTGTCCAACTCCACCTGGGCGAGCGCCTTGGCGATTCGGCCCGCCGGGTCCGGGATCTCATTGCGCTTGAGCAGCTCCGTCAACTGCTTCCCGACCGTCTCCTCCATCTTCAGTGACTCCGTCGGGTTTTGCGGGATGATGCGAAGCCGCTTTTGCAGTCGCTTCTTCTCGTCGCCCTTGAGCTTGGAGACGTCCTTGCCATTAAAGAGGATCCGGCCCCGATCGATGGGGCGCCGAAGCGTCACCACCTCGGCCAGGGTCGACTTGCCGCCGCCCGACCCACCGATGATCCCGAGGGTCTCACCCGGATTCAGGGTGATGGAGAGGCCGTCCAGCGCCCGGACCGGCTTCTTGCCCCACATACCAAAGAGACCACTCGGCTCGGTATGCCGGAGAACGACGACTTGCTGCAGTGTTACCAAGGCCTCACTCATTCGTCCGTTGCCCACCTTCGCAGAGGAATCGGAGCGGGTCACGGCCCGCCTGCGCCTCCAGGACCTCCGCCTCTAGCCCCGCCGCCGCCAACCCCTCTCGGAGATGACGGGCGACCGGCCCGACGATGATCGCCTCCGAGTTGTAATGCCCGATATCGATCACGGCCAGACCCGCATCCATGGCGTCCTGGGCGTCGTGGTACTTGACGTCGCCGGTCACGAGCAGGTCGGCGCCCCGCCGGACCGCAAGCGGAATCAGCGTGCCGCCCGAGCCCGCACCGACCGTCACTCGATGAATAAGGCGCTTCGGGTCGCCCACGAAGGAGAGTCCCTCCAGATTCAGCTTCACGCGCAAACGGTCAGCCACCTCGCCCAGCGTCTGAGGCTCTGCAAACGAGGCGATTCGACCGTGCCCACGGAGGCGCCCCCGGTTGGCAAGCGGGTAGAGGTCATAGGCGACCTCCTCGTAGGGATGGGCCTTCTGCATCGCAGCGACGGCCCGGCGAACCTTCGATTCGGGGAGGATCGTCTCCAGGCGGACCTCTTGCGCATACGCCAGCTTTCCCTGCTCCCCAATGAACGGTTTGGTTCCGGCCAGCGGCAGGAACGTCCCCGTGCCGGGGGTCTGGAAGGTGCAGTGCGAGTAGTTGCCAATGTGGCCGGCGCCGGCTCCAGCGAGCGCCTCCCGGACGGCCTCTTCATGCCCAACCGGGACGAAGACGGCCAGCTTGATCAACTTCTCCTCACCAACCGGCTGTAGGACCCCTGGATTGGGCAGCCCGACCAGGGCGGCCAGGGTATCGTTGGTGCCACCCTCCGCCTGGTCCAGGTTCGTATGAGCGGCATAGATGCCGACACCAGCCTTGATCAGTCGCTCCAGCCGCTGACCGGCGAAGGAGTCGAAGCGAATCGCCTTCAGCGCCCGGAAGATCGGCGGATGGTGGACGACCACCAGGTTGACGTCCCGGCGAATCGCCTCCTCCACCACCGCCCCGGTCAGCTCCAGGGCGACCAGGATCCGGCTGGCTGGCCGTGTCGGGTCGCCGAGTTGCAGCCCCACATTATCCCAAGACTCCGCCCACTCCGGGGGCGCCCACTCCTCCATCAACTGGACCACGTCACGGACCGCCGCCTCACGCATGACGATCGACCTCCTGCTCGGCTGCCCTGGCGCTCACGGCCCGGAGCAGCGCAATCTCTTCCATCAAGGTAGCTACGCGAGCGACTGCCTCAGGCCGATCAGATTGGCGGGCGCCCGCGACCGCCCGCTCAAGTTGTGCGATCCAACGGGCAGAATACCGCTGGAGAATCTCACCACCGGCGGCCTGCAGGAGTGGCCCGATCAAGAGCTGATCAGGCTCTAGGTGCTGATCACCCCGCTCCGCCGCCATCACCACGTAGATGCGACCCGCATCTTCAACCAGTTCTTCGTGGCTGATCCGCCAGCCGTGGCCCGTCAGCCAGGCCCGTAGCCGCTCGGGCGACTCCATCGGCTGCAGGACCAACCGTTCGATCGACGCCAGGGAGACCGCCGCCAGGAGTTCCGCCATCAGCGCCCCGCCCATCCCGCAGAGGGTGACCGTCGTCGCCTCCCCCGGCTTGAGCACCTGGAGCCCGTTCCCCAGCCGCAACTCAATGCGGTCGGCAAGCCCAGCCGACTCCACCGTCTGGCGGGCCGCCTCCAGCGGGCCGGGCATCACGTCCCCGGCAATCGCACGGGGAACCGCACCGGTCTCGATCAAGTAGGCAGGTAGGTAGGCGTGGTCGGTGCCAATGTCGGCCATGGGCGCCCCCCGGCGAACCTGAGCGGCGACCGCCGCAAGGCGTGGCGATAGCTGAATCAAATGGTCTCCTCCCCCTGTCCATCTCGGGACCCAAGTAGCATCCATTATACCGATTTTCGCCAGGTATTGGAGCGCTTGAAGACTCATAGGCGTAGGAGGAGTCGTCTCCGGATGCAAAGGAGGTCCAAGCTAGATCGATGAGATTCGTCCTAGTCGAATACGCAGTCGCCCTCGTACTGATGCTGCTTCAGGTGTTGCTCTTCCACCAACTGACCGGGGAGGAGACCACCTGGTTGCCCGTCACGTTGATCTCCCTTCTCCTGCTAGTCGTCTTAACCGCTCCGGCTCTGGTGGACGCGGCCCGCTGGCGACGCACCTACCTGCTCACCCTCATGCTGCTCCTGACCGGCATCCTCTGTGGCGATCTGCTCTTCTTCCGCTTCTTCGGGCGGGTAGTTCCCCTACCAGCCCTGACCGGATTCAAGCAAGTAGCAGGCGTGACCGGGTCGATTCGTGAATCCCTGCAGCGCAAGGACCTGCTCTTACTGGTCGCCCCGACCTTGCTCTTCCTCTCCTGGTATTTCGCGTCCAAAAACAAAGCACCTGCAACGCTGGCGGCGCCCCAGGCGCCCCGCTCTCTGGGACAACCCCGCTCGTTCAGCGCCAAGGCCGGGGTCGCCGTGCTCACCTGCCTGGCCGGTCTGGGGGGCACAGCCGGGTTGGCGCGCGGTTTCGAACTCTTCAACCGGACCGCCCTCCAGCAACTCTACAATGACAACCGGGTGCTCGACACCGGCGGAGCCGTTGCCTATCACCTCGCCGACGTGATGAGGCAGTTCCGCTCGACCGTCTCCGCTAACCTCCTCGTCCAGGCAACGACGATTCCCCGCCCCGCAGAGGCGAATCTGCACGGCATTGCGAAGGGCAAGAACCTGATCATCATCCAGTTGGAGTCGGCCGAGTCCTTCCCGATCGGGCGATCGCTAGACGGTCAGGTGGTGACACCCAACCTCAACGCTTTCCAGCGCGAGGCGATCTGGTTTCCGGACTTCTGGGCCCAGGTAGCTGGCGGCAATACGTCGGATGCCGAGTTCGCTGCCCTCAACTCCCTGCACGGACTGACCGCTGGCGCCGTCTACGTCCGCAAGGCCGACAACACCTTCCACTCCCTCGCTCATGCGCTCGCGGAAGCCGGCTATCAGACCGATGCCTTCCATGCGTACAAGCCCACCTTCTATAATCGAGGCGTGATCTACCCGCAGCAGGGCTTCCAGGGCGCCCACCTGGGGAGCGCGTTCTTCCAGCCAGGCCTCTCCTTCAACATCGGTCTGGCCGACCATCTCTTTTTCAAGGATATCATCCGCTACCTAAAGGGCGCCCCGCAGCCCTTCTTCGCCATGGCTGTAACACTCTCTGGTCATCACCCATACGAGGTGCCCCCACATCTTCGCTCGCTTCAGGTTTCAAGCACAGAGTACGACTGGCTCAGCCGCTCCTACCTGGAGGGACAGCACTACGTCGATCGTGCCCTCGGCCAGTTCTTCAGTGACCTGAAGCAGGCGGGCCTCTGGGATAACACCGTGATCGCCATCTACGGCGACCACCCCGCTGTCGGCGTGACCGAGGCCTCCATCCGGAAGTTTACGGGCACCAAGAGCCCGCTCGATGGTCCGTACGGCATTGAGTTTCACAAGGTCCCACTGCTGATTCGCCTCCCCGGTGGAGCCGCCGCTGGACCTCGTGCGGTCGCGGGCGGCCAGATCGACATCTTCCCTACCCTGGTCAACCTGATGGGCCTCTCCCACGAGGGCAACTTCTACCTGGGCCAAGACCTCCTGAACCCCACCGACGACGGCCTCGTCGCCCTCCGCTACTTCTACCCGACCGGCTCCTTCGCCAGCAAGCGGTACGTCTACGAGGCGGCGCCCGGCGGCCAGTTGAGCCAGGGCAAGTGCCTCGACCGTGCCGCGCGGCTCCTGGTCGACCCATCCCACTGCGCCAGTGGCTATCAACAGGCGCTCTGGGAACTCTCCATCTCCGACCAGATCGTTGAGTCCAACGCCCTGCCAAGCCTTCTGCAGAGACGGACGAACCCATAAAGAGAGCGGCGAGCCAATCGGCTCGCCGCTCTGCGTGATCCTCTCCGACCGGGACGCGCGTGGCTCACTGTGGGGGATTGGCTACCTGGGCCACGGATGCAAGGGATCGCTTCGGCTGTACCAACCACCAGATGAAGGGGGCCACGAGCAGCATCGTCAGACCCATGGTACCGAAGGCCGATTGCAGAGAACGGTCGGCCAGCCAGCCCGCAACCGGGCTCACCACGGCGAGGACCACCGACCAGAGCAGGGAGTTGACCGAGAGCACCGTCGCTCGTACCTCTGACTCAACGCCTTGGTTGATAGCGGCCAGCAGAGCGGGACGTAGGAGCGAGGAGAGGAACGGGATGATCAGCAGAAGACTGATGCCAGTCAGATTCCGGGCTATCCCGAGTCCCAGGAAGGCGACTCCCATTAGACAGGCGGGAACTAGGAGGCCCAGTCGGCGCCCGCTCGTCCGCAGTCTGCCGCTGAACGCGGACCCAGCCATCCCGGCAAGGACCATCGTAAACGAGAGGACGCCAAAGAGCGTGATCGGCAGATCGATCGCCTTAGCATAGACCTGGAAGAAGGACTGCTTCAGGATGAAGGCCATCCCGGCGGTCAGGGCGCTGAAGAGCATCAATAGGAAGAGGATACGCTGCTTAAAGAGAATCGAGACGGCGACCCTAACCTGCCCCGCTACGCCGGATGATCGCTTGCCCGTCCGCTGAACGGGCGCCTCGACCAAGCCCAAGCAGAGAACGGCTCCGAGGGCTGTAACCGCCAGCGTCAACCAGATGGGGATCGACAGGCCAAACTTGATGGCCAGCCACCCGCCGGAAGCGACGGCGACCGCACTGGCGCCCTGCTCCCAGGTATTGTTCCGTCCCTCGATCGTAGCGTAGCGCTGCTCTTCCCCAATCGCCTTCATGGAGTCATAGAGCAGGGCGGAGTCGGCGCCCGAGGTCAAGGTGTAACCGATCATCCAGGGTATGTAGGAGAACGCGACCAGCCAGAAGCTGTCGGCAATCGCATAGAGCCCGAGGCCGAGGGTCATGATCAGCATGCCGAGGGTCAACGAGACACGCCGGCCAAATAGGTCGGCTACGGCGCCGGTTGGCACCTCGGCCAGCATGATGGTCAGGCCGCCCACTGACTCAAGCAGTCCAATCTGGGTCAGGGTGAGGCCTCGGCTCTGCAGGTAGATGACAGAGATCGGCATCCAGAACTGCAGGGCCATCACGATTCGGAAGAGCCAGATCAGGGAGACGTTCCGGCGTAAAGGTTGTCTTTCCATCAGCACTAATCGAAGTGGCAGACTTCCATCTTATTACCGTCAAGGTCCCAGAAAGAGAACCAGCCGGCTGACGGCGTGCCCTCTACCTCTTCGGCCTCGACCCCACGGTCCAGAAGGAGTTGGCGTGTCGCTACCAGATCCTTGGTGTGAAAGATGGGGAAGCTGGAGACGCCGGTCGCCCTAGTCTCGCCAGCCTTTAGCTGCCAAAGGGTGATCGAGGTCGGCGACACCTTCATCACTGCCAGCTTCTGCTCATCATCCACGAAGCTGGTCTCAAGCCCGAGCTTCTCAATGTACCAGGCCTGAGCCTTCTTGTAGTCACTCACCCGCACAATAAAGGTATCAACCCGCTCAAAGATTCCAGTTGCCATCGTTACTCCACCTCAGTTCAGAGTTTCCGCTCTCAAAATTATTACCGCATAACAATAAAATTTTACTCACAATCAAAAATTCCTTCTACAGTAACTCTATAGAACCAGTTCTGTCTCAATCTGAATCTGTGTTGCAGCGAACTTGGCCCTGGCCTCCGCCTCCACCTGCGTCTCGCCAACGGCGACCACCCAGCCGCCCCTAGCCAGCGAGGAGTCAAGCGTACGAATCACCTTCCCGACCTTGGCGGCAAGGTGCAGGGCCTGCACCCCTGGAAGCTCTCTGGCTTCCGCCATTCCGGCGATCGTAACAACGCTTCCCGGCCTGGGTACCAAGAAGGCGATGGCGGCCGCCTTTGCCTTGGGGCGCCCAGGGACTGGCAGCGGATCGCCGGTCACCAGGCTGATGGTGGTCTGATACAGGTCATGACCGGTTACCAGCCGGAGCAGGTTCGGGATCTGGTCACCGCCGGGACGAGCGGCGACCTCACCTAAGACAGGGCCGTTGGTGGTCCACCAACATTCCGCATGGAAGCAGGTCTGGTTCAGGCCGATGGCCTGAACCGCTCGCATAACCAGACTCCGGAGCGCCGCTTCCTGCTCGACGGGGATCAGGGCAGGAAAGACGTGGCCCACCTCAACGAAGTGGGGCGCCCCACTCGTCCGCTTGCTCGTCACCCCCAACACGGTGATCGTCCCATCTTGGACGAACCCCTCCACGCTGAACTCTGACCCCGTGACCACCTGCTCCACCATCACGTCCCCGCAGAGGGAGTGTGACCGGCTGTAGGCAAATGCCTCCGCTACCTTGTCGGCTGAGGTGATCAGGTTTACCCCGATCGACGCGCCATTGTCCGATGGCTTGACGATCACGGGAAGGCCGAGCCGCGCGACTGCCGCTTCGGCCTCTGCCTTGGACTGACAGACCGCAAAGGCCGGAATGGGCAGGCCAGCGGCCTGAAAGGTCCGCCGCATCGCCCCCTTGTGGCGGGCCCGCACGGCGGCGGTAGGATGGTTGCCCCGCTTGCCCAACTGCTGCGCCAATCGTGCAGCCAGCGGAACGGTGATCTCCCGGCCTCCCACGACCCCCTTCACGTCGACCCACTCTGGATGCTCCGCGATCAGGGGCGCCGGATCGAGATTGGGGTCACTCCAGTAGTTAGCCACGCCCACACTGACAAACCGCTCCATGAGTGGGCTCTCCTTCAGCCCCTTCAGATCGCTTGGACTCTCGACCAGCACTAGCTCATACCCTGCCGCCAGTGCGGCATCGACGAAGGGCGAATCCCACAAGGTACCGCACCCCGCGATCAGAATCCGCTCTGCCAAGCTCTACACCTCCCCTTGGTTCCACGGTGCTGGTCCAGCGCGAGATCGGGGTTAGCAGCGTCTGTTCAGAAGCAAGCAGAGCAGCCCCTCCTAGATTCTCGCGTAGGCGCCAGCCTTGGTCGCCGACAGGTAGAGGGTTGCGGAGCGGCGGACGCCCTGCCCACTCTCGACCAGCGGGCGCATCAAGTTGAGGAAGCGTTCGGCCTCCGGGATCGTCAGGCTGTGCTCAACTGCCTCAGCCAACGAGGGTAACTTCGGGTTGCCGGCCGTTCGGAAGAAGGAGTCCCAGGCCTGGGGCGCCTGTTGGCCGACCTGAACGGAGAGATCTAGTTGGATCTCCGCAAAGCCAGCTCGCCTTGCCCAGTGCAAGAGGTCGCGTTCCGTCCAGTTATAAAGCGGATCCCGGTCTGGCGGTTGGGCCCGATCGAAGACCCCGCGCACCCGTGCGAGCAACTCCGGCTCGGCGGAGAGGTCGTACCCCCAGAGCGTCCCAGGTGGATCCAGATAGCTCAGGCTACCGACCGGCTCGAAGAGCGCGAGGCGCCCGCCGGGGCGCAGCACCCGG
>DATGYC010000091.1:0-1673 GCA_035298385.1 Symbiobacteriaceae bacterium | reverse complement strand
TGAGGATCTCTGCGTCTCGCGCTCGACGATCAAGTGGGGCATTCCGGTCCCGGTCGCCGAGGGCCAGGTGATCTACGTCTGGCTCGACGCCCTCTCGAACTACATCACCGCCCTGGGCTACGGCTCGGCGGATGACTCGCTGTACAAGAAGTTCTGGCCGGCTGAGGTCCACCTGATGGCGAAGGAGATCGTGCGCTTCCATGCGATCATCTGGCCGTGCATCCTGATGGGCCTGGGCGAGCCGCTGCCCAAGCAGGTCTTCGGCCACGGCTGGCTGCTCTTCGGCACGCAGGCGGAGAAGATGTCCAAGTCGAAGGGGAACGTGGTCGACCCGTTCATTCTGATCGAGAAGTACGGGCTGGATGCGGTCCGCTACTTCCTGTTGCGCGATATGCCCTTCGGCCAGGATGGCTCGTACACGGAGGACGCCTTCGTCCTGCGTACGAACGTGGACCTGGCGAACGATCTGGGCAATCTGCTCTCCCGCACGACGCAGATGATCAACAAGTTCTGCGACGGCAAGGTGCCGGCCCCGACGGCGCCCGAGGCCGATGGCATCCTGGCGGCGGTGGCTAAGGAGTCGATCAGCGAACTCGAGGCGGCGATGGAGAAGCTGGACCTGCCGAACGCCTTGGCGGCGCTCTGGAAGCTGGTCGGGCGGGCGAACAAGTATATCGAGGAGCAGGCGCCCTGGACGCTGGCGAAGGATCCGGCCCAGCAAGGTCAGCTCGGCAACGTGCTCTACAGCCTGGCCGAGTCCCTGCGCCTGATTGCGGCGGCGCTGACGCCCTTCCTGATCCAGACGCCGGAGCGGATCTGGGAGCAGCTCGGCCTGAACCCCCTGACGATCCGGACCGAGGTCTGGGAGACGTCCGTCGCATGGGGTGGCCTGAAGCCGGGCACCACGATCCAGCGGGGCAATCCGCTCTTCCCGCGTATTGAGATGCCGAAGGAGGACCCGAAGGTGGAGGAGACCAAGGTGACCGAGACTCAGCCGACCACGGAAGTCAAGCCGGCCGAGGCCGTTGCGGTGAAGGAGCCCGTCGAGGGCGTGGCGGAGATCGAGTTTGAGGACTTCGCCAAGGTGGAGCTGAAGGTCGCGACCGTCCTGGAGTGCGAGCGGGTGCCGAAGGCTGACAAGCTGCTTCAGCTTCAGCTCGAGGTGGGTGGGGAGAAGCGCCAGATCGTCTCGGGGATTGCGCAGCACTATGCGCCCGAGGAGATGGTCGGTAAGCGGGTGATCCTGGTCGCTAACCTGAAGCCGAAGAAGCTGCGGGGCGTGGAGTCGCACGGGATGCTGCTGGCGGCGACGACGCCGGACGGCCAGCTCTCGATCGTGACGCTCGACAAGCCGGGCTTCCCGTCCGGCCTGCGGGTGAAGTAATGCTGAAAGGCCCCCGCCACCAGGCGGGGGCTGTTCTTGTAGGTGGGACGGCGCACCCGTGGGGGCGCCCGAATCGTCGTATCGACAAAGGACTTCCGCCTACGTGGCGGCTGCAGCAGGGAGCGGATCAGATGGAACTCTTCAATACGCACTCACACGTGGATAGTGCAGAGCACTTTACAGATGACCGGGAGCAGGTGCTGGCCCGGGCCCAGGAGATGGGCGTCAGCCGGCTGATGGTGATCGGCTGCTCGCTGGACTCGATCCCGACCGCCCTGGCGATGGCCGA
>DATGYC010000090.1:0-4456 GCA_035298385.1 Symbiobacteriaceae bacterium | reverse complement strand
CAATCGGGCGCCAGGTGCGGCTTGCCGAACGGGCCGGTCTCGAAGCGGAGCGCCTGCGGCTCCACCCCCAGGTAGGCCGCCAGAATCCGCCGCAGCCCGGTCCGAGCTAGGGTCCAGCTCTCCCGGTCCCGCTCAAAGGCGAACCGGTCTGCCCGATCGCGTTCATCTTCGGAAAGCAACTGCCGCAATCCGGCGGCGGGGCCGTACAGCCACAGCCGCCAGAGATGCACCTCATCGTCACCGAGCGAGACGGCGCCGCCGTCCCAGACCGGCCAGTTCATCGCTACACCCCCTGCAACTGGCGGGCGATCACCTGGAGCGTTTCGAACTCAGCGTTCCGCAGGAAGAAGTGATCTCCGGGGAACATGCGGAGGGCGAACGGCCCGGTGGTCTGACTGGACCACGCCTCCAGATCGGCCCGGAATACCTGCGGGTCCCCAAGGCCGCCCAGGGCGGTAATCGGGCAGGGGAGCGCGGGCTCGTCCGCGTAGCTGTACGTGTCACAGAGGGTAAAGTCCGCCCGCAGGAGCGGCATCAGCATCGCCATCAACTCCCGGTTCTCCAGCACCTCGACGGGCGTGCCGTTGTTCTGCTGGAGGTGCGCCAGGAAGTCGCTGTCCGACAGGTCATGCAGCGGGGCCCGGCGCCGGGCCACCTGGGGCGCCCGGTGGGCCGACATGAAGAGGTGCACCGGCAGGGGGGCGCCCCGGCGCCGCAGTTCACGGGTGACCGCGAAGCTGACCAGGGCGCCCATGCTGTGGCCAAAGAAGGCGTACGGCCGGTCGAGGTAGGGCAACAGAGCGGTAGCAAGGGAGTCGGCCATGGGCTGTAGCTGGCTGTAGGGCTCCTCCCCCATGCGGCTGCCACGCCCGGGCAGTAGCACCGGGCACAACTCTACATCTGGGGGCAGCTTGCCAGCCCAGGTCCGAAAGATGAACTCCGAACCGCCGGCGTAGGGCAGGCAGAAGAGGCGCAGCCGAGGCTGGCCTCCTCCACCGCCGGGCAGGCGAAGAAAGGGCGTGGTCACAGGGTCACCTCTTCCTATCTCTTCGTGATCGATCGCAGTGCGTTCTGCAGGGCCGCCGCGAGCGCGCGGGAGTCGATCAGCGACTCGTGGTCGCCTTCGATCTCCTGCACCGTCAGTTGGCTGACGAGCTCGTCCCAGCCCAGCGAGAGGGCGCCGGCGCCCCGGTCGGTCGCCCGGAAGAGGGCGACCGGGCCGTCGTAGGGCTGCGGCTCATACTGTGTAAACGCCTTCAGGTGGCCCTGCAGCATGGCCTGGAATAGGTCGGATTCGCCCTCGACCAGGTCAGTCATCGCGGGGGCCTTCAGGTGCGTATCCACGAGGGCGATCAGGGCGACCGCCTCCCCGGCTGCTGTCAGCTGCCGGGCCATCTCATAGGCGATCAGGCCGCCGAGCGACCAGCCGCCCAACTGGTACGGACCGGCAGGCTGCACGCTCCGCATGGCTTCCAGATAGGTGGCAGCGAGCGACTCGATCTGATCGCAGGCCTCCCCGGACAGGCCGGGCGACTGGAGCCCGTAGAGGGGCTGCTCAAGCCCGAGGGCCTGCGCCAGGGGCTGGTAGCAGGCGACCCCGCCCCCAACCGGGTGCACGAAGAAGAGCGGGGGTTGCGTGCCATCCGGCTGGATCGGGACGAGCACGCTGGGCGCCGTCCCCTGTTGGCGGCTGTGGGCCGCAAGCTCGGCCACCGTGGGCGCCTTGAAGAGCGCCGAGACGGTGATGCGCGGACCCAAGACCGCCTGCATGCGGGAGACCAGGCGCACGGCCGTGAGCGAGTGGCCGCCCAGGGCGAAGAAGTTGTCGGTCACGCTGATCGGCGCTACCCCGAGAACCGCCTCCCAGACCTGCACAAGCTCTAGCTCCAGCCAGTCACGCGGCGCCACGAAGGCCCGGGAGAGTCCGGCCAGCGCCCCAGTCGGCATCGGCAGCGCCCGACGGTCCACCTTGCCGTTCGGCATGAGCGGCAGGTGCTCCAGGCAGACGTAGTGAGCCGGGACCATGTAGGCGGGTAGCCGCTCGGTCAGGAAGCTGCGCAGGTCAGTCGCGGTAGGCTCATCGCCTGCCGGGACCACGTAGGCCGCCAGCCGCTTCTCGCCGGGGAGATCCTGGCGGGCCAGCACGACCGCATCATGCACGGCAGGATGCTGTAGCAGGACCGCCTCGATCTCACCCAACTCCACGCGGAAGCCGCGGATCTTGACCTGGTTATCGGAGCGGCCGACGAACTCCAGGGAGCCGTCAGGCAACCAGCGCGCCAGATCACCGGTCTTGTAGAGCCGGGCCTGCGGGTCGGTGCTGAACGGGTTGGGCACGAACTTCCGGTCCGTCAGGTCCGGGCGCCGCCAGTAGCCCAGGGCGAGACCGGCACCAGCGATGTGGATCTCGCCGGGAACGCCGATCGGCACCTGCCGGAGCTGGTTGTCCAGCAGGAAGACCTGGGTGTTGGCGATGGGCCGCCCGATGGCGGGCGCCCGATCGCGGCCAGCCCGGGGCGCTACCGTCCCCGCTGTGGCCACGACGGTGGCCTCGGTGGGGCCGTAGTGGTTGATCAGGGCGAAGGGGGTCTGCTCGGTCGGGAAGTGGTGTAGCTGGTCACCGCCCGTGAACATGGCGCGCAGAGCCGTGTTCGCTGGCCACGCCCGCGTCAGCATCTCCTCCGCCAGCGGCGTGGGCACGAAGCTGAGCGTGATGGCCGAGTCGACCAGCCAGGTCGCCAGCTGGTCCGGCGAGAGCCGGGTCGCCGCGTCCGGCACGCAGAGCGTGGCGCCCGCCGTCAGGTAGGGCCAGAGCTCCCAGACCGAGGCGTCGAAGGCCGGACCGGCAATCTGGGTCGCCCGGTCTGCCGCCGTCACGGCGTAGGTCTCACGATGCCAGAAGACCAGGTTGAGCAGGGACGCATGGCTGACCACGGCGCCC
This sequence comes from Symbiobacteriaceae bacterium, assembly GCA_035298385.1. GTDB lineage: Bacteria > Bacillota > Sulfobacillia > Symbiobacteriales > Symbiobacteriaceae > DATGYC01. Next base: position 1,515 of record DATGYC010000090.1, on the reverse strand, counting down.
TTCGGCTTGCCGGTGGAGCCCGAGGTGTAGATCACATAGGCCGGATCGGTCAGGGCGGCGCCCCCGGTGAGGTTGGCGTCGTCCCCAGCGAGCGGGGCGTCCAGGTCGATCACCCGGATGCCGTGCATGGGCAGTCGGTCCTGCAGATGCTGCCGGGTCAGCAACACAGTCACGCCGGCATCCTCCAGCATGAAGGCGATGCGCCCCTGCGGATAGGCCGGGTCCATCGGCACGTAGGCGCCGCCGGCCTTCAGGACGGCGAGCTGACCCACCACCATCGCTGGCGAGGGCTCGGCCAGGATGCCAACGAGCGCGCCAGGGCCAACGCCCAGGGTACGGAGCTGGCGCGCCAGGCGGTTCGCCTGCCGGTTCAGCTCCCCGTAGGTCAGTTGGCGCCCGGAGGCCTCCATGGCGACGGCGTTCGGGGCCGCAGCCGCCTGCGCTTCCACCAAGGCCTGGACAGAACGGTAGAGCGGGTAATCCGCCGCCGTGTTGTTCCACTGCGCCAGTTGCTGCCGCTCGCGGTCCGTCAGCAGGGAGAGTTCACCCACCCGCTGCTCGGGGTAGGCCGCCATCGACTGGAGCAGGCGCACCATGTGGCCCAGCATCCGCTCGATCGCTCCGTCATCCAGCCGGTCACGGTCGTAGGAGACCTTGAGGCTCAGTTCCCGGCCCGGCAGGACCACGATGGTGATCGGGTAGTTCGTGTGGTCCGCGTAGCTGGTCAACTCCAGGTCAGGCCCTTGGTCTTCCCCAGCGGACGGGGCGTAGATGGCCGCGTTCTCGAAGACCAGGAGCGATTCGAAGAGGGGCACGCCGCGGCCGACCTCACTCCAGCCCTGCACCTGTAGGAGCGGGCTGTATTCGAACTGGCGGGCCTCTGCCTGGCTGGACTGCAGCCGCTGGAAGGTGCTGGCCAGCGTGTCGGATGGGACGACGCTGACCCGGACGGGGAGCGTGTTGATCAGCGGGCCGATGATCCGCTCCACGCCCGGCAGGTCGGCCGAGCGGCCGGAGACGGTGGCGCCGAAGACGACATCCTCCTCGCCGCTATAGCGGCTCAGGAGTAGCGCCCAGGCGCCCTGGAGGACGGTATTCAGGGTCAGTTGATGCTGCTGCGCCACCTTCTGCAGCACGGCGGTCAGCCCATCGGGCAGGGTGCGCACCTGCTCGGCGTAGCCGCGGGCCTCACCGGGCTGCACGCTGCCGCGGTCGATGCCCAGCGGGGTGGGCTCGGCAAAGCCACGGAGCCGCTCCCGCCAGAAGGCCTCCGCCTCGGTGAGGTCGCGCTGGCCGAGCCAGGCGATGTAGTCGCCGTAGGGGCGCACGGGCTCCAGCGCGGGCGCCTGCCCGAGCTTGAGCGCACCGTAGGTCTCGAAGACCTCGTTCATGATCTGGGGCACGCACCAGCCATCCATCAGCATGTGGTGGATCGACCAGACGACCTGGTAGGACTCATCCGTCAGCCGGAAGAGCGTGATGCGGGTCAGCGGCGCCTCGGTGAGGAGGAAGCCC
>DATGYC010000089.1:0-13778 GCA_035298385.1 Symbiobacteriaceae bacterium | reverse complement strand
TTATGCTCGCCGTAGATGCCCTGAAAGCCGGACTTGGTCACGTCCACCCCCGCCTTCTTGGCGAAGGCGTCCAGCGCCATCCAACCGATGTTGTGCCGGGTCTTCTCATAGCGGGCGCCCGGGTTGCCCAGTCCAACGATCAGCTTCGGCAAAGCTGCTTCCTCCTTGCAGAAAGCGGGAAAACAGACCGGCTCGGTTGGAGCCGCCTGCTTCCCCGCATTGTGAAACTAAAGCCTAGGTTCCTCGTCGAAGATCTTGGAGACGCTCAGATCCTCGTGGATCCGGATGATCGCTCTTGCCAGCAACGGAGCGACCGAGACGACCTTCAGCCGGTCGCCCAGCAGATCGCTCGTCGTCGGGATCGTATCCGTCACCACGATCTCCTCAAACGGGCTCGTCGCCAGGCGCTCGTAAGCCGGGCCGGAGAAGACACCGTGGGAGCAGGCGGCGAAGACGTGCGTGGCGCCCGCCTTCTTGATCGCTTCGGCGCCATGGACGATCGTCCCCGCCGTGTCGATCATATCATCAACCATAATGGCAGCCTTGCCGTTCACCTCGCCGATGATGTTCATCACCTCAGAGACGTTCGGCTCCGGCCGGCGCTTATCGATAATGGCAATGCCGCAGTTCAGCTTCGTCGCCAGGTCACGGGCCCGGGCCACACCCGAGGCGTCCGGCGAGACGACGACCGTATCCTTGCCGCCATAGCCCTTCTGCTTGAAGTACTCCGCAATCAACGGACCCGCATGCAGGTGGTCGACAGGCTTGTCAAAGAAGCCCTGGATCTGGTTGGCGTGCAGATCGATCGTGAGCAGCCGGGCAAAGCCAGCCGTCGTGATCAGGTTCGCCACCAACTTCGCCGTGATCGGCTCGCGGCCGCGGGCCTTGCGGTCCTGGCGGGCGTACGGGTAGTGCGGCAGCACCGCCGTGATCCGCCGAGCGCTCGCTCTGCGCAGGGCATCACCGATGATCAACAGCTCCATCAGGTGCTGGTTGACCGGCTGGACGCCCGAAGAGATCACGAAGCAGTCCGCACCCCGAACCGACTCATTGACGTCGACGCGGATCTCGCCGTTGGAGAAGAGCCCTACGTTCATGTCGCCCAGGCTGACCCCGATGTGCTCCGCCATCGCCTTAGCCAGCGGCAGGTTCGCATTCCCCGAAAAGACCTTCAGCTTCCGATCCGCATAAGGAACCAACTTAAACGCCCTCCCTGTTCTCCTTGCGCGCCTTCCACCGAGCCTTCAGCTTCGCTACATAGCCTTCCTTGACTACCTGCTCTGCACGCTCCACGGACAGGGCGCCTGCCGGGACGCTCTTGGTGACGGTGGATCCCGCAGCCACCAAGGCATCGTCCCCAATTGAGACCGGTGCCACGAGGTTCACGTTGGTACCGATAAAAGCCATCGGGCCGATCTCGGTCCGATGCTTCTCAATCCCGTTGTAGTTCGACGTGATGGCGCCGGCGCCAATGTTGGCCCGCTCGCCGATCGTCACGTCGCCCAGGTAAGAGTGATGGTGGCACTTCACGCCACGACCAACCTTCGCCTTCTTCAACTCGGCGTAGTTGCCGACCTCCACCTCTGCCTCCAGCTCACAGCCGGGGCGCAGATGCGCCATCGGCCCGATCTGGCAGTCCGGTCCGACCTGGGACTCCTCCACCACCGACGACTCCACCTTGCAGCGGTCAGCGATGTTCGAAGAGCGGATCGTCGCCGAGGGGCCGATCGTGCACTCCTCGCCGATCACGGCCTTGCCGTGGATGAAGGTGAACGGCCAGATGACGGTATCCCGCCCGATCTGGACCTCCTCATCGATATAAGTCGAATGGGGGTCGATGATCGTGACGCCGTTCAGCATGTGCTTCTCGTTAATGCGGCGGCGGAACCAGGTCTCGGCCTCGGCCAGCTGGACTCGGTTGTTGGGGGCGATCGCCTCCACCTCCGAGGCCTCACAGGCCACCTCTACCCGCTCCCCAGCCTCGACGAGCAGCTCGACCGCCCGCGGGAGATAGTACTCCTTCTGGGCGTTGTTATTGTCGACGCGTTTGAGCAGATCAACCAGGCCCTTGCGCCGGAAGACGACGACGCCTGGCCAGATCTCGGTGATCTTCTTCTGCTCAGGAGTAGCGTCCTTCTCTTCGATGACGCGCTCAAGCAGGCCGGTCTCCGCGTTGCGGAAGATCCGCCCCAGACCGGTCGGGTCCTTCACTATGGCGCTCAGGAGGGTGGCCGCTGCGCCGGTCCGCTCATGGCGGTCGATCAGTCGGTTAATCGTCTCCGGACCCAAGAAGGGGTTGTCGCCGTAGAGGACCAGGACAAAGCCTTCGTCCCCGTGCAGGTAGGGCTCGGCCTGGAGAACAGCGTGACCGGTCCCCAACTGCTGCTCCTGGACGGCGTACTCGACCCGGGCGCCCAGGTACTCCTGCACGCGCTCGCGCTGGTAGCCGATCACCGCGACGATCTGGTCCAGGCCAGCCGCCTTGGCATTGTCGACCACGTGACCGACCATCGGCTTGCCGGCGACGGGGTGGAGTACCTTCATCAGGTTCGACTTCATGCGGGATCCGTGGCCGCCGGCCAGGATAACCGCCGTCTTGAGTGACATGGGAGACCTCCCTGGGAGAAAATCCGGTAACAGTATACCACAGGGATGTTTGATAACAAATAAGACCCGAGGGAGCTGCACAAGCATCTATGTACTAATTTTTCCGTTTTTTATTTACAACGTTTATTGTAAATGTTATCGTAAAAATAGATCAACGAGGAGGTGCATCTATGAACCGTAAACTTGTCATCGGTGGTTTGATTGTTGCATTGATGTGTCTGGCGTCTACTCCAACCCTAGCCGGCAACCAGCCAAGAACCACTCTTGCCAACGACATATCTGGTCTCTACGCGGACAAGGTGTCCTGGGCAGACGCTGTGGAGAAAGCTAAAGTCAACAGCACAGTGTCTGCCTTCTCGACCAACTCAACCTATCTTGTTGAGTTTGCTAACAAATTGGATAAGCTCCCTCATGAAGACAAGAAGGCCCGGAACAAGCTTGCAAAAGAATATGGGATGATCCTCTACGATGAGGCGGCCCCAATTTCAACGCTTAGCAATGGTTCGGCCGATTACTCTTTCGATCCTCCGACCTATGCTTATGATCCTGTTAGCTACAAGTTGGGATTTAACGGCATCGGTAGGTGGACAAATTCGACAGCCCTTTACAACGACCTCAATTTCGGGCAGGTCTGGGGTGATATCGGCGGACTCGATGCTTTCGGGCTTCGGTTGAACAATGTCGACATGCGAAGCAGAATAACGGATGCCTGGCTTTCCAACTACTATAAGGACGGAACACAAGCTGGTAACACCCTCTACACAGCTGCTTATGCGGAATCTCCCGGGACAAATCAGTACTACTGGTACTTCACATTCCAGGATACCTACTACAGCAATGCCTCCATGGTCTGTAGTTGCTGGAAGAACTCTGCATGGGTATGGGGCAATTTCGTAAGCGGAACTGAAGCCTTTGCTGTGTATGCTCACGACTACAAGTCCACCGATTTTAGTTCGGTCACTTTCGGAATCGCTGGGGGAGCGAATCAAGCTGCATCTGGCAACCTTGCATTTACGTTCAACGCGACTACGAACAAATGGGCAGTCGCAAGCACCCAAACCGCTCGTCTACCTTGAATAAGACGACTGCTAAGCATCTTTTCGTTTTGGCACCTTGAGGTGGTGAGTTATTGAAACATACTCGACTCGCAGTCTTGACCGTGATCATATTGGCCGAAGTCATACTCATTTTCAAGATGAGTAGCTTAGATTACTTCAACGTCATAGGACCCATTTGCTTATGGATATCAACCCTGTTCGTCGGCTACTTTGTTCTGCGATCGTAGGTGACAGCTTGATCACCCCTGAAGATACAAGGAGCCTGCCAGACTAGTTCTGGCAGGCTCCTTGTGTTAGTGCGTCGCATCCTGGGAGCCAGGACAAGAACTTTACATCCCAGACTACAGCAGCGCCGTCTCGTCCGTCTTCTCGGTCTGCTCCTTCTTCTCCGCTGCCTCAAAGGCGGTCAGGACCGACTGCTGCAGATGCTCACGAGCCTCCGCCGTGATCGGGTGCGCCATGTCCTTGAACTCGCCCTTGGTGTTCTTCTGGCGAGGCATAGCGACGAAGAGACCGTGGGCGCCCTCTACGATCCGGAGGTCATGGACGACGAACGCCCCATCAATAACCACCGAACAGAACGCCTTCAGCTTCCCCTCGTTGCCCGTCGCCTTGCGCACCCGCACATCCGTGATCTGCACTGGCGGACCCTCCTCGTTTGGTTCTAAAGAGGGATTCCATATTCTTCCATTTATTCCCTGCTAGCGAAGACGCTGTTTTGAAATTTTCTTATACTACCATACCAGTGACTTCCGGACAGCCAACTCTCCGCCGTCCACATAAGATAGACCGGGGTGATTCGATGCACGGCGCGGATTCGAATCCGGGCGCCTCGGCCCTCTCGGCTGAACGCGGCCCCTTCTTCTGCGTGGAGGGCCACCTTCGCCTGACCCCCCCCGGGCGGATCGACCCAGTCGTCGGCCAAGTCCATACCACGGTCGGGGTGGCCGTCCCCCTCGTCCAGACCCTCCCCCGCCTCTTTGGGCAGAACCGACTCGAACCCACCGGCACCGATCCGGTCACTGTCTGCGGCCGCCTCCTCTTCTATGAGGGCCATCTAGCCCTGGACGTCCTCTACGTCAGCCCTGGCGGGGAAATGGGAACGCCGGGGGTCTCCCCCCCGGCGCTCGTCACTCTTGCGATGTTAGGCCTCCTGCCGGTCGTCTCCTAAGAGCGCTCGGCGGGTCTGGTACTCGACTAGGAAGAAGCCGGCCCCCAGCGCGCCGACCGAGAGGGCGCCCAAGACCAGAGCCGCCACCGGGATGTGCAGCCAGAGCGGCAACGTTCCCTCCGTCACGGCATGGAAGGCGTAGACCATGATGAGCGCCAGGGCAACACAGCCGATCGCAGCCGTCAGGAAGCGGGACGCAGACCACTTGGACATTGCGCTACCTCCTCCAGATGGGCCGCCCTCGGGGCGGCCCTCTTTACCTATCGCTCGGGCGGTAGGCCGGCAGCAGCTGGACCTCATAACCGTTCTGCCGCAGTCCCGCCAGCAACTCCTGCACATGGTCAGCATCACGGGTCTCCAGCGAGAGGTCGATCTCGACCTCGCCGATCGTCGACTTTGCCAACCAGCGCTGGTGGTGGCACTCGATCACGTTCGCCCCAAGGTTCGCCACGCAGGCCAGAAGCTGCTGCAGGCCACCGGGACGATCCGGGACGAAGGTAGTCATACGGACATAGCGGCCCGCCTTAACCAGTCCCCGCTCGATGATGCGGGAGAGGACATTTACATCGATGTTACCACCGGAGAGGACGACGCAGGCCGGACCCTCGACGTTCGCCACCTTCCGGTTGAGCAGGGCTGCGAAGCCGGCCGCACCACCGCCCTCGACCATCAGCTTCATCCGCTCGAGCAGGACGAGGATCGACTCGGCGATCTCCTCCTCGTCGACTAGGACGATCTCATCCACGTACTGCTTAATGATCTCCCAGGTCAGCTTGCCAGGCCGCTTGATGGCGATGCCGTCGGCAATCGTCCGGACGAACTCGGTGTTGGTCAGCTCGCCGTTCTGCTTGGAGAGGTACATCGCCGGGGCGCCCGCCGCCTGCACGCCGATCACCCGCACCTCCGGCTTGAGCGTCTTGATCGCGAGGGCGATGCCGCTGATCATGCCGCCGCCACCGATCGGGACGAAGACGGTCTTGACGTCCGGCAACTCAGCCAGGATCTCCAGGCCGATCGTCCCCTGCCCAGCCACCGTGTAGTGGTCATCAAAGGCATGGACGAAGACGTAGCCGTGAGCCGCCTGGAGCTCGAGTGCCTTCTGGTAGGCATCATCGTAGGTCTGCCCGTGCAGAACGACCTCGGCCCCATAGTTCTTGGTCGCCGCCACCTTGGTTAGGGGGGCGCCCTCCGGCATGCAGATGATCGCCCGGATGCCGAGCGCCCGAGCGGCCAGGGCCACACCCTGGGCGTGGTTACCCGCAGACGCGGCAATAACACCCCGGGCCGCCTCCTCCGGCGTGAGCGAGGCCATCTTGTTGACAGCCCCACGGACCTTGAAGGAGCCCGCCCGGTTCAGATTCTCTGCCTTCAGGTAGACCGGCAGTCCATCGACCATGGCGCTGATGCCAGGAGAGAAGAGCAGGGGCGTCGGAGGGATCTCATTCTGGCGGAGAATCGTCTGGGCCTGCTTGATATCGTCGAGCGTGACGGTCATCCGGGTCACTCCTTCACCTCAGGCATCCACGCGGCGCGAAGGCGGATCGTCCGCTCTTCCTCGTCAACGGCGTCCAAGGTGAGGAGTGGGACGTACTCCTCCACCCGCTTGCGCTCGGGCTCTGCCGTTGTGATGAAGACCCCTACACCAGCCACATGGGCGCCCAGTTCGGTCACCAGATCGATCATACCACGGGCCGTTGCCCCAGCCTTCATAAAGTCATCAATAATTAACACGCGGGCGCCCCGCGGGATCGACTTCAGGCCGACCGCCATCGATTGGACTCGGCGTGAAGAGGTCACATAGTGGCTGACAAAGGCAGAGCCCTGCGTGGGGCGCCCCTCCCGGCGGGCCACAACCAGCGGGACACCCAGGGTCTGGGCTACCATCACGGCCAGCGGCACGCCCGAGACCTCGACCGTTAGGACCAGATCCGGCTGTTCGCCCAGGAAACGGGCCGCGAGCATCCCACCGATCCGGTGGCACCACTGGGGATTGGTCAGGACATCGGCCATATAGAGGAAACCGCCCGGCATGATCCGGGCCGGATCGGACATCAACGCTAACAGTTCCGCGATCGTTTGCGCCCCTTCGGCCGGCGACGGCGTCGGCCAGTACTGGACGCCACCAGCGGCCCCGGCATGGGTCTTGAGCAGACCGATCCCATCAGCCTCAAGCGTCTCCTTGATCAGCCGCAGGTCCTCGGAGATCGACGATTTGGCCGCACCAAACTGCTCGGCAAAGGCGCCCAGGGGGATCTGCTCACCGGGGCGATCAATCAGGGTCCGGACCATCTGGATCAGCCGCTCGGCTCGATTCAACTTACGCATGGGCTACGAAAGGAGGACCGCGCGGGCCAACTGAAGGTCCGCCGGTTTGTCGACATCAATACCGACCTCCGGCCACGGACATTCGATGACGGCGCCCCGAATACCAAGCATCTGCGAGATCTTCGCCTCCAACTCATGCATGCGCAGGTTCTTCAAGAGCAAGTAGCGAACGGCAAAGGTCCAACCCAAGAGGCCCGCCAACTTCAAGGGACTCTTGCGGTAGTCCAAGAAGCGCTCGACTCGGGGCGCCGCCTCCTCCACAACCGCCGGATTGACCAGGAAGAGGTTCCCGCCCGTGAAGATGCCCTCCCGTAGCTGAACGTAGGTCCGCTTGACGAGCGGGTACTTCTGCTCGCCCACCTGCTTCTCTACGATCGGGTAGTACAGGTCGGCCTCCTTCTGCCGGCAAAGCTGCAAGAAGCCGTCAATGATCTCCCCTGTAATCAGGGGGATATCGCACGTGGCGATCATGATCGTTTGATCCTTGGGCAAAACCTTGTAGGCGGCCAAGAAATTCGCTAAAATGCTACCCTGGCTAGGCACAAACTCCAGGCCCTCACCCTTGACGTGCGGTTCGAGCTCGCCGGGAGGCGCGCACAGCACAATACGCCCAATCTGTGTTGACTGGCGTAGTCCATCGATCACGTATTGGACCATTGGCTTGCTGCCAATCTCAATCAGTGCCTCGTTGGTGGCTGTACTCATGTCCTTAAGCGGGCCGTTATTGGCCGCTCCCGCGAGTAGGATGACGTTGACCACTTAGTGCTCCACTCCCCTAGTGAGGCCTTCCATAGCGAAACATTAAACTGTTCCACGTATTTCTATAATCTTCCTGCTCGATTCTCCACCAAACAATGATCTCCAGTTCCTACCTTTTCTAGCAGAACAGAAGGGGTGCTCGTCGCCCGTGTGGAATCAAATTGGTTAACCTCATTTAACAAAGGAGGGTGGCGAACGTCGTGCGTAAGCGCACCCGGGTCTTCGCTTACACCCTGTCTCTTCTCATGTTCGGCATCTGCTGGACAGCCCCTGCATCAGCCGATCCGGTCCAACCCCCCACAATGCATGGCAAATCCGCCGTACTGCTGGATGGCAGTACCGGACAATTATTATACCAGTACAACCCAGCAGTCCGAAACTACCCAGCTTCCACGACAAAACTGCTGACCGCCCTGGTGGCCATGGAGCATGGTCAATTGAACCAGCCGATTACGGTGAGTGAGCAGGCTGTAAATAAGCCATGGGACTCGGCATCCTGCTATATCAGTGCGCACGAGACGCAGCCGCTGGAGTACCTGATGTACGGCATGCTCCTCCCCTCCGGTAACGACTGCGCCGATGCGATCGGAGAGGGCGTCGCCAAGGGAGACGTCAATCAGTTCGTCGCCTGGATGAACGAGACGGCCGTAGCGGCCGGCGCCACCAACAGCCACTTTACCAACGCCAATGGCCTGCATGACCCCAATCATTATACAACTGCGCTGGACCTGGCCTTGATCGCTCGGGCCGCCTTCAACAACCCGCACGTCCGCAAGATCGCTGGCACCAAGGCCTTCGATTGGCCGGGCAAGGAGACGAACGGCACCTACTACAACCTCGATAGCCTCCTGTGGAACTATGAGGGGACGGTGGGCGGTAAGACCGGCTTTACGGAAGAGGCTGGTCATACCCTGGTCAATGCCGCGGAGCGGAATGGACTGCGCCTGATCGCCGTCGGGATGGGCTACCAGGACAAGGCGTCCGAGTACCAGGACGTCACGGCCTTGTTGGACTGGGGTTTCGACCAGTTCGCACGGGGCGAGCTTCTCTCGCCTGGCAAGGTCCTGACCGAGGTACCGGTCGTTGATGGCACAGCCGCCACCGTGCCGGCCGTTGTCCCCCAGCCCTTCGCCGCCGCCGTGGCCAAGGTGAACGGGCAAGCACCGAATCTACGGCAAACGTTCAAGCCTAACTCAAACCTCGCCGCCCCGGTCCAGCCAGGTGAACAGGTTGGCACCGTCGAGGTCTGGGAAGGGAATCGGCTCCTACAGTCACTGCCGCTCGTGGCTCAGACCGGGGTAGCCTCAACGCCAGTCGCACTGATCAAACGGGGCGCCGGGGTACTCTCTATCTTCCTCACCTGGCTCTCCTACATCGGGTCAGCCCTGCTGATCAGCATCGTTCTGCTGCGAATGATTGCCGTCGTCCGCCGCCGCCGGCGGCTGGCCGCACAGCGTATCGCTCTTCGTCTGCAACAGCGGAGCTTACGCCAGGGATCCACCTACAAATAAAGTCTCCCCCGGAGTGCTCACTCCGGGGGCTCTTTTATGGTGAAGCTAAGGTCTGAACCACCGTGGCGAACGGGGCCAGGGCCGTGATGGCCGCCTGGATTCGCTCTGCGGCGGCCTGATCTTTGGCGACGCCAAAGACGCTGGGCCCAGCGCCTGACATGAGGGCGCCCAGGGCGCCCGCCTCCAGCATGGCCGCCTTCAGTGCGCCAATCTCCGGATGACGGGGAAGCATCACTTGCTCGAAGACGTTTCCAAGGGAGTTTGCCACACCCTTTACGTCCCCGGTCGCCAGCGCGGCCAACAGCGCTTCCGTGTCGGGCCGCTCGACCTCCGTTAGCTCGTCAAAGAGGGCATAGACCCCGCCGGTCGACTTGGCTACGGCGGGCGTCGCCAAGACGAGCCAGAGCGGCTCTGGAGCGGTAATCGGCTGGACCACCTCGCCGATTCCCGTGACGAGGGCCGGACGACTAGGCACAAAGAAGGGCACATCTGACCCCAGCCGAATCGCGAGCGCAGTTAAGCGCTCCTCCGGTAGCCCAAGGCCCCAGAGCTGGTTCAGACCCACTAGAGTGGCTGCCCCGTTGGTTGAGCCCCCAGCGAGCCCACCCGCCACCGGAATCCGCTTCCGGATCCGGATCAGGGCGCCCCCCGTATAACCCGTCTCACCTCTGAGGAGCTCCGCAGCGCGGTAGGCCAGGTTCCGCTCTGGATCGCCTGCCACATCGGGCTCACAGTACACCTGGATGAAGTCGGCTGACTCAAGGCTGACTTCGTCTGCCAGCGTGATGGGCACCATCACCGTTCGCACCGGATGATAGCCGTCAGTTGCGCGCTTAGCGCCGACATCCAGTGTCAGGTTAACTTTTGCATAGCTTGTGACTTGCATCCGCCCGTCCTCCCTGCGCGAAAGAAGCCAGGGGAATCCCCTGGCTTATGTAGATGTCGCACTCCTAGCGAGTTGATGCCCCAAACCGATACTCCCGGCCGCTGCTGGCGCAGACAACCAACTCCACCGCTTCCGTCAAGAGATCGGAGTAGCTGTAGCTAACCCGACGTTCCGTCTGGTTCGCCTCTTCCAGCTTAACGATGAAGATGTTTGGGTAGGTACCCTCCAAGACCCCTTCCCGCTCCAGCACCCGCTTTCGCCCCCGATTAGCCTTCAGGCGAATCCGTGCACCGACATAGGCCTCAAGGTCCTTCTTGATGTCCGCAAGAACCGTCTTGGGAGCCAAGTGAAAACCACATCCTTCCCGCAGCAACCACCAAGAGGGCGTTACGCTGGCGGCGAAAATGCCGCTTCCCTGTCAGTATAGCAAGCGAGATGGCTTTGGTCAAGGAAACCTATTATTTTACGGGTGGACTTGCCCCGTTGTCAATACCCTCTGTTTACATTGGCAAAGCCTCTGCTACTTGGTAAAACGGTCTGCCACAGCCGAGGCACCAAACGCGTTTGGCTTGATCTCATAGTGAAAGCCGCTCCCCATGACCATGCCGACAACGTCCCGGACTAACTCCTTCGTCTCACCGATTTCACCCACATCAAGGTGAATCTCGACGTTGAGTCCCGCCGTCCGCTCCTGGAGGGAGCGTGAGAGTTTCTCGGCAAAAGCAAGGGAGATCGCCGTCTCATAAAAGATCTTCTGGCGCAGGCTGCGCATCTTCTGCTGATGTTGCTTGCGGTAATAGTAGCGGGCGCCCTTCCCCTGACGATGGATGATCACAGCTGTCACGAAGCAGAGGTTGGTCCGGGTGTGTGAGTCCGTACCGACGATCAGCTTGTAATGAGCATGCGGCTCCTCAGCCACGTAAGCGAGCAGATCTGTCACCAGTTGGTCGTAGCTGAGCATTCCCTTGCTTGGGCTCTGAAATAGGCCCTCTTGCATGGAGTCTCCCTCCTGACTTTACTGGCCCTCCACCTTCTACTACTAATACTATTCGGAGAGGGACGGGCCGGTCACTGCCCGCCCTTTCCCATCTTGCCCTCTTCTCCAAAAAGATTTCGAGCGACAGCGGCAAACTCCTCCAGCGAAAGTGTTTCACCTCGACGCTGTAGGGCCACACCGGCTGCAACCAAGGCAGTCTCAACACGAGCCTTGTCCACGCCAAGACCAGCCACAAGGGCGTTGTGAACCGTCTTGCGGCGTTGACCAAAGGCCGCCTTGACCACTCGGAAGAACGCCTCCTTCGGCGCCTCGACCGGCGGTCGCTCCCGCATCTGCATCGCCACAACAGCCGACTCGACCTCGGGCGGCGGCAGGAAGGCGGCCTTGCTCACGTTCAGCACGATGTGCGGCTCAGCGTAGTACTGAACCGCCACCGAGAGCGCCCCATACTCCTTGGAGCCAGGCGGTGAGATCATCCGGTCGGCGACCTCCTTCTGGACCATGACCACGATCCGGTCCAGCGGGAGTTCCTCCTCGAGGAGACGCATTACCAGCGGGGTCGTAATATAGTAGGGCAGATTAGCCGCCACCTTCGCCCGCTGCCCGGGCGCCAACCGCTCAGCAAGCAGTCCACGTAGGTCGATCCGGCCAGCGTCTCCCTGCACAATCTCCACATTGGTGAACGCTTGCTGGATCGTCTTGCTCAGAAGGCTGACCAGATTCCGATCCAACTCAATCGCCAGCACTCGTCCAGCCCGCTCTGCCAGTTGCTGGGTCAAAGAGCCGAGCCCCGGGCCAATCTCCAGCACCAGGTCGTCCGGGCCGGCGCCACTGGCATCAGCGATCGCCTCCAGGATGCGCCGATCGGTCAGGAAGTTCTGGCCCAACTTGTGCTGGGGCCGCAGTCCATGGGCGGCCAAGAGGGCCTTTAGCGTCGATGCGCTTGCAAGATCCAAAAACGCTCCTCCTCAAATTCGAAAAGGCCAGACGCCGATGGATAATCGGCATCTGGCCTCCGTCCTAGTCTTTCAGGATATAGACGGTTTGATACTGGACCCCGTAATCATCTGCCTCACCCACGGTGTCAAAGCAGAGATCGATTCGGTTGCCGTAGATGGCACTACCCGTATCTGCTGCGATCGCAAAACCGTAGCCCTCTACATAGACGCGCGTGCCAAGCGGGATGACGTCCGGATCGACCGCTACCACACCGTATCGGGCCAATCTGCCCGTTGCCGTGTAGTCAGAGAGACCTGGCTCCTGGGAGGAGTATCCCGTCGCCCGCATGGTCAACTTTTGACTGAAGCGAATTCGATCGCCGCCACGGTATGCAACCTGACCGGTGCCCAGCGTCACGAGTTGGCTAACCGGCTCGCTGACCACCTGATCACTCAGCAGATGCTCGCCGACTGGCTGGCCGTCCTCATAGACGAGAATCTTGGTAACCTGGCGAGCGCCGTCGGCGCCCTCCTGAATCGTTTTGACGTCGCCCTCGTCGAGCTCTTCGTCCTCACGCTTCACGGTCTCGTATGGAATCGCTTCCTGCGTAGTAACGACCACTTCCGTCCGCTCCGACACCTTGACGAGTGCGTAGGCGGAGAGGGAGGCATCTAGCGGGAGCGAGACATGTTCGTTGGCCGCCAGGGTAATTCCCTGCTCCGTGAGCAGGGCGCCCACGTCCTGGGCTTTCGTCTCGACCGTATGAACCTGCCCACGTAGGGAGAGGCGGACCGGCTGCTGAACCGCCAGCACAGCAGTCTTCTGAATCTGAGCCGGAGCATCATGCGACCGAGTGACCAGACCGAGGCCGATCAGAAGCCCCACGAAACCAAGGCACAGAGCATAGACTCGCGCAGACCGATTGAACACGCAAACCCTCCTTCGGTACAGGAACCCCCGAATGGAAGCACCTCGTGATCGTGCAGCAGTTACACACCCTCATTGCATTTCGCCAAGTATAGCGAAATGCCTTCTTTTTGGGCCGCGAAAACTGCACACTTATAGAGACTATGCGACAGGCGCATCAGATATGCTATAAAAAAACACCCGGCGCATGAAATGCACCGGGTGTCTTCTGGTGACCCTAGCGGGATTCGAACCCGCGTCGCCGCCGTGAAAGGGCGGTGTCCTAGGCCTCTAGACGATAGGGCCAAACTGGCGGAGGCGACGGGATTCGAACCCGCGGTCTCGGCCGTGACAGGGCCGCATGTTAGGCCTCTACACCACGCCTCCGCAAAACAAACCTTAGTGAACCGATAACTCCATCCCGGTCGTACGTTGCGCACGTACTTCCTCGATTTTGTTTGTCGGGGTGCTTACACCCTCAAAACTGTACAGTGGAATTTACTTGCCGCAAACATCAAAGGTCAAGCCCTCGGCCGATTAGTATCAGTCCGCTCCACAGGTTACCCTGCTTCCACTCCTGACCTATCTACCTGGTAGTCTTCCAGGGGCCTTACTTCCT
>DATGYC010000088.1:0-30787 GCA_035298385.1 Symbiobacteriaceae bacterium | reverse complement strand
CTCGCGACCGCCCTTGCGCCCAGGTGACGCCAACAAGGGCGCCCAGTGCCGCCAACCCAATCGTCCAGCTAACCAACCCTCCCGCGGCTGCCAGGACTCCGGTCGCGAGTTCCAGCAACGGGTAGATCGGTGCAATGACCGCCTGGCAGTGGCGACAGCGGCCTCGCTGCACCAGGTAGGAGAGGAGAGGCACCAACTCTGCCACGCCGAGGGTATGGCCGCAAGCTGTACAGCGAGAGCGTCCCCGCAGGGGATCCTGGCGCCGGGGCAGACGGTAGCGGAGCACGGAGAGGAACGAACCGACCGCTAACCCCAGACAGAAGAGGGTGACGGCCCGGCCAACTGGACCCAAACTTGGCCAGAAGGAGAGTAATTGCAACATAAACGTTCCGCACCCTCCCCATTTACCAGGTCGAAGAATGGCGGGCACCCAAAAGGGGGCTAGTCCGTGACCAGCCCCCCTTTGAGTCCGGGGTTGCAGTTTCGATGCCTAGTTCGTCTCGATGTCCATGCCCGTGGGCGCTGCGCAGGCATCGATGAGCGCCTTGGTCAACGTCTTGTTCACGGTGAGCGCCGTCCCCGGCGTCCATGCCGGCCCGCCCGTGCCGCAGACGGCGGCGATGGTCGCCGTGGTGTTCTTGGGGTCGATCAGGACGTAGCCGGCCGTACCATCGGCGTTCGTCCCGTAGAAGAGCCCCTTCTTAAAGCCGTTCAAGAAGGTGGTGTTCTTCTTGAGGTAGGGCGCCAGGGCCTCCTTCAGGTCGGTCGCCTGCAGGTCAGGCGGGGTCGCGGTCTTGTCAACCGCATCGCCGTCAGGCGCCGGGTAGAAGCCGTTCTCAAAGTAGTAGCGCTCAAGCGCCGCGGAGATGGTGTCAAGATCGGCCTGGCCCTGGGCTTCCTTGGAGGTGTTGATCGCCTCGAAGAGCTTAGGTACCGCAAAGGCAGCGAGGAGGCCGATGATCGCCACGACGACCAGGAGCTCGATCAAGGTGAAGCCACGGCTCGCCTTACGGTTCCGGAGCGCCAAGAGCAACTTCAGCACGGGTCCATCTCCTCCTTGAATTCCATTTTTTGTCTGCTAGGTTCATGACCAATTATGGTGGAAATTGGAATGGAAGTCAACGGTATTTTGCATTATTTTCCATTCCTTCTGACTTCGGAACGTTAACCAATGGCTGACCAGAGCCCGAAGATCGGGAGCATCATGCTGATCACGATCAGGCCGACCGAGATGGCGAGGAAGACAATGATGAGCGGCTCCAGAGCTGCTGAGAGTCGCTCCGCGGAGCGCTGAACGTCCTCTTCGAAGAAGTCCGCAACCTTGCTCAGCATCAGTTCCATGGTGCCAGTCTCCTCGCCGACGGCGACCATCTCCATCACCATAGGCGGAAAGAGCCTCTCCTTGCGCAGGGGGGTTGAGAGGGTAGCGCCCTGACGAATCTCATCCAGGGCGCCCCGGACGGCGTGACTGATCACCCGGTTGCCGACGACCCGCTCCACAACCGCCATCGCCTTCAGGATCGGGATGCCAGAGTTGAGCAAGGAGCCAAGGGTCCGAGCGAAGCGGGCGATCGCCTGCTTGGTCAGGAGGATTCCGAAGACCGGCAGTTTCAGGAGGAGGCGGTCCCAGAAGAGTCCACCGCTCTCAGTCTGGATCCAGCGGCGTAGCCCGAAGGCGGCGAGGACGCCGCCGCCGATCAACAACCACCAGGTCTTCTGGACCACGTGGGAGACGGCGATCAAGGCCTGGGTTAGCCAGGGTAACTCGGCGCCGAGATCCTCATAGACCCCGACGAACTTGGGCACGACGAAGGTCATCAGGAAGATCACAATGCAGACCGCCACTACGGATACAATGGACGGATAGACCAGAGCGGACTTCACCTTCTGCCGGACCAATTCATCCTTCTCAAGTTGCGTGGCGAGCCGCGCGGTCACTTCATCAAGAATGCCGCCGACCTCACCAGCGTCCAGGAGATGGATCATGATCGGCGGGAAGAGGGCGCCCTGTCTCGCAAAAGCGCTAGCCAACGATTCGCCTGACTCAACATCAACTGCTACCATCTGGAGAGCCTTACCTAGGCGCGGGTTCGTCGACTGACCGGAGAGGACCTTGAGGGCTGTCACCACCGGCAGTCCGGCATTGACCATCGTCGAGAACTGGCGAGAGAAGACCGCCAGATCTTTGCCGCTTACACGAGGCTGAAAGAGCCCCTCGGAGCGCTTCAGCATCGCCTGTAGGTCACGGTCTGCCTCCAGCCCCAGAACCATCCCCTGACTCCGCAGTCGAGTGATCGCATCCCGTTCCGTCTCCGCCTCGACCTTTCCCGTGGAGACCTGCCCGGTGGCGTCGCGCAGCTTGTAGACCCAGACGCCCATAACCCCTTCCCCCTTCTACTGGCGCCCAGCAGCCGTGGAGCTGATCGGCTCACCGACGAAGATCTGGTAATCCTCGGTCTGAATCAGGCCCTTCTCGTGGAGTTCTCGCACGGCAGCCACCATCGTCCGCATGCCAAGCTTGCCGCCGGTCTGGATGGTCGAGAGGATCTGGTGGCTCTTGCCCTCCCGGACCAGGTTACGGACAGCCGGGGTGGCGACCAGGATCTCGGTGGCGACGACCCGACCGGGCTGGTCCTTGCGCTGGAAGAGGCGTTGGGCGACGACGCCCTGGAGGGTGGCACCGAGTTGGACCCGGACCTGCTCCTGCTGATCGGCCGGGAAGACATCGACGATACGGTCGATGGCGCCGGCGGCATCGTTCGTGTGCAGGGTCGTGAAGACCAGATGGCCGGTCTCGGCGGCCTGCAGGGCGATGCGGATCGTCTCTAGGTCGCGCATCTCGCCAAGGAGGATCACATCCGGGTCCTGGCGGAGGGCGGCGCGGAGGCCATCGGAGAAGCCGAGGGTATCGGCCCCGATCTCCCGCTGGTTGATCACGGCCTGCTTGTCCCGGTGGACGAACTCGATCGGGTCCTCCAGGGTGATGATGTGGCAGGAGCGGCGCTCGTTGATCAGGTCGATCAGGGCCGCTAGGGTGGTCGACTTGCCGTGGCCGGTCGGCCCGGTGACGATCACGAGGCCGTAGGGCTTGTCACAGAAGGAGGAGATGACCTCGGGGAGGCCGAGCTCGCCCAGGCCAGCGATGCGGAAGGGGATCGCCCGGAGGGCTAGGGCAGGGGAGTTCCGCTGCCGGTAGGCGTTGACGCGGAAGCGCCCAAGTCCTGAGACGGCATAGGAGCAGTCCACCTCGCCCTTGTGCTGGAACTCCGCATGCTTCGCGGGCGGAACGACCTGAGCGATCGCATCGTTCAGCTCATCGACGGCGAGCGGGAGCTGGGACTGGCGGAGCATCTGGCCGTGGATGCGGAAGATGGGCGGCTGTGATTCACAGAGGTGGACGTCGGAGGCGCCCTGACTGACCGCATCACGGAGGAGCAGGTCGATGTCGAACAGAGTGTTGCACCTCGCTTTATCTACTCGCTAAAGGCGGCTACACGGAAGACCTCCTCCTGCGAGGTCTCTCCCCGCAGGGCGGCTTCCAGGCCGGAGGTGATCAGGAAGCGCATCCCCTCTTGTTGAGCCTGGGCTCGAATCGCTGCGGCGGAGGCCCGGCTGATCACGAGCTCCTGAACGGCGGGGGTGATGCGCAGGAACTCGAAGATCGGGAAGCGGCCTGAGTAGCCCGATCCGCCGCACTTGGCGCAGCCGGTCGGGCGGTGGACGACGGCCAGATCGCCATCGTGATCACAGCCGTACTGGCGGTAGCCCTCGGCGTCGACCTGGACGGCCTCCCGGCAGGCGGGGCAGAGGCGGCGGACGAGTCGTTGGGCCAGGACGCCCAGGACCGAGGAGGCGGTCAGGTACGGTTCAACGCC
The DNA here is from genome assembly GCA_035298385.1 of Symbiobacteriaceae bacterium. Taxonomy (GTDB): domain Bacteria; phylum Bacillota; class Sulfobacillia; order Symbiobacteriales; family Symbiobacteriaceae; genus DATGYC01. The sequence goes on along the minus strand of DATGYC010000088.1, from coordinate 26,912 downwards.
CATATCGACGAGGCGGGTCAGGGCGCCCGCGGCATCGTTGGTGTGGAGCGTGGAGAGGACGAGGTGGCCGGTTAGGGCGGCGCGGACTGCGATGTCAGCGGTCTCGCCGTCACGAATCTCACCGATCATGATGATGTTGGGATCCTGGCGGAGGATCGACCGGAGGCCATCAGCGAAGGTGAGGCCGGCCTTCGGATTGACGGCGACGTGGTTGATGCCGGCGAGTTGGTACTCGACCGGGTCTTCAATCGTCACGATGTTCTTCTCGATATGGTTTAGATAGCTCAGAGTCGACATCAGGGTCGAGGTCTTGCCGGAGCCGGTCGGGCCCGTCACCAGGAGCATCCCGTGCGGGCGTGCGGCGACCATCTGATATTGCTTTAAGATCTCCGCCCCGAAGCCCAGTTCGGTCAGCTTCGGCAGGGTCTTGGCGCGATCGAAGATGCGCAGGACGATCTTCTCGCCGAAGACGGTCGGCAGGGTGGAGACGCGCAGGTCGACGTTCCGGCCCTTGTCACGAAGCTCGATGCGACCGTCCTGGGGCGCCCGCTTCTCCGCGATATCCAGGGAGGCCATCACCTTCAGGCGGGCGGCGACCGCGGGATGGGAGTGGATCGACTCGGTCATCAGTTCCCGCAGGAAGCCGTCAATGCGGATTCGGACCCGGAAGCGTGCCTCGCCGGGTTCGATGTGGATGTCCGAGGCCCGATCAGCGATCGCCCGATCGATCACCTCGTTGACGAGTTGGACGATCGGGGCGTCTTCGGGGTCGGGGACGAGGAGGACCTCCGCGGGGGCGCCCCCCTCCCGCCCCTCCGGGTCTCGCCGCCCGAGGGCGGAGAGCTTCTCGTACTGGGAGAGCGCCTTCTGGAAGGCACCGGGGGTACAGGCGATGGGCGAGACCGGGCGGCGAACCAGGTGACGAATCTCATCCTGGGAGAAGACGTCGAGCGGATCGACCATGGCGAGGTGGAGGCGCCCATCGTCGATCTTAAGCGGTAGCGCCCTTGTGCGGCGGGCGACCGGGGGCGGGACCAGGCGGGCGACGGTCATGTCGACCTGGAGCTCATGGTCGGCCAGGAAGGGGATGCTGAGCTGCGTGGCGACGGCACGAGTGACGTCAGTCTCCGAAAGAAGGCCAAGGGAGACGAGGATCTCCCCCAGACGCAGGCCGGTCGACTTCTGGGTCTCCAGCGCCTGGTGCAGTTGTGACGGGGTTAGGAGCCCAGCCTGAATCAGAATGTCGCCGAGGGGCCGCTTTTCTGCTGCCAAGGTCGCCTCCCCCTCCGAGACCGACTAGGTTCACTCTCAGGACAAGTCTATCAGAATGGTCTATAAATGACAATACTTAGAAAATATAACGGGTACTGGAGAGTTTGGGCGCAAATAGTGAGAACCCCGGGGAGTCCCCGGGGTTCTCTGTTTAGCTGACGGTAAAGGTATGATCGTAGGTAAAGCCATCGCCATCGTGCTCGTGGACCATGAGGGTCCGGCCGTTATACCAGAGGCTAGTCGATCCGGTTGTGGAGGCGGTCTCCCAGTGTCCGTCCTGCCTTAGGTAATCGAGGGCGTCCCAGGCGAGGTCCTTCACCTCATTCTCGCCTGCATGCTTGGAGGACGGCGAGAAGGAGAGTACCTGGTAGACCCGGTGGAAGAGCGGGTACTCAGCGGGGTCCCGGTTTAGTTGCGTGAACATCTCTTGGGTATCCAAGGGGGTCACTTCCTTTGGTATTGGGTTGACCCTCCTAGTATGTACAGCTTTGGTGGTTCGCCTGTGGTAAAATGAAGGGAGATTCGACGCGGGGGGTAGACGGCGTGGCGACGGTCAAGCTCTTTGCAGCGGACGCTTACCAGACGCAGTTTGAGGCTGCGGTTGTAGCCTGCCTGCCGGTGAACGGGCAGTTTGATGTGATTCTAGATCAGACCTGCTTCTATGCGGAGGCGGGTGGACAGCCTTCGGACGCGGGGACGCTCGGCGGTCAGTCGGTGCTGGCAGTCGAGATCGATGGCGATGGGACGATTCGGCATCGAGTGGCCGCGCCCCTCTCCGGCCGGGTGACCGGGGAGATCGATTGGGCAAGACGGCTCGATCACATGGAGCAACACACCGGGCAGCACCTGCTCTCCGGGGCGTTCGAGCGGCTCTATGATGCGGAGACGCTCTCCTGGCACCTGGGCGCCGACCGCTGCACGGTCGATCTGGAGATGGCGGAGTTCACGGGCGCCCAGGTCGAGGCGATCGAGGCCGAAGTGAACCGGGTGATCCGCTCCGGGCTGCCGGTCCTCTTCCACCTGGCGGAGACGGAGGCGGAGCTTTCAGCCTACCCGCTCCGGAAGCCGCCCAAGGTGACGGAGCAGATTCGCGTGGTGGAGATCCAGGGCTATGACTGGTCGGCTTGTGCAGGGACGCACGTCTCGAACATCGGTGAGTTGGGCCTCCTGAAGATCAAGTCCTGGGAGAAGCACAAGAAGGGTGTACGGGTCGACTTCCTCGTCGGTGGACGAGCCCTGCGGGACTACCAGTCGCTGGATCTGGTGACGCGCGAGGCGGCCCGAGCGCTCTCGATCGGGCAGATGGAGTTGGCAGGTTGGACCGGCCGGGCCCAGGAGGAGATCAGCGGGCTGCGCAAGCAGGTGAAGCTGATGCAGGAGAAGTTGCTTGAGCTAGAGGCGACGGACCTGGTGGCTGGGGCGCATGTGCAGAACGGGGTCCGGATCGTGGCGGAGATCTGGGCGGGGCGCCCGGCGGATGAGGTCCGGCTGCTGGCGGCGAAGGTGGCCAGCGTGGGCGGCGCCGTGGCGGTCTTTGGCACTCGTGGGGCGATGCCGAACCTGATCCTGTACCGCTCGACGGATGTGCGGGCGGATATGGGGACGCTACTTAAGGAAGCCCTACCCCTGATCGGTGGTAAGGGCGGTGGCTCACCGGTCCAGGCTCAGGGCGGCGGCTCGAAGCCGGAGGGGCTGGAGTCGGCGATGGAACTGCTTGTCCGGGGCGTACTTGGACAGCTTGGATAACAGCAGCGGGCAGGGGAAGATCCCCTGCCCGCTCTGCATTATGCTTGGAAGATCAGCTTCGGGCCAATCCAGCGCATCCCTTCCATGTACCAGTCGTTCTCCCTGGAGCGGGTCAGCACCCGATGCTGGAACTGCTGGGTCAGGGCGCAGGCGGCCAAGTGAGGCCCGAAATGGTCCGCTAGGTCTGGCTGGTCTTGAACGAGGAGGTTGAACCAACCGGCGAAGAGGTCGGGCACGTGCTCCGTCGGCCAGTGATGCTCGTGCGCCCGCGCCGGGAGTTCGAGCCAGAGGTAGAAGAGGAAAGAGCCGAGTGAGGGCGCCCCTGCCAGCGTATTCTGCGCACCCGGGTTGGTCTGGAGCCAATCGTGCAGGATTCGGGTGGCGAAGGTGAGTTGCTCGCTGTTCCAGATGCCGGTGGTCCGGAGCTTGGCGGTATAGGTCCTCAGGAGCGAGTCCGCCTCGTACCACCGTCCGTAGGGCTTACGGCCAAAACGGGGCTGCCAACCCCGCCAGGATTCGGCGACGATCTGGCGGCCGGGACCGGCACAGGCTGGCCCCGATGGCCCAGCGGTCAGGGACAAGAGCCAGACCGGACTGGGTAGTGGCTCCGCCGCGTAGAGTCCACCAGCGAGCAGGATGCCGACCCCCTCCTCCTCCGTGCGTAGGCCGTCCAGTTCAACCGCTGCGCTGAGCAGCGTGGTGGCTCTCAGATCCGAGGTGACTTGGCTAGCGCGGCTCGCCTTGGCGGCCGAACTGATGGTGAGCATTGGCAGGGTCTTGTCAATGAGGACCAGCTCCAAGGTCTCACCTAGGGAGGGGTTCAAGGCGTCAAAGAGATCCGCTAGGGTTCGATCACGGTTGTCGCTCAGTCTAAACTTCTGGTCACCAACGGCAAGGAGATAGGGAGGCTCTATGCCTGCCTGAGTCAGTGCGCGGACCCAATCACTGTCCAGGGTTAGCCGACGTTCGTACCATTCCACAAAGGAGAGCGAATGGCGGAAGCGGGCGCCATCCAGCAGGGTCGTTCTGTCAGCTACATAGAAACGACCCACCAGTCCGTACGGCTCAGGCAGTTCGGCGACGGCGTCAGCGATTCCCCGCCGTGACTGGGCCTCATTGAGGATCGGTGCCGTCGGCGAATAGAGGCTCAGCATCGTCACCGGTAAGGCCTGCCCGGTCTCCTGTATCGCCTGCACAATCTCAGGCAGGAGCCGTTGTTTGGCTGGCACTGCCCGTCCCGGTAGCTTGGCGGGAGCGGTGGTGACCAGGCTCTCCTCCTGGGCCAGGCGGGCAGCTCCCTGTCCGATCACGATCGCATAGCGGCCAAGCGCCTCGTCAATGCGGAGGGAGACCAGCTCTTGAATATGGGTAGGCCCCCACTGGCTCTCAACCGTCCGATATTGAACCACGGTCACATTGGCGGCGGCCTCCGCCAACGGGAGCTGGCCGAGGCGACGCAGAAGGGCGTCTGGGGCGACCGCCTTCCCGGGCCGGACCGGGATCTGGTCTGGATCGACCGGGGTGGACCAGAAGCGGTCTGTGGCAAGGGCATGGGTGGCGACCCCCTCGACCGCATCCGCCTGTCGGGCGCTGATGCCGGCGAGCAGTTCACCGCGCTCCAGGCCCATGACGTTGAGCCAAAGGAAGGGGTTCTGCGCGACCTGCTCGCCCACGGCATAGACCAGGTTGGCTGGGTGGTTGCATCGCCACTGATTGCAATGACAGCGAAAGGCATCCAACGGTTCAATGCTGGGGAAGAGCTCAAGATCAAGCTCCGCCATGATCGCTTCCAGCTCTTCGCCGGGGCGCCCAGCCATGAGCTGCCGTAGGGCATCTGGCGTCGTCGCCAGCTTATCAAGCACCCGCTTCCAAGCCCGCTTCCCCAGTGGCGAGACCCGAAAGGTCGTCGTGCAGTGATCGCCATAGCTCCCCATGGGGATCTCGGCCGTAATGCGTCCCGGAGCAAAGGAGAGCTTGATCCCGGCCCGCCGCCGCAGAGAGGGGCGCTGGTCGGCATCGTACCCGTGCAGATCGAACCAGATGTAGTCAAGCCAGCGCTCCTGCCAGTAGTTCGGCTCAGGCGCCATCTTCTTCCGTGGCATCGCCGCTCACCTCACTCCTGTTCCAGTCGGATCAGTTCACGCAGTTGTTCGGTCGAGAGGTGGCCTAACCAGTCCTCTCCGGCTCCGATGACCTCTGCCGCGAGTTGGCGCTTCTCGGCCAGAAGTGCGTCAATCCGCTCTTCCAAGGTTCCAGCGGTCACCAATTTGTGGACCATGACGGTCCGCTCCTGACCGATCCGGTGCGCCCGATCGGTCGCCTGCTCCTCAACGGCCGGGTTCCACCAACGGTCAATGTGGAAGACGTGGTTGGCAGCGGTCAGGTTCAGGCCAACACCACCGGCCTTCAGTGAAAGGAGGAACAACGGCGCCTCCCCAGCCTGGAAGCGGGCGATTCGGCGCTCCCGCTCGGGCGCCGGGGTTGAGCCGTCCAGGGCCAGCACCTCACAGCGGAGCCGCTGGGCGAGATGGGCAGCGATTCGTACGCCGAAGCGCGGGAACTGGGTGAAGAGGAGCGCTCGGTCCCCCTCCGCCACGACCTCCTCCAGCATCTCGACGAGGCGGTCGAGTTTGCCGCTCCGGCCGGCGAGGGCGCCCGCTGACTCCTGCGTAACCGTTGCCGGGTGGTTGCAGATCTGCTTCAATCGGGTAAGTCCCGCCAGAATCGCCCCGTGGCGCTGAATCCCCTCCGCAGCGGCTACCCGTTCCAGCGTCTCCTGAACGACCGCCTCATAGAGAGCGGCCTGCTCTAGGGTCAGATTTGTGACCACCCGGTTCTCCAACTTCTCAGGCAGGTCAGCAACGATCGTCGGATCGGACTTCAGGCGGCGCAGGATCAACGGGCCGATCTGCTGGCGAAGTTGCGTGGTCGCCTCCTGGTCTCGGTAGCGCTCAATCGGTGCGGCGTAGCGGCGGCGGAACTCCTCCTGGGAGCCCAACAATCCCGGGTTGAGGAAGCTGAAGAGGGACCAGAGGTCGCCCAAGTGATTTTCGACCGGCGTACCTGTCAGGGCGACCCGGTAATCCGCCTGCAGTCGCCGGATCGCTGCCGCCTGCTGGGTGGCGGGGTTCTTGATGTTCTGCGCTTCGTCGGCGACGATTCCCGCCCACGGGACAGCGGCGAGCACCTCCTCATCCCGGGCGAGCAGGGAGTAGGTGGTCAGGATCAGGTCATACTGCTCGGCTTGTGCGGCGAAGCGCTCCGCATCCAGCCGGTTCTGTCCGTGATGGACCAAGAGCCTCAGATGGGGGGCGAAGCGTGCCACCTCGCGTCGCCAGTTGCCAATCAAGGAGACAGGAGCGACCAGTAGGCTAGGCCGATCCGTCAGCCCGCTCTCGCGTTCATGCAGGAGCAGAGCGATCAACTGGATCGTCTTGCCCAGGCCCATATCGTCAGCCAAGCAAGCGCCCAGGCCGAAGCGGCGTAAGAAGGCAAGCCAGTCCAGACCACGCTGCTGGTACGGGCGGAGTTCACCCTGTAGCCCCCGCGGCGTCGGAACGGACTCGATCGTAGCGGGCTGGCGCAGACGGTCGAGTAGATCGGCCACCCAGCCATCAGCGGAGAGCGACTCCAACTCCGGCGAGAGGCGCAGGGCCTCGCCCAGGGGGATCTGCTCCTTGTATGGCTCGAGCCGACGTAGGGCGGCTGTGATCGCCGCCGGATCGATCTCGACCCAGCGATTGCCGATCTGGACCAGGGCGCGCTTCTGTTTGGCTAGGTGAGCCAACTCCTCGAGGCTGAGCGACTGGTCGCCTAAGGCCAGTGACCAATCGACCTGCACGAGCTGATTGAGGCCGAAACCGCTACTCCCGCTACCACGCAGGTGCATCTGGGTGGCGAGCCGGCCGCCGCGGACGAGCCCGGCTGGCAGTTGCACGGCGAAGCCTGCCTCCTGCAAGGCTGTCGCCCCTTCCTGAAGGAATTGGACGACCTCCCCCTCATCTAGAGCCAGGGTGGCCGGGGCGCCCTGCCCCAAGAGTGGCGCCAGTTGCGGGCAGAGGCGTACGAGTGCTGGCAGGTCCTGCAAGAGGCGCTGTTCAGCGCTGACGAACCGGTGGGCGCCCACGACCAACTCCCGCCCCAGGTTGGCCCAAGCAGTGGTTGCTGGAATCGTCTCTGGCGGAACATCCTGGGTCTGCAAGATCAACTCGACCGTCCAACCCTGGCTCGTCTCCTCAGGCGGATGGAGGCGGAGACCAGAGCGGAGTGCCGTCTGGCTCTGCGTGGTACTGACTGGGGTACTCCAGGCCGCAACGGCTGCCTCCAGCACTTCGGCGTCCCGCAATCCGGGTGGCAGGTCGCCTTCACCTCTGAGGGCATGGAGCCAGTGTTGAGCGGCGCTCTGCGGGCCATGAACAGGGGGCGCCGAGGGCAGAAAGGTGGCGGCGAGGCCGGAGGCGGCGGAACGGAAGAACCGGTCGAGCAACAGGGCGCCCGGCAATGGCTGGTAGCGGGCGGGGTCGCGGTCCGGCGGGACGATCGCCCGACAGAGATCCGGAAGTGCCTCGCTTAGTTTATGGAGTCGCTCGGCCTCTGCCGGCTCGGGAGCGGCGAGGGCCCAACCACTGGTTAGGACGCCCGCCTCACGCCACAGTGCCGGATAGAATTGCCCGCGGCCCAGGCGCTCAAGGAGGAGCTTGGCTGCCGCAGCGAAGGCCCGCAAGCTCTGGGCTGGCTGGTGACCCGTCTGCGTAAAGCGTTCCGGTAGGTCGATCAACCAGGTCACCGCACTAGCCGGCGTGAGGAGCAACCCCGGTACCTTTACTTGGCGGAGGCCATTCTCGGCCGGCAGGGTGAGGACGAGCGCCGTCGTGTTAACCTGAGCGATCCCCTTGACCAGCGAGAGAAGCTCCTCTGCGGTGCGGGCGGCGGGATGGGGCTTTGGCACCCGCCCCGTGGCGGGGAGGGCGGCGCCCGGATCGATCGCCCACAAGAAGAAGAATCCGGTCGCGCCAGTGGGAACGAAGGTGCCTTGAACTGGGTACACGGGATCTCCCTCCTGTAGCTCTAGGAAAATTCGAGGTTATCGTATCACGGTGACTGAACCAGCACAAGCAAGAACCCCGATGGTCATTTGACCACCGGGGTTCTTCTTTGCGCTTACTTGATCAGGTGCGCCGCCGCTTCGGTGGCGTAGCTGATGAAGGGCTGCGAGAGGAGGCCGACGAGGACGATGCCGATGGCGGAGATAACGACCGCCAGAGCAGTCGGCGCAGGCGCCTTGACGGCTTCCTTCTCCGACTTCTCGAGGAACATCGCCTTGACGACGGCGTAGTAGTAACCGACCGAGATCGCCGAGTTGAACGCCACGCAGAGGGCGAGCCAGACATAACCGCCGTCGACGGCAGCCTGGAAGAGCCAGAGCTTGCCGAAGAAGCCGGCCGTCGGCGGGATGCCGACCAGCGAGATGAAGCAGAGGAAGAGGAACCAGCCGTAGAGCGGGCTCCGGGTGGCCAGGCCCTTCAGGTCCGCGATCGTCTGGGCGCCCTCGGTCTGATCCAGGTGAGTCAGAACAGCGAAGATGCCCAGGTTCGTCACGGCGTAGCCCAGGATGTAGAAGAGAACCGCAGCGACGCCCTTGCCGTCCTTCAGCCCACCCGAGGCGACCACGCCGACCAGAATATAGCCGGCCTGGGCGATCGAGGAGTAGGCCATCATGCGCTTGACGTTCTGCTGCATCAGGGCGGTCAGGTTGCCGATGAACATCGAGGCGGCAGCCAGGACGGCCCAGATCAGCGACCAGCGCTCAGCCAGCGCCGAGGCGCCGAAGCCGATGACGAAGATGCGGACGATGGCGGCGAAGGCGGCGCCCTTCGGGGCGACCGAGAAGAAGCCAGTGACCGGGGTCGGGGAGCCCTCGTAGACGTCGGGCGCCCAGAAGTGCATCGGGGCAGCCGAGATCTTGAAGGCGAAGCCGCCGGCCATGAAGATGGTACCGGTGACGAGGAGCGGCATCCAGTTAGCGTCCGTCATGGCCAGCTTGCCGGTGATGGCGGAGGCGACATCGACCAGGTTGGTCGAGCCGGTGGCGCCATAGACCAGCGAGAGGCCGAAGAGCAGGACGGCCGAAGCCAGTGCACCGTTGAGGAAGTACTTCATACCCGCCTCGTTCGACTTCGCATCCTTCCGGAGCATGCCGGCCAGGACGTACGAAGAGATCGAGGAGAGCTCCAGGCCGACGTAGATCGTCAGCAGGTCACGCGAAGAGACCATCAGGAGCATGCCGAGCGTTGCGGCCATCACCACCTGGTAGAACTCCAGGTAGGCCTTGGGGAAGTACTTCTCGACGTAGTCGATCGAGAAGATGTGAACCAGGGCGACAATGCCCAGGATCACAGCCTGCATGAAGAAGGTGAACCCATCTGCAACGATCATCCGGCCGAAAACCTCGAGCGGCTTGCCGCTGGAGAGGGCCGTTGAGACGGCCCCATCCGTAGCGACGAACCAAACGGCGACCATGCTGAGCAACACACCGGCCAGGGAGGTCCAGACCAGAACGCGCTTCTCCTTGAAGTAGAGATCCAGCACGGTAACGCACAGGTTCCAGACCACGAGGGTCAGGATCGGCAGAAGAACGATGTAGTTGGGCTTTACGACCGAAGACCAGTCAAAGCCACCCAACTTACTTCCCTCCCAGAGCAATCACCTGCGAGAGCGTCTGAACAGCGTCATGCAGCAGGTTCATGATCGGGGCCGGCCAGACGCCGAAGAGGACGGTCAGGACGGCGAGCGGGGCGAAGATCAGCTTCTCCTTGGTGGTCACGTCGGGCAGGCCCGCGTACTCCTTCTTGCCCTCGCCGAGGAGGACGTTCCGCATGGTGAGCAGGTGCCACGCAGCGGTGATGACCAGGCCAGCACCAGCGACCAGGACCCAGAGGCCGTAGGCCGGGTAGACGCCAGTCAGGGTGATGAACTCGCCGATGAAGCCGGCCAGGCCCGGGAGACCCAGGTTAGCGAAGGCGACGAAGGCGGTCATGAACGAGACGACCGGGATGGTGACGAACATGCCACCCAGCTTGCCGAGGTCACGAGTGTGGGTCCGCTCGTAGAACATACCGACGGCGAAGAAGAAGATGGGCGAGATGATACCATGGGCGATCGTGACGATGTAGCCGCCCTGCAGGGCGACCTCGGCCATATCCCGGGGCAGGATGGAAGCGGCCGAGAGGGCGATCACGAAGAAGCCCATGTGGTTGACGGACGAGTAAGCGACCTGCTTCTTGAAGTCCTTCTGCGCCATGGCGGCGAGGGCGGCATACAGGATGCCGGCAACACCGAGGGCGAAGAGAACCCAAGCATACTGCTTGGCGACCTGCGGCAGAAGCGGATGCGAGATCCGGATCATGGCGTAGGAGCCGAGCTTCAGGAGGATGCCGGCCAGCAGCATCGAGATCGGGGTCGGCGCCTCAACGTGAGCGTCGGGCAGCCAGGTGTGGAACGGGAACATCGGGACCTTAACCGCAAAGCCAACCACCAGGGCGAAGAAGGCGAAGGTGGTCAGGCCGGTGACCGGCAGCTGCGAGGTCTTAGTCGCCAGCTCGAGGATGTTGAAGGAGGTGCCGCCAGCCTGCAGGTACAGGTAGATGGCGCCGACCAGCATCACAACCGAGCCAACGAGGGTGTAGATGAAGAACTTGATCGCAGCGTACTCACGGCGAGCGCCGCCCCAGATGCCGATCAGGAAGTACATCGGCAGGAGCACGATCTCCCAGAAGACATAGAACAGGATGAAGTCAAGGGCCGAGAAGACACCGTTGGTGCCGGTCATCAGGATCAGGAGGAGGATCAGATAATCCTTCACCCGGGTCTTGATGTAGCCGTACGACGCCAGGATGGCGATCGGGAAGAGCAGAACGGAGAGGGCGATCATGGTGATCGCGAACCCGTCGACACCGAAGGTGTAGCTGACGCCGACCTTCGGGATCCAGTTAAAGTGCTCGACGAAGCGCATTCCCTTGGCGTAGGTCTCCGTGGAAACCGCGGCGCCGGACCAGCCGGCTAGGAGCGGAAGGGTCGCCACGAGCGGGATCAGGGAGCCGATTCCGGCCAGGATGAAGAGCAGCTTCTCCTGTGTCTTCGGGACGAAGAGCATCAGGAGGGCCATCGCCATAGGAGCGAATACGATGAGTGACAGCATATCCAGGTAGCCTCCTTACCTGATAACCTGGAATAGGACCACGCTGGCCACCACGACGATGACGAGGGTCAACATGTACTGCTGTACAAGGCCCGTCGCCATGCGCTTGAACTGAGCTGCGATTCCGCGGGAGATGTCAGCCCAGATCGTCACAAGGCGGTCGACAACGGTCTTATCAAACCAGCCCGTCGCGTCAGCCAACTGGGTGCCTACCTTCCCCAAACCGTTTACAATCGCATCCACCACGTTACCATCGAACCAGGAGATTCCCTTCGAAAGAACCTTAGTGGTTTCGATAAATAGCACGTTGTAGATTTCATCTACATAGTACTTGTTTCGAACGAGGTTGTAAATCGGCTTACCCGCGGAAATCCACTTTGCACGTGTGTTGGGAGAGACTACCTTGTAAAGGAGTAGACCCAAGCCAATACCGGTCAGACCAGCCGTCGTGGCCATCGCCGTGACGGCGTGGGCAGCGGAGGCCTCGGCAACGTGCTCAATGCCAGGCATGTGGAAGAGGTGCTCGAAGAAGAGCATCCACTCACCACCGAACCACTCGTTCGGCAGCGCCGCCCAGCCCCAGCCAGAGAAGACCGAGAGGACGGCCAGGACGGCCATCGGCGCCCACATCTGCCAGGGGGACTCGTGGGCGTGATCGTAGAGGTGATGATCCCGCGGCTTGCCAAAGAAGGCGAGGTACGTGGCGCGGGTCATGTAGTAGGCGGTCAAGAAGGCGGTCGTCAGGCCCATGATGAAGGGCAGCTTCAGCAGCCAGCCCGCCATGTGGACCCCCTCCGGATGCCACGTCCAGGCAGCCAGGAGGAGCTCATCCTTCGAGAAGAAGCCGGAGAAGCCGGGGAAGCCCGCGAGGGCAAGGTAACCGGCCATCCACACCGCAAAGGTGATCGGGATCTTCTTGCGCAGGCCGCCCATCTTGTGCAGGAACTGGTTGTGGTGATGCGCGTGGATCACCGAGCCAGCCGCGAAGAAGAGGAGCGCCTTGAAGAAGGCGTGGGTCATCATGTGGAAGTTGCCAGCGGCCCAGCCGCCCAGGCCCAGCGCCATGATCATGTAGCCCAGCTGGGAGATCGTGGAGTACGCGAGTACCTCCTTGATGTCATGCCGGAGCGTGGCGATCGAGGCGGCGAAGAGCGAGGTGAAGGCGCCGATGAAGGCGACCACCACCAGGACCCAGCCCGGGGCGTTGCCGTAGACCATGAAGGCACGACCGACCAGGTAGACGCCCGCCGCGACCATCGTTGCCGCGTGGATCAGGGCGGAGCCTGGGGTCGGGCCGGCCATGGCGTCCGGTAGCCAGGTGTGGAGCGGGAACTGGGCGGACTTGCCCATCGCACCCGTGAAGAGGAGGAAGGCGCCGAGGCCCAGCAGGGCGCCGTGCTCAGCGATGACTTCCGGCAACTTCTCCGCTAGGCCGACCCAGGTCAGATCCTTGGCCAGGAAGAAGAGGATGAAGATGCCGATCATCATGCCGACGTCGCCGACACGGGTGGTCAGGAAGGCCTTGATCTGGCCCATCCGCGGCCACTCCTGCTCGTACCAGTGGCCGATCAGGAGGTAGGAGCAGAGGCCCATGATCTCCCAGCAGACCAGGAGCAGGAAGAGGTTGTCGGCCAGAACGAGGCCGAGCATACCGGTGGTGAAGAGGTTGATCGCCGCGTAGAAGCGGGTGAAGCGCTTCTCACCACCATCAAAGTAGGCGGAGGCGTAGGTCTGGACGCAAGCAGAGACGAGCGTGACGACGACCAGCATGACCGCGGTCAGTCCGTCCACCTGCAGGCCCATCTTCATGTTGTAGCTGCCGAACTGACCCCAGGCATCCCACTGGATGTGCCAGGCTGGTTCGATCAGGAACTTGGCGCCCTCGTGGGCCGCTTCAGCCGCGCCATGACCACCGCCAGCGACGGCAATGAAGGTCATGATCGACCAGAAGAGAGCGACCAGCATCATGCCCGTGCCGAAGATCCAGGCCTTACGCTGCAGGGAGCGAGCGAAGGCGGCGATCAGGGCCGAGGTCAGCAACGGGAGCGCAAGGATCACCCAGGCCGAATGGAGGAAGGTCTCAGCGAAGTGCATGTCGTGCTCCCCTCCTAACCCTTCAGCAGGTTGACCTTGTCGACATCGACCACGCCGCGGTTACGCACGACGTTGAGGATGAGCGCCAGGCCGACAGAGGCTTCCGCAGCGGCAACGGTCATGATAAAGAGCGTCATGATCGGAGCGCGGGTCGCCATTTCGGGGTTGGTCTGATAGTAGTACCGGCTGAAGGTGATCAGGTTCAGGTTCACGCCGTTGAGCATGATCTCAATGAACATGAGGATGCGGACGGCGTTGGTGCGGGTCAGGGCGCCCCAGAGGCCCATACCGAACAGGAGGGCGCCGAGTCCGAGCGGCAGGTAGATTGGGAGATTCATTACTCCGCCTCCTTAGCCGTCAGGATGATGGCGCCGACCATAGCGATCAGCAGGAGGATCGAGGCGACCTCGAACGGGATCACGTAGGTCGAGAAGAGCGAGAAGCCGATATCCTTGACCTTTGCCAGGGCAGTGGCCTCGGTCGCCTTCGGCAGATTCGCCGCGGCGTAGAGGTAGCACATGAAGGTCGCAAAGATCAGGCCGACGACCATGAGCAGCGGATTGGACTTGGACCAGCCACGTCCCTTGGCACCGGCCTCCATCTTGATGTCCTTCAGACCGGACAGCATGATGGCGAAGATGACCATGGTCGTGATGGCGCCCGAGTAGATCAGGACCTGAAGGCCCGCCACAAACTCGGCCTGCAGCAGCAGGAAGACGCCAGCGACCGCTGTGAAGGTCAGCGTCATGAAGAGGGCGGCGTGGGTGATCAGCCGGACCGCGACCATCTGGTAGGTCGAGACCAGGGCGACGATCGAGAGCAGGGCGAAGATGATGAATTCGCCGCTTGTGAGCAGTTCCATGGTCACGACTAGTTGGCCTCCTCCCCAGACGGGGTGCCAGCCTCGGCCTGAGCCGGAGCGGTCTCCTCAGTCTTAGTCTGGAACTGGGGCTTCAGTTCGGGCTCATAGCCCTTGGCCAGCGGGGCACGGCCCAGGAAGCCCTTGGTATCCTGAATGTCCGCCTCCGTCGCGCCGGTCAACTCGTGGAAGACCCAGGGCGGGGTGGCGTTCTTCTTGGCCTTCGGGCCCGGCTGCTCGGCCGAGGAGTACTTCAGACCCAGCCGTAGCAGGTCCTCGAACTCGTAGACGAGGTTCTCCGGGTCCACCTTGGACAACTCGTAGTCATAGCCCATGACCAGCGAGTCGAACGGGCAGGCCTCGATGCAGTAGTTGCAGAGCATGCAACGGGACATGTCGATGGCGTACCGGTCGGCCACCTTCTTCTTGGTGACCGGATCCTGGTGCCACTCAAGGGTGATAACGTTGACCGGGCAGGCCTCGACGCACATGGCGCATGAGGTGCACTTGTACTCACCGGTCTTCAGGTCTGTCTTCTGGAGCGGGATGCCCCGGAACCAGGCCGGGACGTTATCCTTCTCGTCCGGGTAGAAGACGGTGATCGCCGGGCGCATGGTCATCTCCTTGAACGTGATGGAGAGACCGGTTGCGAAAGACTTACCGGCGCGAATCGCTTCACCCAGGAAGTTAGTCAGGCCCATCTGTTTGGGTCACCTCCTAGTTCGCCCAGAAACCCAGCAGGCGGATGGTCAGCGAGCCGATGTGGATCGGAAGGGCGGTCACGTTGACAGCCACATACCGGAGGATGCCGGTGATGAAGATGTTAAAGAGCGAGACCGGCAGGAGGAACTTCCAGCCCAGGTCCATCAGCTGGTCGATACGGACGCGCGGGAGGGTCCAGCGAATCCACATGGCCAGGAAGACGAAGAGATAGGTCTTCAGGATGAACCAGACCAAACCGACCACGTAGTGGAGCCAGCCAACCGTCCAGACGGCCTCGATCGAAGCCGAATAATTCAGGATGGCACCGGCCACACTATTCGGGAAGGCGCCAAAGCCCTGCAGCAGGTTTCCGAGGCCGGAGACGACCTCGTAGAAGCCCGGGCCATGCCAGCCACCGAGGAAGAGCGAGGCGGCGATCGCCGACCAGCCAACCAGGTGGATGTATTCGGTCAGGGCGAAGACCGCCCAGCGGAAGCCCGAGTACTCGGTGTGGTAGCCCGAAACGAGCTCGGATTCGGCCTCAGCGAGGTCGAAGGGCGCCCGGTTCAGCTCCGCCAGCGAGGCGATCAGGTAGACCCCGAAGCCGATGATCTGCGGCCACGCGAAGTAGCCGAGCAGGCCGTGGCTAGCCTGAGCCTGGACGATGTCCGAGAGCTTGAGCGAACCGACCATCATCACGACGCCGATGATCGACATGACGAGGGTAACCTCGTAGGAGATCATCTGGGCGGCGCCGCGCATGGCGCCCAGCAGGGAGTACTTGTTGTTCGAGCCCCAGCCAGACATGAAGATCGCCACGACATCGTAGCCGGTGATGGCAGCGATGAAGATGATGCCGATATCCAGGTCCATCGCCGTACCACCCGGGCCCATCGGCACGATCAGCCAGATCAAGCAGGCCGACAGGAAGCCGATGAACGGGGCGATGACGAAGAGCGGCTTGTCGATGTTACGGGGCTCGATGTATTCCTTCTTGAAGAGCTTGAACAGGTCGGGTAGGAACTGGATCCAGCCGTGTAGGCCGGAGCGCCAGGGACCGACGCGGTTCTGCATCCAAGCCGAGACCTTGCGCTCCAGCACCATGGCGATACCGAAGTTCGCCAGGGACCAGACCAGGATCAACGTGCCCTTGATGAAGGCGGCGATCCAGGTGAGTGCGGTTACGGAGAGGAAGTCGAGGCCGATCGATTGGAGAAACTCGACCATGGCTACCGGTCCACCTCCCCGAGAACGATGTCGATCGAGCCGAGGATGGCGATGATATCGGCAACCTTATGGCCCGGTGTGAGCAGCGGCATCAGCTGCAGGTGGGTGAAGCATGGGGAGCGCCACTTGACCTTGTAGGGGTTGGCGGTGCCGTCGGAGACGATGTAGCAAGCGACCTCACCGCGGGAGCCCTCGATGCGGTGGTAGATCTCACCCTTCGGCGGCTTGATGACGCGCGGGGTCTTGCCCATGAACTCGCCGGTCTGGTTCTCCGTCAGCCACTCGAGGCACTGCTTGACGATGCGCGAGGACTGCTTCATCTCCTCCATGCGGACGAGCCAGCGGTCGTAGCAGTCACCGTTCTCCCGGCCCAGGGGCACATCGAACTCCATCTTCTCGTAGATCGAGTAGGGGAGGTTCTTGCGCAGGTCCCAGTTGACGCCGGAGCCACGCAGGACGGCGCCCGAGGAGCCGTAGGCGATCGCATCCTGGCTGGAGAGCTTGCCGACGTCCTGCATGCGCCACTGGAAGATGCGGTTCTGGGTGACCAGGGCATCCCACTGCGGCCAGACGTAGCTGTCGAAGTAGTTGATGAAGCCCCAGATGGTCTTGTCCGCCAGCTCTTCGCCATCGTTCGGGGTGCCGATGATGCCAACAGGCAGATCGTTACGGACACCACCGATACGCCAGAAGTTGTAGAGCATACGGCCGCCGGTGATCCGCTCGAGGAGGGAGTACATCTTCTCGCGGTCACGCCAGCAGTAGAGGAACGGGGTGATGGCGCCCAGATCGAGGGCGCCGGCGCCGAGACCGATCAGGTGCGAGCAGATGCGCTGGAACTCCATCAGCATCACACGGATATACTGCGCACGCTCCGGGACGACGATCTGCTCACCGAAGAGCTTCTCGACGGCCTCAACGAAGCAGTGCTCGTTGGTCAGGGCAGAGAGGTAGTCCGTCCGGTCGGTGAAGGGAATCACCTGAGCGTAGGTCTTCTTCTCCGAGAGCTTCTCAAAGCAGCGATGCAGGTAACCGACGTCCGGCTCCATCCAAGTCACGGTCTCACCGTCAAGCTTAGCCATAAGACGGAGAACGCCGTGGGTGGACGGGTGCTGCGGACCCATATTAATTAGTAGTTCCTTGGCCTGTTCCACGACTCGCTTACACCTCCGCCGCTACTCGGCGTAGCGATGCCGCACCAAGCGCGGGCGCTGTGGCCGATTGTCTTCGAAGTCCTTCAGGAGCGGGAAGCCGCCCTGCCAGTTGTCCGGCAGGAGGATCTTCCGATGGTTCGGGTGGCCCTCAAACCGGATGCCGTACATGTCATAGGTCTCACGCTCGTGCCAGTTGGCGCCGGGGTAGAGGTTGCTAATCGACCAGACCTTGGCGTTGTGCCGGGGCAGATCGGTCTTGACGTGAATGGTCTTCACGCCCACCTCACCGGGAACGATACGGCAGAGCGAGGCGACCAGCGTGAGCCGGTCCGTCCAGTCGATAGCGCTGACGACGGAAGCGAAGGTGTAGCCGTTCGCATAGCAGGCCTTAACGGCGGCCTCATACTCGTTCTTCTGGACGAGCACTTCGGGGTCACCGTTGACCTGGGTGGCGAACTGCGCCTCCGGGAAGAGATCCTTCAGGAAGTCCAAACTGGATTCACCCCCGTGTGACTAGACCCAGTGGAGCACGCCCTTCTTAATGGCGTAGAGCAGGCCGATGCCGAGAACAGCGAGGAACGTCAGCATCTCAATCAGACCAAAGAGACCGAGACCGTTGAAGACGACCGCCCACGGATAGAGGTAGATCGCTTCCATGTCGAAGACGAAGAAGGTCAGGGCGAAGACGTAGTAGCGGATGTTGAAGTTGACGAGGGCATCGTCAAACGGCAACTCACCGCACTCATACGTCTCGAGCTTCTCGCCCTGCAGCGGGTTCTTCGGGGCGATGAGCCAGATGACCAAGTAATTACTGAGGACGAAGCCGATCGCCACGATGGACAAGGCGATGATGTCTACGTATGAGTACAACCCGGTTCCCTCTCCTTTCACCCTCAAAAGCCACGGCGGCAGGCCGTGGCTTTTTCTTAGCCCTTGGTGATCAGACCACGCTTGCCGGTCTTCAGCATCTCTTGAATCTCCATTAGTGCCTGGAGGAGCGCTTCGGGCCGGGGCGGGCAACCGGGAACGTAGACGTCGACCGGGACGACCTTATGCACGCCGTCGACGACGTTGTAGGTATCCCAGTACGGTCCGCCGTTGGAGGCGCAAGCCCCCATCGCGATTACGAACTTCGGCTCAGCCATCTGGTCGTAGAGGCGACGCACGACGACCGCCATCTTCTCGTTCACGGTACCAGCGACGATCATCAGGTCGGCCTGACGAGGCGACATGCGCATCGCTTCAGAACCGAAACGAGCGATGTCGTACTTGGAACAGGATGCAGCCATCATCTCAATGGCGCAGCAGGCGATGCCGAAGCCGAGCGGCCAGGTCGAGTTACCAAAACCCCAACCTAGAACCTTATCAACGACGGCAGGCAGCTTGCCCACCATGACGTTCTGATTGACCTCGACGTCAGACGTGACGACAGGGTCATTCAGCCAATCCAGCTCATGAACATTGTTCTCTGCCACAGAATCCACCCCCCTTGCAGGTGAAGAACCAAGCGGCATTAGGCCTTGAACCTACAATCACATTCTCATTATACGGGTCGCTTTCGTGACGAGTCAACGAAAAGCGGCTTCCCGGAGGCTTATGAATCGGACTTAGAGGGTATGCAAATACGACATTCTCTCTATGCACTGAATGGATAAAATCCCAGTCGTTGAAGGATAATGCCTAAACCGTTCCGTATTCGGACTATATAAAGATTTTTGGGGATGGTGGCGACCAAATGGCGCTGTCAAAGAACCAGCGTGAGACTCTGGCTCTGGTCTGCGAAACCTTGATTCCAGCGGCCAACGGGAAGAGTCTGGCGCTCCAGTTGGAAGAGGTGCTATCGGCGAAGGATCCGGGCGAGTTGGCTCAGGTAGGGGTGGCACTCTCCCTGCTGGAGTCGGGAGCGGCGGGGCTGCTCTTGACGGGGCGCCCCGGGCAGTTCAGTCGCCTATCCGTTTCAGAGCGAGAGGAGCGGCTCCGGCGCTGGGCCACAAGCCCGATCCCTACCCTGCGTCAGGCCTTCCAGGGACTAAAGCGACTCGCTGCCTTCCTCTATTGGGCCGCACCAGAGCAGCCCATGCGGTCTACCTGGGGGTATCGTCAAGCGGAACGAACCCAGGGTGCCACCTCCACCTTACGAGCCCAAGCCGTCTCTGATGCGTCGGACGGGCCCTACGATGCGATCGTAATCGGATCGGGGGCCGGGGGCGGATTGATTGCAGGTGCTCTGGCCCAGCGGGGGATGCACGTCCTGATTCTGGAGAAGGGTGGCTGGGTTGACCAGGCCGAACTTGGCGGCGAGGAACTGGACGGGATGAACCGGCTCTACCTGGACCGAGGAATGACGGCGACCGCCGATCTCTCGATCCCGATCATGGCCGGCGGGACGGTGGGTGGCGGGACGACGGTCAACTGGACGACGGCGATCACACCGCCGGCTTGGTTGCGCGAGGAGTGGGAGCATGAGTATGGCCTGACGGGCCTGACGGGGGCCGCCTTCCAGCGCAGCGTTGACGAGGTGGTCATGCGGTTAGGCGTGAACCGGGAGTGGTCACGTACGGCACCGGAGCAGGTGGCCGGGCGCCTCCTGGCCGGGGCGGCTGCCCTTGGCTGGAATGGGAGCGAACTCGACCGGAACGTCCGGGAGTGCGAGGGCGACTGCACGTATTGCTCCTTTGGCTGTCGCGCTGGGGCGAAGCAGTCCACGCGTCAGACCTACCTGGTGGACGCGTTTGAGCACGGGGCGGTGCTGGTCGCCGGGGCGGATGTCCGGCGGGTCTTGATCGAGGCGGGGGCGGTCGTCGGCGTCGAGGTGGCCGATGGGCAGGGAGCGTTGAAGCGGTTCCGGGCGCCCCGGGTGATCGTGGCGGCTGGGGCGATCGCCTCGCCTGCCCTCCTCCTCCGCTCGGGGCAGACCAACCCCAACATCGGGCGCCACCTCCACCTCCATCCGGTGACGGCGGTCTCTGGGGTCTATGCTGAGGCGCCACGCCCCTGGACGGGCCGTCTGCTCTCCGCCTACAGCAACCAGTTCCAACGGCTGGAGGGGAACTGGGGCTTCCTCTTGGAGCACGCGCCGGTCCATCCAGGGTTGGGAGCTCTCGCGTTCCCCTGGCACTCGGGCGCCCAGTTCACGGCCGACATGACCCGCCTGGATCAGGCGGCTCCGTTCATCGCGTTGCTGCGCGATCGGGGGAGTGGCCGGGTTTCGCTGGATCGCCACGGCAATCACCGGGTTGACTACAAGGTCTCTGCGGTGGACCGGGTCCTTCTCCTGCGCGGTCAGGCCGAGTTGGTTCGACTCCATGCAGCAGCGGGAGCCGAGCAGGTGATGACGATGCACAGCCGGTACTCGACGTGGACGCAGGGGGAAGATCTGGAAGGCTTCCTCGGACGTCTAGCGGGCCAGTCGATGGCCCCGAATCGGTTACTGATCTTCTCGGCGCACCAGATGGGCACCTGTCGTCTGGGCGCCTCGCCCGCGACCTCAGTAGCCGACCCGCAGGGGGCGGTCTGGGGGGTGAAGGGCCTCTGGATTGGCGACTCCTCGGCCTTCCCGTCGGCGTCAGGAGTGAATCCGATGCTCACGGTGATGTCGTTGGCGAACTGGATTGCGAAGGGGATCGCGTAGGGCGAGGGAATGGCGCACAAGCACGGAGGCGAACACCCGGGATCGGTGTTCGCCTCCGCACGGTTTGCCGACCGCCTACGACGGCAGTCGCCCCTCCTTTACCATGGCAAGGAACTCTGCCATAGTTCCATGCCGCCCCTCGGGTAGCGGCTTCTCACGCCGATTAATGAGGCAGTCGGTGATGAAGAAGGTCCGAATGCCCACCTTGTCAGCGGCGCCATCCTCATCAACATCGTTACCGACCATCAGGCACTCCTCGGGGCGCCGACCGATTAGTTGAAGGATCTCCGCGAAGTAGGATGGGTTCGGCTTCGCGGCGTGCATCTCCTCGTAGGCGGTGATCAGTCGCCAGGGGAACCGATCCGCCCCGATCCAGCGGAGGCGCTCTTGGATGGCCGCCATCGGGAAGAGTGGATTGGTCGCAACGACGATTTCGTAGCCCTGGTCGATGACAGCTTGAACGACCTGGGCGCCCAGGCCCGGCAGTCCGTCCAGACCAGCGCGGAGCTTGGGAAACTCATCGACGTAGAACTGACCGAAGATGGGCGACAGTTCTTCCTCCGTCCGTCCGACGGCGGGGAAGAAGTGCTCGCCAAAGACCTCGGCGTTCGTCTTGGTCAGATCCGTTGAACGGATGACCTGGTTGGTCGCCTCCCAGAGGTGCGTGGCCAACTGCTCCGGCGCGATCAGATGCGCGACGTACTTGGCAATCGCCTTCATATAGCCGCCGATGAACTGGTCCGTATTGATCGGCAGAAGTGTTCCATCTAGATCAAAGAGAATCGTCTTCAACGTGTACCTCCAAGTGAAGCAGCTTCGATTCTTTCAGTTCGCCCGGCAGAGCCAACTCCCTGCCCAATCCACGCCACAATCGGTCGGATTTTTTCGCTAAAAGCGAATGAAGTCGTTGACCTTTCTGGAAAAAGAAGGTAGAATGACCACAGCCGAGGATCTTGCCGGGATACGGTGCAGGGGGGAGATCGGTTGCCATTCACCGAGCTGAAGCGGTTGCTGGAGCGAGGGGAGTACGTACGGGCCAAACGGGAGGCCGAGTGGTTGATCCACAGCGGCGAACTGATTGGTCCAGACTTAGCGCGGGCCTACCGCGGTGGAGCCGTTGCACATTACATGCTCAAGGAGCTGTTCGCCGCCGCTAAGATGGCCGAGCGTGCTCTTGCAATCGCAACGGAGTCACAGCATCCAGAGGAGACCGGCAAAGCACTCTATGATCTGGGGGAGTACTACCTCCTCATTGGTGACTATCACCTCGCATTGGAGCGCCTGACCAGCTTCCTTACGACGATCCCAAAGGCTCCAGCGCTTCGTACGCTTGAGGCCAAGGCCCAGCACAATTTAGGCCTGATTCACCGGGCCCGGCGGGACTGGACTCAGGCGATCTCAGCCCACCAAGCCGCAGCCCGACTCCATGCGGAGAACGGAGCGGAACGGTCGGTCCTGGAGTCGATCCGGGGTGTTGCCTGGTGCCATCTGCAGCAGGAGCAGCCAGCTGCCGCCCTTCCCTACATTGAAGAGGTCCAGAGCCGTCTAGCCAACTTGCCAGAGGAGCATCAACTGAGCGCCTCTCTGCTGACCGACCTCGCACTCTACCACCGCCAGGTGGGAAACTCCGCCCTCTCGGTGGAGTACTGCCACGAGGTGCTTGTTCCTGGGCGCCCTGGGGTAGATGAGCACTTGAAGGCGACCGCCTACGTGATCGCTGGGGAGAATGCGTTGGATCAGGGGCGCCCAACCGAGGCCGACCTCTTTGCTAATCTTGCCCTGGAAGAGGCCCTAAAGGCGCAGCATCCCTTCTTAATGAACCGGGTCAACGACCTGCGGCGCCGGCTCTTGCAAGCCCAGCCCCTATAGCGGCTTCCTCCGGGTGGCAACAACGGCCACCCCTCTCTACCAGACTCGGTTTCGCTCCCAGCGAAAAGCGCGTTAACAAGGGAAAGGGTGCATAACAGATGAAGCGTTTCATGCTATTGCTCGTGGTTCTCCTTGCTATGGCGATCCTTGGTCCGACGGCCAGTGCGGACGTCCGCACCTCCGGCCCAGGGCCCCTGCGTACCGATAATAGCTGGTCCGCCTACTAGCGCATAAAAGGAGCCGGCCGCCGATTAACGGCGGCCGGCATCACGGATTAGCTGGGTCACATCCTCCGGTGACATGCCATTCTGAACGGCCAGGGAGATCACCCCGAGGAACCGGATCACATCAGACGGGCTAATCGCCCGCATCGATTCCGGTGCATCCAGCTTGCCAGTGGCGAAGAAATGCTGGGGAATGCCGGTGATCTGGACCATCTGGGACAGGGTGAGCGGGCTGACGTCGCAGTTGCGGTCAAGGACGTCGTTCAAGCCTCGCACCGAGAGACCGAGTTGGAAGGCGATAACCGGTCGGGTAAAGACGGAAGCGAACTCCTCGCAGAGGAAGTCAACCACCATCACGAAGCGCTCTTCCAGGCTCATCAGCATCAACCGCTCCCGCTCCCGGGGCGAAAGAAGGCTCATGCGCCGCAGGAAGGCGTGGCCGATCTGCCAAGCGTGGTTCCCCCCCATGCCGACCGATCCGTCTTCATCCATCGGCTCAACCTCACCCAGGACGTAGGCCAGGCTGACGTTGAGTGCCTTGGAGAGCCGGGCGAGGGCATCGATCGTCGGATTCACCTTCGCTCCCTTCTCCAGCTGCGAGATGTACCCAATTGCGAGGCCGCTCTTGTCGCTCACCTGCTGCAGGATCAGGCTTTGCTGATTCCGGGCCCAAGCAAGACGTTCCCCCATGGTACCAAGCACTTGTTTTACCCCCTTTGGTTAACAGCCACTGGGATACCGGGGTATGTAGACTGGGAGGATTTGGTATCTCACCTTCATTATGCTCCCAGGTGAGCCAATTCGTCAACAACTTCCCCCTATTTTGGTTTTTGTTGGCAATCTTTGCTAAGAGCGAACAAAGAGCAGGGCGCCCCCACAATCGTGGGAGCGCCCCTCGTCTCTCTCGTCTACTACTGGTTGATGAAGGCAGCGATGCGTGCCTTCATGGTCTGGAGGATCGCCTGACCAACCGGACCGGGCTTGCCGTCGCCGATCTGGATCTCATCGATCCGGACGACGGGCATCAACTCGGCCGTGGTCGAGCTGACCCAAGCTTCGGTGCAACGCGGGAGATCCTCAACCAGGACCCCCTCCTCCCGGACTGTGTAGCCAAGCTCACGGGCCAGTGCGAGGATGTAATCCCGGGTGATACCACCAAGAATCAGGTGGCTCTTGGGGAAGGTCCGGATCTCACCATCGAGGACGGCCATGAAGTTGCTCGAGGAGCCTTCGATGGCGTAGCCGTCCTTGACCAGGACCGCCTCGTAGGCGCCCTTCTCAGCCGCTGCCTGCTTAGCCAGGATGTTCGGCAGCAGGGCGACGGACTTAATGTCGCAGCGGGCCCAGCGCTGATCAGGGACCATGTGGGCGCTAACGCCGGTCACCCAGTTCTGCTCGTTCACCTTGTAGGGGCGAGCCATCGCCAGAACGAAGGGCTTAACCTCCGCGGGGAAGGCGTGGTTGCGCGGGGTGTAAGAGCCGCGGGAGATCTGGAGATAGATAGTCCCGTCCTCGATGCCATTCGCGGCGACTAGATGGAGGCAAGCCCGCTCAATCTCGGCCATGTCGATGGGCGGCAACTTGATCGCAGCGGCGCTGCGGGCAAGGCGCTGGTTATGCTCGGTCATCAGGAAGGGGCGCCCCCCGTAGACCCGCACCACCTCATAGACGCCATCGGCGAAGAGGAAGGAGCGATCTTCGATCGGCAGAGAAGCCTGCTCATACGGGACGAACTGGCCATTGAGATAGACGAGGTTAGACACAGGGATCCATCCCTTCTGCTGGGTTGGTTCTACACGCGAATATCGAGGAGCAGGCCGTTGATGGCACCGATCTTGTCCAGGATCGCCAGGCGGTCCTTCTCCTGGGCTACGACTAGGCCGGCCAACTTCTCAAGCTCTTCATTGACGGTGCGGATGGTGACCAGGGTCCGGTGCTCCCAGGCTTGGCTGTCCCACTCCATCTGGCTCCGAACCTGAACCATATTCGTGGTGAGGTCGCGCATCAGTTCGGTGATCGCGTCCCGGTACCGGCGGAGATCGCCCAGGGTGAGCGATTCGCCCAGGCGGTCGCCGAGATCCTCGATCTCCTTGAGGCGGCCCTCGACCCGGTCAGAGAGCTGCTCGACGGCTGCCTCTGCAAGGTGCAGCCTGAACTCCGGCCGATGGGCGCCCAGGTGGCGCTCGGTCCGAGGGCGGTTCGCCAGCGCAGCGGCCGGATCGGCAGCGGGCCGGACGCGGTCCAACGCCATGCGGGGAGCCTCCTTTTGATCTAGGGTTTAGAGAGCGTCAATGGCGGCTAGGATCGTCTCGGTCTCGGGTTTCCCTACCTCGGCCCAGCGAATGACGCCGGCCTCGTCGATCAGGAAGACGGTGCGCCGGATGTCGCCATTCTCCTTGACAACGTTGTAGGCTGCGGCGACTTCGCTTCCAGCATCGACGAGGATCGGGAAGTCGAAGGACATCTCCGATGCCCATGCGGTATGAGATTCGAGGGAGCCGGGGTTGATACCGAGGACCTGGGTCTGCCGGCTGGCGTAGTCGTTGGCCGCATCACGTGCGGCACTGAGCTGACGGTTTCAGCCAGGGGTGTTGTCTTGCGGGTAGAAGATCAGGAGAATCTTCTGGGCGCCCTGGTACTGGGCGAGGGAGATCTGACCCTGGGTGGAGTCCAGGGTGAATGTGGGGGCCTTGATGCCGGGTTGCAGCACAGGGCGCACCTCTTTCCATTTAGCTAGTTGAGACTTCGCTATTTGCCAATCAAATCCTGTCGGTGGAGCGAGAAGATTGCGGTCGTGTCGGATCGGAAGAACCCGCCCCGGCCTAGTCGCTCGCTGCGTTTGCACGGGTGCTGGAGGCCTTGGTACTGGACGCCTTACGGGCTCCGGCCTTGGAGACACCCGACTTCACCAGACGCTTTGCATCCGCCTTGGCGGCCTTGTCGGCGTTGACCGATGCGGCCTGTGCGTACTTGCAGAGGTCGGCCAGTGGGCACTCGCTGCACTTCGGCTTGCGGGCATCGCAGATCTGGCGCCCGTGATGGATGATCCAGTGGTGGGCCGGGGACCACTGCGCCCGTGGGATCCGCCGCATCAGCTGCTCCTCCGTCTCCTCGACTGAGGTCGCGTTGGCCAGGCCGATTCGGTTGGCGACGCGGAAGACATGGGTGTCGACAGCGATCGCCGGGACCCCGAAGGCGTTCGAGAGGACGACGTTCGCCGTCTTGCGACCGACCCCGGGCAACTTGACCAGTTCCTCCCGGCTCGCCGGGACCTCGCCGCCATGCTGCTGCAGGAGGATGTGCGATGTGGCGTGGATATTCTTCGCCTTCGACTGCCAGAGGCCGCAGTCCTTGATCAACTCCCCGATCTGGTCCGGGGTCAAGGCTGCGAAGTGCTCCGGCGTGTTATAGGTTGGGAAGATCCGACCCGTTACAATATTGACCCGAGCGTCGGTGCACTGAGCCGAGAGCATGGTCGCGACGAGAAGCTCGAACGGGGTGGTATGGTTCAGGGCACACTTGGCGTCCGGGTAGGTCTGGCTCAAGCGGTCAAGGATCTCAGTAGTAGGGAGTTTCCGGGGCGCCAACGCGGGTCACCTCACTCTCGTCATCGAATCGAAAGGGCGTTATGATAAGAGGGATCTGCTATGGAAAGGTGAGGAAGCGCCATGACACACGATCTGGCAGCGCTTAAGCTGGACCTGGCCGACCCAGGGATGGCGGTGCGGCTGGCAGCCGCCCAGTCGCTGGAGGCGGCCTTCCACACTGAGTTAGATGAAGGGCGACGGGAGTGGGCGCCCCTAGTGGCAGAGTTCCTTCCCCTCTTGGTTCAAGGGTTGGGCGACCGACACAAGGGCGTTCAGGTCCATTCGGCCAACTGCCTGGAGTTCCTGGCCTACCAGTCCGAGGCGGTCGTGCCGGCCCTGCGTGAGGCTCT
>DATGYC010000087.1:0-8341 GCA_035298385.1 Symbiobacteriaceae bacterium | reverse complement strand
GGGGGCGGAGCCGGTGGAGGCGGCGCGGTTGGCGAACCAGTTGGCGGCGCAGGTGGTGACCAAGCTGGGCGCCCGGCCCCGGTTTGACTGGCCATAATGGAAGACGAACGCCCCCGCAGGCCTGCGGGGGCGTTCGTTAGCCCTCTTCTCCTCGATCAAAGAAGAGTGGCTCAGCGACGAGCCGTAATCTTCCTGCCGCCCTAGGCTTTCTTGGGCGGGGGCGCCCATGTCCGGTTCAGGTTCTTCTCCATCTTGGCCAGGTAGGCCTCGTTCAGGTCGATACCCGACCGGTTGGCGATCTTCAGCAAGTAGGCAAGGCAATCAGCGAGTTCGGCCCCGAGTTCCGGGCGAAACTCTTCGACGGCTGCCTGCTGCCCGTCACTCTCGGCACGCCAGCGGATCTTCTTCAGGAGTTGCGCTACCTCACCGACCTCTTCGACGAGGAGAAGCGTGGCGTTCTCGAGGCTCTCCTGCTCCCAGCCCTGCTTCTGGTCGAACCAGCGGTGGAACGCTTGGTAGTCGGAGAGTCCCTTCATCTCGTTCGGAAACATGGTCGACACCTCACTTTCCGCTCTCCTTCGGTGGCCGTAAGAGAGAATCCTTTCCACAAAAAAGTTCGTCTTATCAATTAGGATCGAATTATCCTAGAGGCCCGATCGGGCGCCCCCTGAAGTATCCTGCAGGCGGCGTCGGTGGCAAGCTGAAGGCCTAAGAATCCCTGGAGGTGGCGGCTGATGGTCTACTCGAAGGAGATCAATGACCCGGCAGTGATCCGTTGGGCGATGGGAAGCCCGATGACGGCGGAGGATGGTCAGACCCGACCGATCAAGATCGCTGTGGTTGGTCTCTCCGATAAGCCGGGCCGGGTCTCCCTCAGTGTCTCCCGCCGGATGCAGCAGTGGGGCTACAAGATCATCCCCGTCAATCCGCGAGCGGTTGAGGTCCTTGGGGAGAAGGGCTACCCGTCCCTGGCGGCGTTGCCGGAGCCGGTCGATATCGTCCAGGTCTTCCGGCGGCCGGAGTTTATCCCGGATGTCGTGGTCGACCTGAAGCAGATGGCGGTCAAGCCGAAGCTGCTCTGGCTGCAGGAGGGGATCATCCACGAGGAGGCGGCCCAGGAGGCGCTGGAGTGGGGTGTCTCGGTCGTGATGGATCGGTGCACCTATAAGGAGGTCGTCCGGAATCAGCAGGGTGGATAGAGAACGGTCCGGGCGCCCCTGTTCGAGAGGGGCGCCCGGACTTTTGCGGTGCTAGGGGCAGGTCGGCCCGTCGGTGCTGAGACCAGGTCGGCCCGTCGGTGCTGAGAGCAGGTCGGCCCGTCGGTGCTGAGAGCAGGTCGGCCCGTCGGTGCTGAGGGCAGATCGGCCCGTCGGTGCTGAGGGCAGATCGGCCCGTCGGTGCTGAGGGCAGGTCGGCCCGTCGGTGCTGAGGGCAGGTCGGCCCGTCGGTGCTGAGAGCAGGTCGGCCCGTCGGTGCTAGGGGCGGGGCTAGCCCTATGGTCACCAGGCAGCTGGGCGGCCTTGCCCAACCCCTCGAACGGTTAGGAAGTTTTTTACAGCGCATAGCCCGGCTGGAGCTGAAAAAAACTCCCGGTTCAGGCCTCAACGGGGATAAAACCATACCCGATGGGGTATTTTCCGGGTCTCCCGTGGCCCAAAAGCGGGAGTTCGGCCGGAAATCGGCGAGCACCGGGAGTTTTGTTCAAAGTTGATCTAGAAACCAAGTGAAAAAATCTTCCCGTTCTCCCCATGGCCGCAAGAAACCTGGCTCGGTAGCCCGCCATCGCTGGCATACCCCCCACCCGTATCCGTAAGAAGGCGGGCGCCCCTGTCCGAGAGGGCGCCCGCCGCTCTGATACCGACACCTTTGGCGCGCGAGGGCGCCCTGAACGGATTCAGCCGACCAAGACTGACTGGGCGATCAAGGCTTCCTTCTTCTCGATCAGCCCTGTCTCCAGCCAGCCCTCCGCCTGCAGCCGGACCACCGCCCGCTGGATCTGCTCCCCGCCGAAGGCGAGGAGCTTTCCCATGTACCGGACCTGGATCGCAGGGGTCAGGCCGAAGAGTAGCTTGAGCACATCGACCGCCGCCTCCCGCGTCGGAATCGCTGTGCCAGCGTCCACAACACCCGCCCAGCGGCGCCCGAAGAGATCCCAGGTGTTGGCGAAGGAGTTCCCGCCCTCCGACCCCACCTTGACGATCAACAGATGGCTGTCCAGGAAGAGAAGCGCCTTATCCAGGGCGCCCTTCATCCCCTTCGACCCATCTGTTAGCGCCTGGGCCAGCTTCCTGGTCCCGGTCGGCCCGTTCTCTTCCAGGTGGAGCAGGACCTGCTTGGCCAGTTCCGGCACCCGGACCGACTCCCCGATCGTCTCCAGGTCATCCCACAGATCCCCGGTCTGGCCGGTCAGGGCAAAGAGCAGCGGCAGGTGGGTGGCGCTGACGAGGGTCGGCTTCGCCCCGATGAGCTTGCCGTAGTAGACCGTCCCTGACTCGGCCAACTGCTCCTTCCAGGGCCACATCCAGTCCCAGCGCTGGTGGTCATCGGCGGTGGCAAGGGCAGGGAAGGCCGAGGGCAGGAAGGGCCGGGTCGGGTCCGGCGGAAACGGATAGACCAGCCCCACCCGCTCGACCGCGGCGGTCAGGTCCGCCAGCGATCCGATCGAGTTGTGCGGGAGGATCCGCTCCCAGTGCTCGGTAATCATCGCCGCACCTCCTTAGGCTAGCGCCGGCAGGAGCCCGCGCATCCCCCACTCACGCAGTTGGGCCGCCCCGCCCTCCCGGTCGAGCTTGAGCGCAAGAGCGGACAGCTCCGGCAGGTCGGGCACCGCCCGATCGATCGTGGCCAGTTGCTTGCAGAGTGTGGCGATCTCGGCGCCCTCGATGAGCCGCTCCTTCAGCTTTCCCTTCTGCTCATGCGCATTCGCCAGGACCGTCTCCAAGTCCCCGTATTGCTGCAGCAGGGTCAGGGCCGTCTTCGGGCCGATCCCCTTGATCCCCGGCAGGTTGTCTGAGGGATCGCCGGCTAGGCCCTTCATGTCCGGGAGTCGGTGCGGGTGCAGGCCAAACTCCAGCATAAAGCGGGGGACGTCATAGAGGTCTGGGGTGTGAAGCTTCTTCGTAAAGCGGATCGCCGTCTTCGCTGAGAGGAGCTGCAGGACGTCCTTATCGCCGGTCAGGATGTAGGCATCCATCTCGGCCGCCTCTGCCTGGGTCGCTAGGGTGCCGACCAGGTCGTCCGCCTCAAAGCCCGGGACCGTCAGCCACGGGATATTCAGCGCGGAGAGCCCCTCCCGCAGCAGATCGAACTGCGGGTTCAAGTCCGGCGGGCATTCGCCCCGGTTCGCCTTGTACTCGGCGAAGACGCTCGTCCGGCGGTTCTCGGCGATCGGGACGTCCATGGCAACGGCGAGGTGGGTCGGCTGAAGCCGCTTCACCTCGCGCAGGGTGGTCTGAAGGAAGCCGAAGACGGCGTTAGCGGGGATTCCCCCGGTGGTCTGCATCGGTGGAACGGCGAAGAACGTCCGGAAGATCAGGCCGGCGTCGATCAGGAGAAGCGTGCTGATAGCGGTTCAATCCTTTCCACGGGCAGAGCTTTGACCCGGTGGAGATTCGGGAGGGGTGTTGAAATCCCCTGCCTAGCATCCCCCTTGCGCGGGGGCGCCCGCTCCGCTAGGCTAGAAATGACGCGCCATTGGATAGGGGGACTACGCACATGGTCGAGCATATCGTCTGCATCAAGCTGAAGCCCGGCACCACCGCTGCGATTGAGACCGAGATCATCGAGGGGCTGAAGGCCCTGAAGGAGTCGGTCCCGGTCGTCGTCGACCTCTCCGTCGGCAAGGACTTTACGATCACCCGTAACCAGGGCTACACGATCGGCCTGGTCGTCCGGCTCCGCTCCAAGGCGGATCTGCTGATCTACAACGATCACCCGAACCACCTGCCAATCAAGAAGCGCATCGGCGAGCTAGCCGAGACCGTGATGGCGATCGACTACGAGTTCTAGGACAAAGACGAGGGGCAGCCCAACGCGGGCTGCCCCTTTCACAACTGCATCGAACGAAGGCACGTCTAACCAGTACAGCGCTTACGAAGCGACCGGATGGAACTCCGCCGCCGTGGCCGGCTCGTTGACGACCAGGATCGCGCGTAGCGCCCGGCGGGCCCGGAAGAGGCGGGACTTGATCGTCCCGATCGAGGTCGCCATGATCTCGGCGATCTCCGGGTAGGAGTAGCCCTGGATATCGCGCAGGATGACGACCGCCTTGTACTCGGCGGGCAGCAGGTCGATCGCCCGCTGGACGGCGGCCTGCAGTTCCCGCTCCTCGGCCCGGTCGGCGGGGGAGGCGGAGATCTCGGCCTCGTGGCTAAGCAGGTCATCAACCTCGATCGCGACCGCTTGCTCCTCCATCGACTGCAGCCGGGAGCGGCTCCGCCGCCGGAGGGCGTCGAGGCAACTGTTGGTGACGATCCGGTAGAGCCAGGTGGAGAAGGCGGAGTTGCCCTGGAAGTTGTGCAGGGAGGTAAAGACCCGCAGCAGGGCCTCCTGGGCCGCATCCGAGGCGTCAGCATGGTTACCCATCATCCGGAAGGCGATCGCATACGCGCTCCGGTCATACCGCTCAAGTAAGGCGCTCAGGGCGGAGCCACATCCCGCCTGGGCTTGTGCGACCAGGACGGTATCCGAAGGCGTACTCATGACGGTCTATTCCTCCCTCAATCACAATCCGGCCCGTCTGGGCGGCTCTTTGTAACGCTTAACGGGGATGTACATAAAAGGTTACGGGTACTGAGCATATTCTTGGGTTTGTTTCTTTCCGTATAGAGGAAACGCTTTCACTCTGCGATTTCGGGCAAAGGTGGGGCATTTTCAGCTGATTACGCTGATTACCGAATGACCCTTTGTGGGTGAAGTGGGACCACTGGATATGGGAGAACGCCAATTTCATGCTTGTCCCCATCCCCATCCCCAACGCCGGACCGGACAATCAGCGTAATCAACTGTAAAAAAAGGGCTCTCTCCCCCATCTATCTCTTATACATGCGAAAGGCACCCACTTGAATTAGTGGGTGCCTCGTTATTTGGTTCGATTTTCTAGACGGTGTAGAAGAGCTTATCCGTGACGCCCGCCATGCGCAGGTAGGTCATCAGCTGGCCCTTGTGGTGCACCTCGTGCTCGCGCAGGTTGGCCATCATGGCGTTGACGGTCATCGGGTTACCCCGGAAGTCAACCAAGCGCTCCGGCTCGGCGGCCGCCTTCTCGATCCGGGCGACCTGTTCGGCCGTCTTCTGCTCGATGAAGGCGAGAATCCCCTCCCGGTCCTGCGGGACGGTAGCCCGGTCGAACGCCACCCCGTCAAAGTGGCCGAGGAACCACTCAGCGGCACCCACGATGTGGGCAACGAGCTGCCCGAAGGAGAGGGCGCCCTCGTAAGGCTTGAAGTTCCACTGCTCCGCCGGCATGACGTTCGCAAACTGCAGGGTCGCCTTCCGGTGACGCAGGAACTGATCCACGTAGAAGTTGGCCATGTTGAAATCTCCCTTCACAGCATCCGTTCCGATTTTTAGACGCTCATCGGGTACGGTCAGCCCTCACTCGGCCCCTGCAGGATCGTCAGGAACTGGGCCAGGGTCTGGCTCATCGCCCGGCCCCGTCGGGTCAGGACGCCGACCGGTCGCTCCAGCTTCACGTCGGCCACGGTCCGGATCACCAGCGAGCCAGCCGCCGCCTCGGCCTGGGCGGTCCGGCTCGGCACAATAGCGATGCCGAGTTCGGCCTCGACCGAGCGCTTGATCGTCTCGACGTTGTCGAACTCCTGGACGATGCGGGGATGGACGCCCGCCCGCCCCAGGAACCGATCCGTGGCGATCCGGGTCGGGATATCCGCCTCAAAGCCGATAAAGTCGTGACCGTTCAGGTCGGCGAGGCGGAGCGGTTCGGGGCGCCTCGCCAGCGGGTGGCTCGGCGGCAGGATCACCACCAGCTCATCCGCCGGGAGAGGGATCACCTCGATCTGCTTCGTCTCCCGCGGGTAGGCGACGATCCCAATATCGACCCCGCCCTGGCGAACCGCCTCATAGACCCGGTTGGTCCGGTTGTACTCAATATGAAGGTGCGCCTTCGGGTAGCGCCGGATGAAGCGCTTCAAGTAGGGCGGCAGTTCATGCAGGCCGATCGAGTAGATCGTGGCGACCCGGACGGTGCCGGCGATCTCCTCGTTCAGGTCTCGTAGCCGCTCGGCCATCTGGTGGTGCAGGTCCAGGATCGCTCGGGCGCCCTCGTAGAAGATCTCGCCTGCCTCCGTCAACTGGAGCTGTCCCCGGGTCCGATCGATCAACTGCTGGCCAAGACCGGTCTCCAGGGCCTTCACCTGCTGGGAGACGGCGGGCTGGGAGAGGCCATTGCGGAGTGCGGCCTTGGAGAAGGAGCCGGTCTCGATGATGTCGCAGAAGACTCGGTAGGAGAGGGGAAGCATGGGTGGACCCTCCTGTTAGCGGAAAGCCTCCTCCGCCTTGACGGTCGCCGGGATGATGCCCTTCTGGCCCATCCAGTCGGTCAGCCGCTTCCAGTCATCGGGCGACTGGGCGCCAAAGCTGCCCACCCCGGTCATCCGGGGGAGGAGGAGTTGCAGGGACTGCGTCTCGACCGTCTCGTCAAGCGGGGACTCTGCCTTCTGCTTCGCCAGCAGAATCCCCAACGCCTCCTTCGGGTTGCTCTTTGTCCACTCAAGACTCTTCTGGGCGGCCGTCCAGAACTTCGTGGCGATCTGCGGATCCAGTCCCTCGCCGCCGACCAGGATCAGTTCGTTGTACGACGGCACGCCGAAGTCGGTCAGGGCCATCACGTTGACCGGGTTGCCCTCCTTCTCCAGGAGAAGCTTCTCATGGTTCAGGTAGCCGCCGATGACCGCATCGACGTTCTTGCTGGTCAGGGCGGGCATAATGTCCCAGCTGACGTCCTGGAACTTGACCAGGTCCGGGTTGCCGCCGTCCGTCTTGACCATCGTCTTGACGAAGTCGATGTCGATCGGGAGGGACGGATAGCCGACCGTCTTGCCCTCGAGGTCCTTCGGGCGCTTGATGTTGGACGACTGCAGGGCCATCAGCACGTTGAGCGGCGAGCGCACGACGGCGCCCCAGGAGACGGCCTTGACGCCCTGGGCGCGGGCCTGCAGCAGATCAGCCGGGTAGTAGAGGGCGAAGGTCTCCTTGCCGGCCTCGACCAGCTTCAGGCCGTCGGCCGGGTTCTCCGCGGGCATCTTGAAGGTCACATCGAGGCCCTGCTCCTTGAAGTAGCCCTTTTCGGCGGCCACATAGAGGAAGGTATGGACGGCGTTCGGGTACCAGTCCAGCACGACCGAGATGGGGGCCGGCTTAGCGGCGGCCGGAGCCGGGGCCGTCTTGCCAGCCTCCGGGGTAGCGGGCTTTGTGGTGCAGGCTGCTAGGAGCAGGGGCAGGGTCACGAGGAGTGCGAGAAGCTTACGCATGAGGAGATCTCCCTTCTACTTTGAACGCCAGCGCAAGAGGCTGCGTTCCAGGGCGCCCACCAGGAGCACCCCCACAATACCGAGGAACGAGAGGAGCAGGACGGAGGCGAAGAGCGCATCGACCCGCCACTGGGTGTTCATCCGGCGCCCGAAGTAGCCGAGCCCGGACTCGCCGCCCAGCCACTCGCCGATCGTCGCCCCGACGACGGCCGCCGCAGCGGCCAGCTTGGTGGCGGTCAGGAGCGAGGGGAGGGCGGAGGGCCATTCGACGAGGCGCAGGATCTGCCAGCGGGAGGCGCCCATCGCCTTCAAGAGATCGATCTGCTCCCGGTCGGCGGACTTGAGCCCGTCGTAGAGGCCGATGGCGATCGGGAAGAAGGTGATCAGGACGATCACCGCTACCTTCTGCTTCAGCGAGTAGCCGAACCACCAGAGGAAGACCGGGCTGATGGCGATCGTCGGGACCGTCTGGGAGGCGATGATCAGCGGGTAGAGTGCCAGCTCCAGCAGCCGCCAGCGGTGGATCGCCAACCCGAGCAGGATGCCGAGCAGGAGGGCCAGCCCGAAGCCAAGGATCACTTCGTTGAGGGTCATGGGCAGGTGAATGCGGAAGAGGGGCGCCCGGAACTCCCAGAGCGCCTTCAGGGCGGCGGAGGGCGGCGGCAGGATCTTGCTGGAGACTCCGGCCAGTCGAACGTAGCCCTCCCAAAGGAGGAAGAAGGTCAGGCCAGAGAGGAGAGCGGCGGTTGACTTCCTCATGTGCGAATCTCCTTGAGCACCTGGGCCCGCAGTCCTTGGAAGGCCGGCTCCGTCACGGACTCGACCCGCCGGGGACGGGGGAGGTCGATCGG